>JAEYZH010000195.1 GCA_023430685.1 Pseudomonadota bacterium | reverse complement strand
AAGCAGTCCGGCAGTGCGCGTTCGCGCCTCCTCGCGTTGTGCGTGGGCGCGGTCGGCGTCGTCTACGGCGACATCGGCACGAGCCCGCTCTACGCGTTTCGCCAGGCGTTCGGCGAGCATGGCGTCGCGGTGCGGGCCGAGAACGTCTACGGCGTGCTGTCGCTGATCTTCTGGTCGCTGGTGCTGGTGGTGTCGGTCAAGTACGCGACCTTCATCCTGCGCGCCGACAACAAGGGCGAAGGCGGCATCATGGCGTTGATGGCGCTCGCGCAGCGTGGCGTCGAAAGCCGGCGAACGCGTTGGGTGCTGATGGTGATCGGCCTGTTCGGCGCGGCGCTGTTCTTCGGCGACGGCGTGGTGACGCCCGCGATCTCGGTGCTGTCGGCGGTCGAAGGCATCGAGGTCGTCGCGCCCGCGGCGCATCCGTGGATCGTGCCGCTCACGGTCGTGATCCTGCTCGGCCTGTTCGCGATCCAGAAGCATGGCACCAGTCGCGTGGGGCCGTTGTTCGCGCCGGTCACGATCCTCTGGTTCCTCACGCTCGGCGTGTTCGGCCTGCTCGGCATCCTGCGCGAGCCCGAAGTGCTCTACGCGCTGAGCCCGCACCATGCGGTGTTGTTCTTCGTGCACAACGGCAAGTTCGCGGTGTTCGCGATGGGCGCGGTGGTGCTCGCGATCACCGGCGCCGAGGCGCTCTACACCGACATGGGCCACTTCGGGCGCAAGCCGATCCGGCTGGTCTGGTTCTTCCTGGTGTCGCCCTGCCTCGTGCTGAACTACTTCGGGCAGGGCGCGCTCGTGCTCGATGATCCGTCGGCCGCGGCGAATCCGTTCTACCTGCTCGTGCCCAAGCCGTTGCTGATCCCGATGATCGTGCTGGCGACGATGGCGACGATCGTCGCCTCGCAGGCGGTGATCTCGGGCGCGTTCTCGATGACGCGCCAGGCGATGCAGCTCGGCTACCTGCCGCGCATGCGCGTGCAGCACACCTCGAAGGAGACGATCGGCCAGATCTTCCTGCCGTGGGTCAACCGCATCCTGCTGGTGCTCACGATCGCCGCGGTGCTCGGCTTCCGTTCTTCGCAGAACCTCGTCGCGGCCTACGGCCTCGCGGTGGTCGGCACGATGCTCATGAACACGCTGCTGGTGGTGGTCGTCGCGCGCCGCATCTGGCGCTGGGACCTTGCGCGCGTGGTGCTCGCCGGCACGCTGTTCCTCGGCATCGACCTCGTGCTGCTGCTCGCGGTGGCCGACAAGATCGAGTACGGGGGCTGGTTCCCGCTCGCGCTCGGCCTGCTCGTGTTCACGGTGATGACGACCTGGCGGCGTGGCCGTGAACTCGTCATGCGCGAGATCCGCCGCGGCGGCCTCGCGCTCGAACCCTTCATCACCTCGATCCTCGCGCACCCGCCGCTGCGCGTGCCGGGCACCGCGGTATTCATGACCGCGAACGAGAACGGCGTTCCGAATGCGATGTTGCACAACCTCAAGCACAACAAGGTGCTGCACGAGCGCAACGTGATCCTGACCGTCGAGATCGTCGAGACGCCACTTGCCGAGGACGACGAGCGCGTCGCGGTCAATGCACTCGGCGACGGCTTCTACGCGGTGCTGCTGCGCTTCGGTTTCGCCGAAGACCCGAACGTGCCAGCCGTGCTCGCGGGCATCGGCGCCTGCGGCCTGCCGTTCGACATGATGGACACGACGTTCTTCCTGAGCCGCGAAAGCATCGTCGCGGTCGACCGCCCGGGCATGGCGCTCTGGCGCGACAAGCTGTTCGCCTTCATGCAGCGCAACGCGATCCCCGCGACCGCGTTCTTCCAGATCCCCGGCAACCGGCTGATCGAGCTGGGGACGCAGGTGGAAATCTGAGGCTTGGGGCGAGGGACCAAGGGGCGAGGGACCAGGGGCCTGGCGCTGGGGATCGCCGGGAATGGAGCGATCACGGCTTGATCGATGTCGGTCGCTCGTTCATCCGCCGTACTACTTCGCGCACGTCCGTCGCTTCCGAAACCCGCATAATCGTCCCGATGCCGCTCGCGCTTGGCTTCAAGTCGCGAGTCCCTAAACCCTAGCCCCTCGCCCCTCGCCCCCATGCCCGACCGCCTCACCTCCGCCAGCGCCACCCGCGAAGACGATGTCGCCGAGGCGACGATACGTCCGCAGCGGCTGTCCGAGTACCTCGGGCAGCCGGTCGTGCGCGAGCAGCTCGGGATCGCGATCGAGGCAGCGCGTCGGCGGGGCGGGGCGCTCGACCATGTGCTGATCTTCGGCCCGCCGGGTCTCGGCAAGACCACGCTCTCGCACGTGATCGCGAACGAGCTCGGCGTGAATCTGCGTTCGACCTCGGGGCCGGTGCTCGAGCGGCCCGGCGATCTCGCGGCGTTGCTGACGAACCTGCAGCCGCGCGACGTGCTCTTCGTCGACGAGATCCACAGGCTTTCGCCGATCGTCGAGGAAGTGCTGTACCCGGCGCTCGAGGATTTCCAGATCGACATCATGATCGGCGAGGGCCCGGCCGCGCGCTCGATCAAGCTCGACCTGCCGCCTTTCACGCTGATCGGCGCGACCACGCGCGCGGGGCTCCTGACCGCGCCGCTGCGCGACCGCTTCGGCATCGTGCAGCGGCTGGAGTTCTACAGTCCGCTCGAACTCGCGGCGATCGTGCGGCGCGCCGCGCGCATCCTCGAGATCGGCTGCGATGCGGACGGCGCGGGCGAGATCGCGCGACGTTCGCGTGGCACGCCGCGCATCGCGAACAGGTTGCTGCGGCGCGTGCGCGACTACGCCGAGATCCGCGCCAACGGCACCATCACGCGCGACGTCGCGTCGGCCGCGCTCGAGATGCTCAAGGTCGACGGCGAAGGCTTCGACGCACTCGATCGCCGCCTGCTCACGATGATCATCGAGAACTTCGAAGGCGGCCCGGTCGGCGTCGAATCGCTCGCGGCCGCGCTCAGCGAGGAACGCGGCACGATCGAAGACGTGATCGAACCCTACCTGATCCAGCAGGGCTACCTCGTGCGCACCGCGCGCGGCCGCATGGTCACCGCGAAATGCTGGCGCCACTTCGGCTTCGCGCTGCCGCGGCGGCCGCAGGACCTGTTCGAAGGCGGGGAATCGGGAATAGGGAATGGGGAATAGTCAGAGCGGTCCACCGGGGCCGCGACGGGGTTGCGGGGTCAGGAAGGCTTCAAACGATTCCCGATTCCCGATTCCCGATTCCCCGCCTTCCTTCGCGTGGCCCTGCCGCGTCTACTGGGAAGACACCGACGCGGGTGGAGTCGTCTATCATGCGCGCTACCTGCATTTCCTCGAGCGTGCGCGCACGGAATGGTTTCGAGCGGGCGGCTGCGGCCAGCAGGCGCTGCGCGAGGCGCATGGCCTCGTGTTCGTCGTGCATCGCATCGAAATCGGGTTCAACGCGCCGGCGCGGCTCGACGACCTGCTCGAAGCGACGGTCGACGTCGAGGAATGCCGCAGCGCGAGTTTCATCGTGCGCCAGCAGTTGCGGCGTGAACCCGAGCCGCGACCGCTGGTCGAAGCGCGGGTACGCATCGCCTGCGTCGACGCCGGATCGTTCAAGCCCCGTCCCATCCCGACCAACCTCCTGCAAGGGATTTCCCCTCGATGAATTCGGAACTCAACGTCCTCGGCCTGGTGCTCGGCGCGAGCGTGCCGGTCAAGCTCGTGCTCGGCATCCTGATCGTGTTCTCGGTCGCTTCGTGGTTCATCATCTTCCGCAAGAAGGCGCTGATCGACCGCGCCAACGCGAGCGCCGACGAATTCGAGGAGCGCTTCTGGTCCGGCGCCGACCTCGCCGGGCTGTTCAAGGACGTCAGCGCCGGGGACGAGCGCATCACCGGCAGCGCCGCGATCTTCGAAGCGGGTTTCCGGGAGTTCGCGCGACTGCGCCAGCGCCGCGGCGTGGATTCGCGCACGCTGCTGGAGGGTGCGCAGCGCGCGATGCGCGTCGCCTCCACGCGCGAAGTCGAGCGCCTCGAGCACAGCCTCGAATTCCTCGCCAACGTCGGCTCGATCAGCCCCTACGTCGGCCTGTTCGGCACCGTGTGGGGCATCATGATCGCGTTCCAGGGCCTCGCGAACGTCAAGGAAGCGACGATCGCGATGGTCGCGCCCGGCATCTCCGAAGCGCTGATCGCGACCGCGATGGGCCTGTTCGCCGCGATCCCCGCGGTGTGGGCCTACAACCGCTACTCCACGCGCCTCGAACGCATCGCGATGCGCTATGACACCTTCGTCGAGGAGTTCTCCTCGATCCTCGCGCGCCAGGCGCACGTCGAGGATTGAGCACGGCGCGCCCGGTCGAACCCCCTGGCGCCCACCACTGCGTTGACCTGTCGCGCGGCGTTGCGCTCCACCGAATCCCGAATCCCGAATCACGAATCACGGCCTCTCCCCAATGTCCCTTCGTCGCCACAAGCGCAAACTCAAGGCCGAGATCAACGTCGTTCCGTACATCGACGTGATGCTCGTGCTGCTGATCATCTTCATGGTGACTGCGCCGCTGATGAACCTCGGCGTCGACATCGAGCTGCCGCAGTCGGCCGCGAAGTCGATCCAGAACGACAAGGAACCCGCGGTCGTCAGCGTCGACCAGGACGGCAAGCTGTTTCTCACGCTCGGCGCCGGCGAGCGGGAGGAGATCGAAGCCGATGCGCTGGTCAACAAGGTTTCAGCTTTCGTGAAGGAGAATCCGCAGTTGCCCGTGCTGGTGGCGGGCGACCAGCGCGCCGATTACGGCATGATCTACCAGGCGATGGTGCTGCTGCAGTCCGCCGGCGTGCCCAAGGTCGGGCTCATGAGCCAGCCACTGCAGGAACAACCCGCGGGCCGGGCGCGCTGAGCGGATGGAGAGCTTCGCCGACAAGCTGCGTGCATTCGCGTTCGCACTCGGCCTGCACCTCGCCTGTGTCCTCGCGCTGCTCGCGGGCCTGTGGTGGACGCACGAGACGCGCCCCGTGGTGATGCCGGGCCCGGTCATCGAGGCGTCGCTGGTGGGACCGACGGCCGCGCCGAAGCCGCGCAGCGGGCGGGCGAAACCGGAGCCCGCCAAGCCGCCGCCGAAACCGGCGCCGCCCAAACCCGCGGCCGAACCGCCGCGGCCACCGCCGACCGAGGTGCTGCGCCAGGACACGGTCGAGCGCGAGAAGGTCGCGGCGCTCGCGCAGGAGAAGGCCGCGCAGGAGCAGCGCGAACAGGAAGAACGCATCCGGCAGGAACAGGTCGAACTCGAGCAGGAGCAGCAGCGCAAGCTAGCCGAGCAGCGCAAGCAGCTCGAGGAGATCCGCAAGCAGCGCGCCGACGCCGAACGCAAGGCCAACCTCGAGCGCGAGCGCCTCGCGCAGCTCGAAGATCGCAACCGCGAGAAGGCCGAAGCGCAGGCAGCGGCGGAGACCGAGCAGGAAGCGCCGCAGGCGCGCACCGGCGCGGGCGGGGCGGATGACAGCCTCGCGGCGCGGTACGCCGCGGCGATCCAGGCCGCGGTGACGGACAACTGGAACCGGCCGGAATCGGCGACGGCGGGACTGCGCTGCGTGCTGCGCATCGCGCAGATCCCGGGCGGCGAAGTGATCAGTGTCACGGTGGGTTCACCCTGCAATGCCGATCCTGTCACGCGCAACTCGATCGAGCAGGCGGTGATGAAGGCGGCGCCGTTGCCGTACCAGGGGTTCCAGGACGTGTTC
>JAEYZH010000186.1 GCA_023430685.1 Pseudomonadota bacterium | reverse complement strand
ATCTACGACATCGCGATCATCGGCGGAGGAGTGAACGGCTGCGGCATTGCGCGCGATGCGGCGGGGCGCGGAGCGAAAGTGCTTTTGCTCGAGGCGGACGATCTCGCGAGCGGCACCTCGTCGAAATCGACCAAGCTGATCCACGGCGGACTGCGCTATCTCGAGCACTACGAGTTCGCGCTTGTGCGCGAGAGCCTCGTCGAGCGCGAGCGGCTGTGGCGGATCGCCCCGCACGCGATTCGGCCGCTGCGCTTCGTCCTGCCGCATGTTCCGGGGCTGCGACCGCGCTGGCTCGTGCGCGCCGGGCTGTTCCTCTACGACCATATCGGCGGCCGCAAACGCTTGCCTGCGACCGAGACCGTGAGCCTCGCAGCTCACCCGGCAGGCGGCCCCCTGAAGCCTGAGTTCGGCACCGCATTCGTCTATTCGGACTGCTGGGTCGACGATGCGCGGCTGGTCGTGCTCAACGCGCGCGACGCGGCCGACCGCGGCACCGAGGTGCGCACCCGTTGTCCGGTGAAATCGCTGCGCCGGGAACAGGACCGCTGGGCGATCGAGGCGGGCGGAGAGTTTTTCCACGCGCGCGCGGTCGTCAACGCGGCGGGCCCTGCGGTGCTCGACGTACTCGGCCTCACCCGGCGCGAGCATGGGCGGGCGATGCGGCTGGTGCGAGGCTCGCACATCGTCGTGCCCAAGCTGTTCGAACACCGCTTCGCGTACTTTTTCCAACTGCCCGATGGCCGCATCTTCTTTGCCATCCCCTACGAACACGATTTCACCCTCATCGGCACGACCGACGTCGATCACCAAGGTGGTCCGATCGAGGCGACCCCGGATGAGATCGAGTACCTCTGCGTGGGCGCGAGCCGCTTCTTCCGGCGTCCCGTGGTCCCTGCCGATGTCGTGTGGACGTACTCGGGTGTTCGCCCGCTGCTCGACGACGGTTCCGGGCGTCCGGAGGCGACCACGCGCGGGTACGAACTCAACCTGTCGGACGAAAACCACGGCGCCCCGCTGCTGTCGGTCTTCGGCGGCAAGATCACGACCTATCGCCACCTCGCCGCCGAAGCGGTCGACAAGCTCGCGGATCGCGTGCCCGTGTTGCAGGGGGCCGACTGGACCGGCGATGTCCCGCTCCCCGGCGGCGACTTCCCGCTCGACGGGGCGCAGGCGCTCATCGCGCGGTTCGCGGCCGAATTTCCGTTCCTCGCGGACGCAGCCGAACGCATCCTCCGCGCCTATGGCACCGATGCCTTTGGCATGTTCGGGGGCGCCCGGTCGCGTGCCGACTGCGGCGCCGATTTCGGCTGCGGATTGACCGAGCGCGAAGTCCGCTACCAGATCGAGCGCGAATGGGCGCGCACTGCCGACGATGTCTTGTGGCGCCGCACCAAGCTCGGCCTGCGCTTTTCGGAATCGCAAACGGTGGCCCTCGCCCGGTTTATCGGGCAGGAGCTGCCCGCATGACCATCCGCATCGTCGCCATGGGCGGCACCGTCAACCAGGAGAGCTCGACCGAGCAGGCGCTTCGCCTCGCCGCCGCCACGGCAGCGGCCCAAGGCGCCGAGGTCAAGGTGTTCGGCGGCGACTACTTGCGCGCGCTGCCGCACTATCGCGGCGAAGGTTACGGGATCGAGGACGGCGCGGAGCTCGTCGCCTCGGTGCGTGAGGCCGACGGCTTGATCATTTCGGCGCCCGGCTATCACGGGTCGATCTCGGGGCTCGTCAAGAATGCGCTCGACTATCTGGAAGACCTGGCGCGCGACGATCGGCCCTATCTCGAAGGGCGCGCGGTTGGCCTCATCGCCACAGCCTATGGCGACCAGGCGACGATGGGCACGCTGCAGACGCTACGGTCAGTGGTGCACTCGCTGCGCGGCTGGCCCACTCCGCTCGGCGCCACGGTGCGGGTGTACCAGGGGCTGTTCTCGTCCGAAGGGCAGTGCTTCGACGAGCGGGCGCGTGGGCAGCTCGAGCTCGTCGGATTGCAGACCTTTCAGGGTGCCCGTGCGCTGGCGCTAGAAGCAGGTCGCCGGCACGAGAATCGATAGAACCGCGGCTCCGATCAGAGCTCGTCCTGTTCGACCACCTCGTTGGCTTCACCCGTCATCGCGAAAGTCCAGATCGCGACACTTCCGATCCACCCGAGGTTGAACAGCGCGAATGCGATCCACACCGCCGTGCGAGAGGTGCGGGGTTTGCTCGGCGCGGGGACCACGTCTGCATGACCGCGGAACATCGTCGCGATTGCCTGCAAGTGGAGGAGGAGCCAGATTCCCGAAAGCAGCGCAGTGACTGCGCAAAGCGCCAACAGGGCGGGGAAAAACCAGAGCGGCATCGGCAGGTCCTCACATCTGACTGGGTCGATACGCCCAGGAAACGGTCGAGCGCGCAATTCGGCCCGGCGAAGGCGTCAACTGTCCTCGGCTTCGCCGTCATCGTCGAGGAGCACGCGTTGCGCCGCCCCGTCGAGATCGTCGAACTGCCCGCGCCGCATGGCCCAGAAAAAGCCCGCCAGACCGAGCAACCCCAGGCCGAGCGCGACCGGGACGAGCAGCACGAGCCCGTTCATCGCGCGCCTCGCGTCAGCCGGAGCGAGTTGCCGACCACGATCAGCGAACTCAGCGACATTGCCAGCGCGGCGATGAGCGGTGTGACAAAACCCGCGACCGCGATCGGCACCGCGATCACGTTGTAACCCACCGCGAGGCGGAAGTTCTGGCGCACGGTGCGCATCGTGCGGCGCGCGGCGCGCACGGCGTCGGCGACGGGCATCAGGCTGTCGCCAAGGAACACCGCGTCGGCGGCCTGGCGGCTGACGTCGCTCGCCCCGCCGGGAGCCATCGAGACGTGCGCAGCGGCGAGCGCGGGGCCGTCGTTCAATCCGTCGCCGACCATGAGCACGCGCTTGCCGCGCTGTTCGAGCTCCGCGAGGTACGCGAGCTTTTCCGCCGGCGTCACTCCCGCCACAAAGGGCAGCGCCAACCGATCCGCAACCGCGGCGACCGCGTCGCGCGCATCGCCTGACAGGATGGAGACTTCGAGCCCGAGCGCAGCCAGCGCGGCGGCGGCGTTGGCGACATCGGGACGCAAGGGATCGGTAAAGTCGATCAGGATGCGCTCGTCGCCGATGCGCAGTTCGCAGGCCGGACCCTCGCCGCTCGTGACCTTCGGCCGCACGAGAGCGACCGGGCGCGAACCGTCGAGTCCCGACACCCCCTCGCCGGCTTGCTCCGTTATGCGGTCGAGTGCGGAGGGGTGGACTCCAAGCGAGCGCAGCGCAGCGGCGAGACCGCGGCTGAGCGGATGGCGGCTGCTCTGCGCGAGAGCCAGCGCGATCGATTTCTCGTGGTTCGTCAGCCGATCGAGGTCGACCGGTCGCGGCTCGCCCAGCGTCAGCGTGCCGGTCTTGTCGAACACGACGTGATCGGCCTCGGCAAGCCGTTCGAGCGCGCTGCCGTCCTTCACGAGGACTCCGCGCCGCATCAATGCGCCCGCGATCACTACGTGGGCTGCCGGCACCGCGAGGCCGAGCGCGCACGGGCATGTGATGATGAGCACCGCGACCGCGACGAGCAGCGCCTGGTGGAGGCCCGCCCCCGCCAGCAGCCACCCAACGAGGCTGAGCAGCGCAAGCGTATGAACCGCTGGCGCGTAGAGCCGCGAGGCGCGGTCGGCGATCCTGACGTAGCTCGAGCGCGGCTGGCCGGCCTCCTCCATCAGCCGCGCGATCTCGGCAATCGCGGTATCCTCTGCGGCCGCGGTGACGCGCGCGGTGAACGGCTGGCCGAGGTTGACCATCCCGGCGTGGACCAGCGCGCCCGGCCCGGCGCGGATCGGCGCGCTTTCGCCGGTGAGCATCGACGCGTCGAGCGAGCCTTCGCCGTCGACGACCTCCCCGTCCGCCGCGAGCGCCTCGCCCGCCGCCACGCGCATGAGCATGCCCGGCTCGATCGCGTCGGCGGCAACGCGGCGGGTCGAACCGTCGGCGGCGACGATGGTCGCTTCGCGCCCCATCCGCGCCAGCAGCGCGCCGATCCCCGAGCGCGCGCGGTCGCGCATCATCGCGTCGAGCACGCGCCCGGCGAGAAGGAAGAACAGCAGCATGACGACGCCATCGAAGTAGGCGTGCGGCCCGTGGGTCGCGGTCTCGTAGAGGCTGAGGCCGGTGGCCAGCAGCACTCCGATCGAGATGGGCACGTCCATGTTGGTGCGCCCCTTGCGCAGGGCCGCGAACGCCGAGCGGAAGAACGGACGTCCGGCGTAGGCGAGCACCGGCACTGCAATGAGGGCGGAAAGCCAGTGGAACAGGTCGCGCGTCGAGTCGGGCGCGCCCGACCACACGCTGACCGACAGCAGCATGACGTTCATCATGCCGAAGCCTGCAACCGCAAGCGCGCTCAGCAGCCGCCGCGTTTCGGCATCGTCCTTGCCCGCCAGTTCGGAGACGCTCTCCTGCGCTTCGAACCCGAGTCCTTCGAGCGCTTCGATCAGGTCGCCGTCGCTCACGGTGCGGGCGTGGCGAACGAGAACGCGCCGGGCGGAGAAGTTCACCCGCGCGCCGGCCACGCCCTCGATACCAGAGAGCCCGCGCTCGATCTTGCCGATGCAGCCCGCGCAGTGGATGCCCGGCACGGTGAACCGGCTTTCGACGAGCTCGTCCTCGAGGGGCGCGAGCATGTTCATTGCAGGGGCGCCTCACCGCGCCACACGTGTTC
>JAEYZH010000158.1 GCA_023430685.1 Pseudomonadota bacterium | reverse complement strand
CCGCGCGCCAGGCAACCGATGCGGTGACCGCGATGCCGGCGATCGCGAGCGCGCCGGCGGCTGCGATCGACGCGCGCAACGCGCAGATCGCCACGACCGCCGCGAGTGGCGGCAGCGCGCACGCGAGCACGATCGCGACTCGCCGCTGCAGCGCGCGCCGATGCAGGCTTGCGAGTTGCGGATCGTGGTTCATGCGTTGCGCCCGGTCGGGCGCGCCGTCGCGACGAGGCGCTCGACGAGGAACAGCGCGGCCGCGAGCAAGGCGAGCCAGGCATCGAGCGGACGGGCCCCGGAGAACATCGTGCCGTTCGCGCGTGACGCAGCCGCATTCCGTTCGAGCGGCTGCGCCGCATCGGCCGCCGCGCGGGCGGGTGGCACGATCGCGCCTTCGAATGCGGCCAGCAGCCGCATCGGGAAGTCCGCGTCGAGCAGCAACGGCACCGCTTCCGGCGCGAGCGCACCAGGCAACGCGATCACGCGCCCCTGCCCGACCGCGAGAGTGCGCGCGAGCACGCGCGCCTGCGCATCGCGCCAGAGCACGTCGCCTCGCTGATCGTCCTGTTCGACGCGCAGGGCCGTGCCACCCTGCGCGATCCACTCGTCGACTGCGGCGGGCGCCTGCGCGGACAGCCAGGCGAGCCAGCGCGTGCCGTCAGCGATCGGTACTTGCATCGTGGCCTCGTCGAGCACGTAGCGGCCGGGCTCGCGCTGGTTCCACGCGGCGACGGCGGCGCGCAACCAGCGCGGCGATGCGGTGTCGTCCGCGTCATGGCGCAGCGCGATGCGGATCGGCGCGCGCGCGGGCGCCTCGCCGACGGGCGAACGGCCATCGACGACGCGCCAGTCGACCGCGTGCGCGAGTCTCACGCGCTCGCCATCGAGTCCACCGAGCTCGCGCGGGACCACCACGCGCAGCGTCGCTCCGGCCGCCAGCCCTTCATCGGCTTCGCGCAAGAGGCTCGCGACCGGAACCGCGCCGCTCGGCATCGGTTCGTCCAGCGACGGGAACCCCGGCGCGAGCCAGTGTGCCTGTGCGCCTTCGCTTCCGATCGTGGCCAGCGCTGCCGCTCGTTCGACACCGGGCGCGACGAACACGCGTGGCGGCGACGCGGGCGCGATCGCCAGCAGAACCGGCTGGCCGAGCAGCATGACCAGCAACGCGACCAGCAACGCGCGCAGCAGCAGCAGCCAGGGACGCTCGACGCGGATGCGGCGACGCGGCGGCACGCGTGCGGAGATCCAGCGCAGCGCCGCGAACTCGACCGCATGCAGCTCGACGCGCCGGACCAGGTGCAGCAGGATCGGAAGCGCGATCGCGGCGAGGGCGAACAGCGCGGCGGGAACGAGCAGCGCGACGTTCATCGCGCGGCCCGGGTCGAAGCGCCCGAGTGAGCCGGCGGCGTTGCCGTGCGAGCACCGAACAGTCGCTGCAACGGCGCGTCGACCGGTTCGTCGAGCAGGTGTTCGACGTGGCGGATCCCGGCCGCGCCGAAGCGGCGCGCGAGCGCCGCGCGCATCGCGCCGAAGCGCGCGAGGAAGTCATCGCGGACGGCAGCGGCTTCGACACGCTTCTCGTCTCCCGACTCCGGGTCGATGAAGCGGTGTCCGCCCGTGAACGGGAAGTCGCGTTCGTCGGCGCCGAGCAGTTGCACGCTGGCGACGTCGCGGCGCGCACGCGCGAAGCGATCGACGAGGTCGATCGCGGCCTCGTCGAAGAAGTCGGACGCACACACGACCAGCGACGCAGGCGCGATGCGTTCCCACAACACACGCATCACGGGTTCGGGCGGCCAGCTGCCGGTTGCGCTGCAGCGCGCGAGCTCGAGCAGGCACCGATCGCGCTGGCGCGCGCCGGCGGCGACTGGGATCACGCGCGGAAAACCGCCGCCGACGATCACGAGGCCGAAGCGGTCGCCCTGGCGCAATGCGAGTTCGACCACGCAGGCCGCGAGCGTGCGCGCGGCGTCGAGCTTGGACCAGCCCGGCCGCGCGAGGTCGGACTGGCGCATCGAAGCGGTCGCATCGACGAGGATCCACGCGACCAGCGGACTGTCGCGCTCGGCCTCGCGCACGAAGTAGCGGTCCGACCGCGCGAACAGTTTCCAGTCGATGCGACGCGGCTCGTCGCCTGGCTCGTACGCGCGGTACTGCGCGAACTCGAGCCCGGCACCGCGACTGCGGCTCGAGTGCTGTCCGAGCCCGTCTCCCGCGGCCGCATGGCGCACCGAGAGCCGCAGGTCGCGCAAACGAGCGCGCACGTCGGGCGGGATCAGGGCGGGTTGCATGCGGATGAAGCCGGGTCGGATGCCGAAAGCGTGGAATACGAAGGACACGAGGAACACGAAGGACGAGAATGCAGCGCCTGGGCGGGACGCATCGCGGCCGTGCTTCGCGATCGTGCGCACATTCGCGTTCGCGCATGCGGCGCATCAATGGGTGCCTCGATCCGGGCAGCGCAACGCATGCGTGCACGCCAGCGATGGACCTGGCGCGGAACCCGGGAGGAAGATGCCCTTCCTTCCCCTTCTTCGCGTCCTTCGTGGTTCAGGCGTCCCAGCGTGGCGCTCCGCACGGCGTCGCCCCTACGGCGCGGGCATCGCGCGCAGCAGCGCCGCGACGACGTCGTCGCTGCTGCGCTGCTCGGCTTCCGCCGCGAACGAGAGCAGCAGGCGATGGCGCAGCACCGGTGCGGCGAGCGCGTGCACGTCTTCGCGCGTCGCCGCGAGGCGCCCATGGATCAGCGCGCGCGCCTTGGCCGCGAGTACCAGCGACTGGCCTGCGCGCGGGCCGGCGCCCCAGCGCACCCAGTCGCGCACCTCGGCGGTCGTGCTCGCCTGCGGGCGCGTCGCGCGCACGAGGCGCGTGATCCACGCGAGCAGTTCCTCGCCGACATGTACCTCGCGCACGAGGTCCTGCAACGCGATGACTTCGTCGCCTGACATCACCGGATCGATGCGCGCGGCGGCGCGACCCGTGGTCTGCTCGATGATCGCGCGCTCCTCCGCCTCGTCCGGGTAGTCGACCCGGACGTGCAGCAGGAAGCGGTCGAGTTGCGCCTCCGGCAGCGGATAGGTGCCCGCCTGCTCGAGCGGATTCTGCGTCGCGAGCACGAAGAACGGGCGCGGCAGCACGTGGGTGGTGCCCGCGTAGCTGATCGTGCGTTCCTGCATCGCCTCGAGCAGCGCGGACTGCGTCTTCGGCGGCGTGCGGTTGAGCTCGTCCGCGAGCAGCAGGTTCGTGAACACCGGGCCCTGCTGGAACTTGAAGTAGCGCTTGCCGGTGCCGTGGTCCTCCTCGAGGATCTCGGTGCCGACGATGTCGCTCGGCATCAGGTCGGGCGTGAACTGGATGCGCCGGAATTCGAGCGCCAGGGCCTCCCCGAGCGAGCGCACGAGCAGCGTCTTGCCGAGCCCCGGCACGCCCTCGAGCAGGCAGTGCCCGCCCGCGAGCAGGCCGATCAGGAGTTGCTCGACGACTTCGTGCTGACCGACGACGGCGCGGCCGATCGCCTCGCGCAGCGCCGACAGCTTGCCGAGCCGGAGGGAGACGTGGGCTTCGGTGGGTGCTTCTCTCACTGCGGGTCCTTCGATTCTTGGTCTGGGCCGGGGGCGTGGGTCGAGGGGTGCGCGCGCAGGCGTGGCGGCGTGCATGTTCTTCGACGTCGGTGCACCCGGCCTTCAGGCGGTCAGCGCGTAGACGACGATGTTGACCGCGAACTTCGTGTTGTCCTCGGCGAGGAAGCGCTTGTTGCGCCAGTCGTAGTCCCACTCGCAACCGTAGTCCTTGTTGCTGTAGAGCACGCCGAGGCGGCCGCCGATCTCGATGCCCTTGAGGTAGTCGTGCACCAGGTCGTCGCCCCAGCCGTTGAGCTCGAAGCCGGTATTCGGCGGGCCTTCGAACGTGAAGAAGCTTTCGAACAGCGGATGCCGTTTCGGCAGCTTCTGCAGCGCGTCCTCCCCGAAGATCGTCGCCATCTCGCGCTCGAACGATTTGGCGAACAGCCCGTCGATGCCGTGGTTGCAGTCGTCGACGAACACGAAGCCTCCGTTGCGCACGTAGCGCTCGAAGTTGCGCCGCTCCTGCGGATTGAATTCCACCAGCTTGTGCCCGGCGAGGTAGCAGAACGGCTGTTCCAGCACGCGCGCGTCCGCGAGCGGCAGGATCCGTTCGCGCGTGTCCACGCGCAGCGTCGTGTACTGGATCAGCGCATCGAGCAGGTTCGACGGCATCCGCTGGTCGACATCCCAGTCACCCGACTCGTACATGAGGCGGGTGAACCAGAAGTCGAACGACCCGTGATTGGTGATTGGTGGTTGGTGATTCGGAGAAGCGAAGGGTCTGCCAGCACGCGGCGCCAGCGCAAGGCCGGCAGCGCCGAGGAACGTGAGACGAATGAAATCGGAGCGCGTCATGGGCGAGTCGGGATCGGAGAGCGTGATTCGTATTCAAGTGAAAGCCAAGGACATCAAGGCCGACTGCTGCTTCTCCGAATCACCAATCACCAATCACCAATCCCGAATCACGGCCCTACACCGCATCCGACAACGACGAGAACGTGAAGTCGCGGATCTTCATCGACGGGATCATCATCACGAACGGCGACTCGTCGTCGCCGACGCGCACCGGCTTGCCGATTTCCTCGATGTTGTTGAGCATGATCGCGGGCGACTCGTTGAAACGGAAGTTCTTGATCGGGTACTTGATCTCGCCGTTCTCGATGTAGAAGGTGCCGTCGCGCGTGAGGCCGGTCAGCAGCACGGTCTGCGGATCGACCATGCGGATGTACCAGGTGCGCGTCACGAGCACGCCCTTCTTCGTCGTCTTGACCAGGTCCATCGTCGACTTGTCACCGCCGGCCATGATCAGGTTGCCGGGCTGGCCGATCGCGGTCTTGCCCTGCTTGTGCGCCCAGTAACGCGAGTACTGCAGGTAGTCGATCTTGCCCTTGGTGATGATCGGCGTGCGTTCGCGCGCGAGGCCGTCGTTGTCCCACGGCAATACCGCGCACTCGGGATCCCACGGATCGGAATGGATCGAGACGCGCTCGTCGAACAACTTCTCGCCGAGCTTGTTGCCGCCGCCCTTCTTCGACAGGAAGCTGCGGCCCTCGTCGGCTTGGCGCGCGTCGAAGCCGAACATCATGAACGAGATCAGGCCCGCGGTCGCCGCGGGTTCCATCACCACCGTGTACTTGCCGGGTTCGAGCGCCTTGGCGTCGACCGAGCGCTTCGCCTTGTCCATTGCGGTGCGGATGTCGCTCTTGACGTCGAACTTCGCCACGTCGCCGAGGTTGCGCGCAACCCAGCCCGAGCCCTTCGCGTCGTCCGTGCGCACGGTGCAGGTGAAGTCCATGCCGGTCGACTTCTGGTAGCCGAAGTTGCCCTTGCTGTTCGCGATCGCGGAGAACGTCTGCGCGTCGGAGAAGAAACCCGCGGCGACGAGCTTGTCCCGGCGGCAGGGTTCGATGCAGGCGGCGGCGATCTCGGCGCGCTGCTCCGGGGTGACCGCGGCGGTGCGCTCGACGAAGGTGCCACTCGGCTTGTAGGCCTGCTTCTGGATCGCCGGCATGAATTCCGGATTCTCCGGCGCGAGCCGCGCGAGTTCCTCGGCGCGCCGCACGACCGCTTCGATCGAGGCATCGTCGAAGCGGTTGGTCGTCGCGGTGCCGACGCGCTTGCCGAACGCGACCTCGACCGCGAGATCGCAGTCGCTGACGTGACCGCTGGTGGAAACGCTGTTGAGCGCGTAGCGGATGTTGCCGCCGCTCTGGCCGTTCAGCGTCGCGCTGCACTGGTCGGCCTTCGACGCCTTGATCGCCTTGTCGAGGATCGCCTTGGCCTGCTCTTCGGTGTAGATGCTCATGGGATGCGCTCCGGAATTTCGGGGATTCGAACGAGGGCCGGGGGCCGAGGGCTGAGAGCTGAGGGCTGAGGGCTGAAGGGCGAGAGCGCGCAGCCGCGGCGGCGTCGCTTTCCGGCCCTCGGCCCTTGGCCCTCAGCCCTGCTTCATCCCAGGCTACGCGCGGTATTGATGACGTTCGCGCCGTTGAAGCGCGCGGTACTCGAACCGTGCGACACCGCCGAGACCTGGCCCGGCTGGCCCTTGCCGTCGAAGAACGAACCGCCGAAGCGGTAGTCCGATTCGTCGCAGATCGCGGTGCACGAATTCCAGAACTCCGGCGTGCGGATCTGGTAGGCGACGTCCTCGATCATGCCGCCGACCTTGCCGTCCTTGATTTCGTAGAACAGCTGGCCACCGAACTGCGCGTTGTAGCGCTGCTGGTCGATCGAGAACGAACCGTCGCCGACGATGTAGATGCCGTTCTCGATGTCCTTGACCATCTCGGCCGGCGAGAGCTTCTGCTTCCCCGGCGCGAGCGAAACGTTGGCCATGCGCTGGAACTGCACGCTCGACCATGAGTCGGCGTAGCAGCAGCCATGCGATTCCTTGTGGCCGAGGATGTGGGCCTGGTCGCGGATCGCCTGGTAGTCGACGAGGATGCCCTCCTTGACGATGTCCCAGCGGCGCGTCTTGACGCCTTCATCGTCGTAGCCAACCGCGCCGAGCGTGCCCGGCTGCACCTTGTCGGCGAACAGCGTGACGAGATCGCTGCCGTACTGGAAGTTCTTCGACTTCCACTTGTCGAGCGTCGCGAAACTGGTGCCGGCGTAGTTCGCCTCGTAACCGAGCACGCGGTCGAGTTCGGTCGGATGGCCGACCGATTCGTGGATCGTGAGCCACAGGTGCGAGGGATCGAGCACGAGGTCGAACTTGCCCGGCTTCACCGACGGCGCGGTGAGCTTCTCCTTCGCCTGCTTCGCGGCCGCGATCGCGTCCTCCTTCATGTCGTAGGAGTCCTTGTAGACGATCGCGCCGCAAGGCAATTCGACCTTGTCGGACGCCTTGCCGTCGAGGTACTCGTACCCCATGCCGCGCGGATCGGACAGGCCCGCGCGGATGCGGAACTTGCCGGTCTTCTGGTCGACCGCGGTGACCTGCATCGGCGACCAGATGCGGTGCACGTCCTGGTCGATGTAGGAACCGTCGGTCGATGCGAAGTACTTCTGCTCGTTGACGAGGAACAGGATCGAGTTGATGAAGCTCGCGCCGGCCTGCATCGCGGCCGCGTTGACGTCGAGCAGCAGGTCGACCTTGTCCTTGATCGGCACTTCCATCGCGTTCTTGACGATCGGCGTGGCCCAGCTGACCTCGCCCACGCCCTTGACCGGCGCGAGTTCGACCGGCTTGGCCTGCAGGCGCGCGTTCGCCTTCGCGATCGCGGCGGCCTGGCGCGCGGCGCCCGCGATCGCGTCCTCGCTCATGTCGCTGGTCGCGGCGAAACCCCAGGTGCCGTTCGCGATCACGCGGATGCCGACGCCCGTCGATTCGGTATTGACGACGTTCTCGACCTTGTCTTCGCGCGTGATCACGAACTGCCGCAGGTAGCGCCCGATGCGCACGTCGCAATAGCTCGCACCGGCGCTGCGCGCCGCCGCGAGCGCGGCGTCGGCGAGGCGCTTGCGCGCGGCGACGTCGATCTTGTCGAGCAGGGCCTCCGCGGCGATCACGCGCCCGTGGAACGCGGGCAACAGCAGTCCGCCGAGGCCGATGCCCGTGAACCTGATGAAATCTCGTCTGTCCATTGCTCTCTCCGGGAAGACAGGGTCGCGCGAGGCGCCACGCGTCCGCCATCTTGGAACAAGCCACCGGAGTTCGCCACGTGACCAACGGCACGGGCGTGTAGCGGGACCCGGGTCCGCTCGCCCCGGGGCGCAGGCCCAATGGCGCGGACGCGCCTGCGCGCGCCCATGGCCACTTCGACTCCGCGGCCTGGCCGCCGCACTCGGTGCGCATGCAGTGGGCAAGCGCTGCGGTCGCCGTGTCCGGCCCAAGATGCTCTCCGCACCATTCGCCCTGAGCGCAGGCCGAAGGCCGGAGTCGAAGGGCCTGCGCGCACCCATCGCCGCTTCGACTCCGCGCGCTGCAGCCGCTGCACTCGGCGCGAACGGTTCGAGCGTGCGCTGGCGTCGCGCTGCCCGGGCTCAGTCGAAATTGTCGGCGAACAGCAGATCGCTTTCGAGCGCGATCACCGACTGCATCTGGGCCTGGCCCGGGCCGGTCGCGACATCGGCGCCGACCAGGATGCGGCCGGGCACGATTGCGATCGCGCGCGCGGCCATGCCGTGCACGCCGTCGCTCGCGATCGGCGCGAGGTAGCGACGCTTGCCACCGTCGCCGAAGCCGGCGTCGAGGTCGAAGTTCGCGTCGATGCGCGCGATGCCGAGCCCGGTCAGGCCGTCGATGCCATCGCTGTTGCCGACGAGCAGGAATCGCCCGTCGCGCTGGCGCAGGATCAGGCGCGCCGCGTCATGGTTGCCGCCCCCGAAATCCAGCGCGAAGGTGCGAAAGCCCGACGGGCCCACGGCGAGGTCGGGTTGTCCGTCCGGCTTCCAGCGCGCGACGTAGTAGTCACCGGCGCGCGTGCCCGTGCGCACGATCGATCCGTCCTCGAGCAGCACGCTGCCGCCACTGGTGCCCGGGATCCAGTCGGGCGGCCCGAGCGGAACGTACACGCTGTAGCCCGGGCCATCGGCGCCGAAGCTCGCGTCGGCCGCACCGTTCGGCTGCAGTCGCGCGACGAACTCGTCGTGCGTGTTGCCGTTGCCGACCCGGTAGCCGGTGACGACGATGCGGCCGTCGTCCATCACGTGCAAGCCGTTCATCACGGTGACCGTGATCGACAGCGCGAGCGTCGCGCGGCCGGCATCGCCGAAGCCCGCGACCGGCTGCCCGTCGCCATCGAAATGCGCGACCGCGAGCACGCGCGAAGGATCATCCGCGCCCGCGCGTCCGGCGATCAGCACGCTGCCGTCGTCGAGCGCGGCGATGCGCGTCGCGTGGTCGACGAGATCGCCGCCGAGATCGAACGGGATCGTGAGCACGCCACTGCCGAGCAGGCTCGTGTCGAGGTCGCCGTTCGCGGCGAGGCGATAGGCGAGGAAGTCGCCGCAGCCGCCGATCAGGATCCACGGGCGCTGTTCGCGGTCGAGCGCCGCGTCGGTCACGCGTCCCGCGTCGCATGGCATCACATAGGTGCGCAGCCCCGCGTCGCCGAAGGCGTAGTCGGCGAGCCCGTCCGGCAACAGGCGGTACACGCCGATGCGATACGTGTCCGGCGCCGAGTTCACGTTGCCGACGAGCCAGGTGCGCCCATTCGCGGCCGGCAGCACCGCCTCGACGCTGTCGGACTTGTCGACGCCGAAACCCCCGAAGTAGAAGCCGTAGCCCGGGAACTCGGCGTCGGTGGTCCAGCCCGGATCGAGGTCGCCGTCGGCCGCGCGCGCGGCGCCGACGAAGACGGGAAGGATGGCCAGCACGGCCAGCAAGACGTAGGTGCGCATGTCGGGATCTCCTGTGCCTGCGAGCGCATACGCAGGCAGGCAAGCCCGGAGATCATCACGACCGAGCGGTCGCGTCGCGCCTCAGTGGCGCCCGTACTTCTCGTCGAGGCGACGTCCGAGTGCGCGCGTGACGACGCGCTCCTCGCCCTTGCGCCGCAACCGGCTCTCGAGCGTATCGGCCGCCGCCGCGAGCTCGTCGCGCAGCTTCAGGTAGTTCTGCCAGCGGGCCGCGTCGAGTTCGCCGTCCTCGAGCGCGGCGCGCACCGCGCAGCCGGGTTCGCCGACGTGCGCGCAGTCGCCGAAGCGGCAGCGTTCGGCGAGCGCTTCGATGTCGGCGAACTGGCCTTCGTCGATCTCTTCCTCGCCGGTCAGCTTGAGCTCGCGCATGCCCGGCGTGTCGATCAGGCAGCCGCCACTCGGCAAGGCGATCAGCGCGCGGTGGGTCGTGGTGTGCCGGCCGCGGCTGTCGCTCTCGCGCACCGCGGCGGTGGCCTGGCGCACCTGGCCGAGCAGCGTATTGGTCAGCGTGGACTTGCCGACGCCGGACGAACCGACCAGCACCGCGGTATGCCCGGGCCCGAGCCAGGCAAGCAGCGGCGCGATGCTCTCGGCCGATTTCGCATTGACCGCGAACATCGGCACGCCGGGCAGGCGTCGCGCGAGTTCGGCCAATGCGGCTTGCGCATCGAGCGTGTCGGCCTTGGTCAACACCAGCACCGGAGCCGCTCCACTCGCCTGCACGAGCAGCAGGTAACGCTCGATGCGCGCGGGATTGAAATCGCCATCGAGCCCGTTCAACACGAACACCGTGTCGATGTTCGCGGCGATGATCTGGCGCTGACCGCTTTCGCCCGCGGCGCCACGCTGCAGTTCGGTGTGGCGCGGCAGGATCTGTTCGATCACGGGCGGCTTGCCCTGCGCATAGAGCACGAAGTCGCCGACTGCAGGACGCTCGGTCGGGTCGAGACCGCGCTTGAGGAAGCGCGCCGCCGGTTGCGCGTTGAACATCTGTTCGCCGTCATGCAACTGGTAGCCCGCGCGATGCTGCGCGACGACGCGCGCGACCGCGCGTCCTTCGGCATCGGACGGCGCATCGCGATCACGCCAGCCGATGCGGGCGAGGCGCTCGAGGTCGGCAGGGGTCGTCATCGGCGGATTCTAGCAATGCGGCAGGGCGCGGGCGGACGGTTACGGGCCCTCTCCGTCGCCCCGCAACCCTCAAGCCCTCGAGCCGTCAGGCCCCTCAGCCCTCAGCCCTCAGCCCTCAGCCCTCAGCCCTCAGCCCTCAAACTGATAGCATGGCCGATCGCCTCCAGACAGAACCACCCATGCAAGACGCCGGGATCGCGGTCAGCAGCCGCCTGGAACAGGTGCGGTACGACATCCGCGGCCCTCTGAGCCGCCGCGCGCACGAACTCGAAGCGGCCGGCCATCGGGTGCTGCGCCTCAACATCGGCAACCCGGGCCTGTTCGGCTTCCGCGTGCCGCAGCACCTGCGCGACGCGATCTCGGCCTCGCTGCCGCGAAGCGAAGCGTATTGCCACCAGCAGGGACTCGCCGAAGCGCGCGAGGCGATCGCCGCGCAGCACCGGCGCAACGGTGTCGACGCCGATGCGTCGCGCGTGTTCATCGGCAACGGCGTCAGCGAACTCATCGACCTCAGCCTGCGCGCGCTGCTCGAGCCCGGCGACGAAGTGCTGGTGCCGGCGCCCGACTATCCGCTCTGGAGCGCGGCGACGCGGCTCAACGGCGGCGTGCCCGTCTACTACGACTGCCCGCCCGAGCGCGCGCACCTGCCCGATCCGGGCGAGATCGAGGCGCGCATCACCGCGCGCACGAAGGCGCTCGTGCTCATCAATCCGAACAATCCGACCGGCGCGGTGTATCCGCGCGAGCTGCTCGTCGCGCTGGTCGACCTCGCGCGCCGGCACCGGCTGGTCCTGCTTGCCGACGAGATCTACGACAGCGTGCTCTACGACGGCGCGGGCTTCTGGCCGCTCGCGCCCCTCGCGGGTGATGTGCCGTGCCTCAGCTACGGCGGCTTGTCGAAGGTGCATCTCGCCTGCGGGTACCGCGTCGGCTGGCTGTCGCTGACCGGCGCCGGCACGCACGATCTGGAGCGCGCGCTCGACCTGCTCGCGAGCCTGCGCCTGTGCAGCAACGTGACCGCGCAGTGGGCGATCCGCCCCGCGCTCGAAGGCCCGAACGAGATCGGCGCGCTGACGCGTCCGGGTGGACGCCTGCATGCGGCGCGCGCGGCGATCCTCGACGCAGTCGCGGCCAGCGAGTTCCTCCAGCTGGTGCCGCCCGCGGGCGCGCTGTACGCATTCCCGGGCATCGACGCCGAGCGCCTGCCCGCCTTCGACGACGAGGCGTTCGCGCTCGACCTGCTCGAACGCGAGCACATCATCCTGGTGCCGGGCAGCAGCTTCAACATCGCCGCGCGCAACCGCTTCCGCGTGACGATGCTGCCCGAGCCCGAGGTGCTCGCCGATGCGTTCGCGCGCATCGAGCGCGAGCTCGCGCGCTGCGCCGAATCGGGCGCGGCCACTCGCCGCGTCGCGTGAGCCGGCCATGACGACGCGGCGCTACCTCGCACTCGGCGATTCCTACACGATCGGCGAAGGCGTCGAGGACGGGGAGCGCTGGCCTGCACAGCTCGTGCGCCGCCTGCGCGCGTTCGCGATCGCGATCGAGGAGCCTGCGGTGGTCGCGCGCACGGGCTGGACCACCGACGAACTCGCGGCCGCGATCGAGGCCGCGGCACCCGAGCCTCCGCATGCGCTCGTGAGCCTGCTGATTGGCGTCAACAACCAGTACCGCGGACGCGCGCTCGAGGAATACGCGGACCAGTTCGACCAGCTGCTCGCAATCGCGATCGCGCAGGCCGGCGGCGACGCGCGCCGCGTGCTCGTGGTCTCGATCCCGGACTGGGGCGTGACGGGTTTCGCGCGTTCGGAAGGCCGCGACGCGCGCGCAGTCGCCGACGCGATCGATGCGTTCAATGCGCGCGCACGCGCGGCCGCGCTCGCCGCCGGGGCCGCGTTCGTCGACATTACGGGAATCTCGCGTGAAGCCGGCGATTCGCCCGCGATGCTCGTCGCCGATCGGCTGCACCCATCCGCTGCGCAGTACGCGCTATGGGTCGAGGAGATCCTGCCCGCGGCGATGCGCGCGCTCACGACCACCCCGTAGGGGGGTCGCAGCGCCGGAGGCGCGAGACCCACCGGCGCGAAGCTCCGGCCACCGCACGCGGCGAACCGGCGGGATGGCGATGGTGGGGCTCGCCGCTGCGCGGCTGCGACCCTCCAATGGTGGGGCTCGCCGCTGCGCGGCTGCGACCCACCCTACGACTGACGTCCCTTCCGATAGCCGCCCGAGCGCCTGATTTCCGCCATCAGTTTCGCAGGCCGAAGCGGACCGGCGTCACACATTTATGCCGTCAAGGGCCATTTCTTAACGGGAGCCAAACATCTTCCGGTGGAGCGTTTGCTAGTTTCGCCGCTCCACGGGGGTGGGCGGCACGGCCGGTCCGCACCCTTTCGACCTGGAACGGGACCACACCGAATGCCATTCCATCGAATGACGGCCTCGCTCGTGCTCGCTTTCGTCGCGATGCCCGCCGCCACCGCGCTCGCCGCACCCTCCTTGCCCGGCGACTTTTCGAACTGGACGCTCGATGCGTCCGACACCGTGTCCACCTTGCCGGTGCTCGTACCTGCGGCGCCCGCCGCCGACGCGCCCGCCGCACTGCCCGTCGCCGGCGACGAACAGGTTCCTGTCGCCAAGCCCGCCTCGCGCCTGCGCCGGATGCTGGCCGACCTCTCGATGAGCCTGCGCCACATCCGCTACAAGAGCGGCGGCCGCGATCCCGCGACGGGCTTCGACTGCAGCGGGTTCGTGCGCTACGTGTTCCGCCACGGTGCCGGTACCGAGCTGCCCTCGGACTCCGCGAGCCAGTACCGCACCGGCAAGCTCGTCACGCGCCAGGACATGCAGACCGGCGACCTCGTGTTCTTCCGCATCAAGGGCACGCGCGTCTCGCACGTCGGCATCTACATCGGCAATGGCCGCTTCATCCACGCGCCCTCGAAGGGCAAGGCCGTCAGCATCAGCCGGCTCGACGAGGCCTACTGGTCGAAGCGCTTCGCGGGCGCGAAGCGTCCCGAAGTCCTCGCCTGAGGCCATCGCGCGGCTTGCGATCCGCCGGAACGGACGCAGATCCGAACGTTCCCGCTGGAGGAACGCCCGCATGACCGCCCGCAATCTCGGAAACTCCGGCCTCTCGGTCCAGCCGCTCGCGCTCGGCGGCAACGTGTTCGGCTGGACCCTCGATGAAACCGCCTCGTTCCGGGTGCTCGATGCGTTCGTCGATGCCGGCCTCGACCTCATCGACACCGCCGACGTCTATCCCGCATGGGTGCCCGGCAACGAGGGCGGCGAATCCGAAGCGATCATCGGCCGCTGGCTCGCGCAGGGCGGCCGGCGCGACAAGGTCGTGATCGCGACCAAGGTCGCGAAGTGGGATCGGCGCAAGGGCCTGTCCCCCGCGAACATCGAAGCCGCGGCCGACGACTCGCTGCGCCGCCTCGGCGTCGAGGTGATCGACCTCTACTTCGCGCACGAAGACGACGCTTCCGTTCCGCTCGCCGACACGCTCGGTGCGTTCGCGCGGCTGGTCGAACGCGGCAAGGTGCGTGCGATCGGCGCCTCGAACTACGCCGCGCCGCGCCTCGCCGAAGCACTCGCGACGAGCGGGCGGCTCGGACTGCCGCGCTACGAAGTGCTGCAGCCCGAGTACAACCTCGTCGCGCGCAAGGACTACGAAACCCGACTCGCGCCGATCGTGGAAGAACACGGACTCGGCGTCGTGCCGTATTACTCGCTCGCGAGCGGATTCCTGACCGGCAAGTACCGCAGCGAAGCCGACCTCGGCAAGAGCAAGGCACGCGGCGGCGCGGCCGCGCGCTACCTCAACGGCCACGGCCTGCGCGTGCTCGCGACGCTCGACGACGTGGCCAAACGCCACGACGCGACGCCGGCCCAGGTCGCGCTCGCGTGGCTCATGACCCGTCCCGGCATCACCGCGCCGATCGCGAGCGCGACCAGCGTCGAACAGGTGCAGGAACTCGCGGGCGCGGTGCGGCTGAAGCTGTCACGCGACGATCTCGACGCGCTCGAGCGCGCGAGCCCGTAGGCTGGACGCGCGTAGCGCGCCCGGCGCCTCTCGATCGGCTCCGCCACACCGCTTACATCGCCGCGGAAAAGGCGGCCGGCCGCAAGCTACCGAGACTCGGCACCGATGCCGAGCGCGTGGCGTTCCTGTTCGAGCGGTACCTTGCCCTCACGTCGATGCTGCCAGTCGGCAAGCGCGCACGGGCGAGACGCAGCCGCAACGCCTAGCGCAAGCCTGCCGAAGCTCGTGCCTACTGCGCGCGGCGCGCTGCCCGCGGCTCGTTGATGCCGCGCGCGGCTCCGGTGCGCAGGTGCCGACGCAACCAGGCGGCGAAGTCGGCTTCCGCGAGGCTGCCTTCGGCGAGGGCGATATACTCCGGATACAGCGCGAGCGTGTCCGCCATCAGGCGGCCTCCGTTGAGGACGATGAAGGTTTCGCAGGCGACTGCCGCGGTGCGCGTGTTGCCGTCCAGGAACGGATGGTTGCGCGCGAGGCCGAAGGCGAGACTCGCGGCCAGGTCGGCGAGATCGGGCGGAGGGTCGCCATACGCGGCCATCTGCTGCGGTCGGGAGATCGCCGATTCGAGCAAGTCATCGTCGCGCACGCCCGCGATGCCGCCATGCTCGGCGAGTTGTCGCTCGTGGATGGCGAGGGCCAGCCTCTTGCTGATCCAGATCATCACGGCAAGCTCACTGCGCGAGCTTGCGCAGCAGTTCGCGGCGATCGCGCATGACCTGCTCGGCCACGTCCATCTGGGCCGCCAGTTCGGGGTCGTAAGCGCTGAGGCGGATGCCGTCCGACGTCTCCAAGACGTAGAGGTCGTCCCCTTTGTCGACGCGCAGCGCGGCCAGCAGTTCCTTCGGGAGGATGACGCCGGCGGAGTTGCCGATCGCGGTGATCTTGAGCTTCATGGGCTGATTCCGTCGTTATAACGGATGTTATACCACGATCGTTGAAGCCTCGCGGCCGCGCGTGCCGCGGGTACGGTGCGCACACGCTAGCCAGTCGATGTGACAGCCGCGTGGCCGAGCGCGGTGTCACTGCCGCGCAACCGCGCCGACACCCGCCGGCAACCGCACCGAAACGCCCGCGTGACGGCAGCGGGCGAGCATGCGCCCGACCGGATGGGGAGCCGCGATGAGCCGCACTTCGTATCGCAGCGTGTTCGTTTCCGACGTGCACCTCGGCCTCGCCGATTGCCAGACCGTGTTCCTGCTCGACTTCCTGCATTCGATGCGCTGCGAGCGCCTGTACCTCGTCGGCGACATCGTCGACCTCGAGAACATGGCGCGCCGGCCTTACTGGCATGCGAGCCATGGCGCGGTCGTCGCGGAAGTGATCGCGATCGCCGCGCGCGGCACGCGCGTGACCTACATCCCGGGCAACCATGACGCGCCGCTGCGCCAGCTCGCGGGACAGCGCATCGCGGGCATCGACTTCGCGCTCGACGCGACCCACGTCGCCGCCGACGGTCTTCGCTACCACGTCTCGCATGGTGACGAGTTCGACGCGCACGGCTCGACGCCGGCCTGGCTGCTGCGACTCGGCGACACGCTGCAGGGCGTCGTCTGCGCACTCAATCGCCGCTGCAACCGCTTGCTGCGGATCTGCGGGTTCGATTACCGGCCATTGTCGATCGGCCTCAAGGCGCGCATCGGCGCGGCGCGGCGCTTCATCCATGACTTCGAACGGCGCGTGGCCGAGCAGGCGGGCCGCGAGGGCTACGACGGTCACATCTGCGGCCACATCCATTTCGCCGCGATGCGCGAGCACGCAGGCGCGCTCTATCTCAACGACGGCGACTGGGTCGAACACTGCACCGCGCTCGTCGAACACGCCGACGGCACGTTCGAACTGCTGCACTGGACCGGGCGGCGCGTGAGCCTCGCGCAGCGCGCCGCGCAGCCGATCGCGTTGCCGGCGGCGGCGTGATGGATCCGTTGCGTCGCGCGCTGCCGCGATCGCTGCGGAAAGCGCGTGGCTGCCTCTCCGGCGAGGCCCGGCTCGCGCGTTCGGCTACGTCCCGCCCCGCACATGCGCCACGACCTGTCAGCCGAATGGTGGCAGCTCGTAGACGTACACCGAGATCGTGCCGGTCGCGGTGCCGCCGCGGCCGTCGGAGACCGTGTACTCGAACCAGTCCTGCCCGAACCAGCCGTGCACCGATTCGTAGTGCACGCTGCCGTCGGGATTCAGCGTGACGGTATTGGTCGGCAAGGGACCGGTGTGGTTGACCGAGACCACGGTCAACACGTCGCCGTCGGGATCGGAAGCTGCCTGCAGCACCGGGATGTCGATCGAGCTGCCCTTGAGCACGCGCACCGACAACGGTCCCGCGACCGGCGGCTGGTTCGGCGCACTCACGCTGACGTGCACGGTCGCGCTCGCTTCGCCGCCGCGACCGTCGCTGATCGTGTAGCGGAAAGTGTCCTCGCCGAGGTAGCCCGCCGCCGGCGAGTAGCTGACGCCCCCCGCG
>JAEYZH010000103.1 GCA_023430685.1 Pseudomonadota bacterium | reverse complement strand
GCCCATCGCGATATCCGCGCCATCGCCCGCATCGAAATCGATCGTGACGCGGCCGTCGAAACTGAATCCGTTGTCCAGTCCACCGTCCGGCATGAAGCGCGCGACGAAGAAATCGGTTCCGGTAGATGCGTTGTCGACGGTACTGCAGATCAGGATCTTGCCGTCCGGCTGCACCACCGGCCCGCAGGCCGCGACGCCGCCGGTCGCATTCGAGATGCCGGTCGCGGCGACGCCGCCCGTGCCGAACGCGGAATCGATGTCACCGTCGGCGGCCAACGCCGGCCGCGCGCCGGCCAACGCCAGCGCCATGCTGAGCCCAATGGCAATGCGCCTGTGCATGATCCCTCCCATCCCCGGTCGAGGCGCCACTCTGCCGCGGCACGCGCGGCCGTACTGCGCGGCATTCTACGACCGGGGTGTGAACCAGTGTGCATTTCGTGCCGAGCGTGTCGTGGCGGGCAATCGGACGTCCTTGTGCGGGCCGACTGGCGGGATCACCCGCGCAGTCGGCGCAGGATTTCGCCGCGCGCCTCGCGCAGGATCGAGTCGCGGTCGAGGCTCTCGACGATGCCGCGCACGACGGTCTTGGGCCCGTGGTCGCCCCAGGACTTCCCGGCGACGAGGTACTTCTCGGCCGCGCGCCCGACCAGCGCGGTGGCATACCAGGCGAGCGCACCCTGCGCGCCGGCGGTCACCACGGTCGACAGCCCCGCGCTCATGCCCTTGAGCGCCGAGGCGACGAGATGCACGCCCCAGATCGCGCCCATCAGCGCCGCGAGCTGCGCCGAGATCACCGCGATCAGCGATCCCGCTTCGGACTTCGTGAGCGGCAGGCCGTAGACGCGCCCGAGATGCATCACGAGCGCCGCATCGAGCGCGCCGGCGGCGAGCAGGTCGGCGACCGGCACCGGGTTCAGCGCGACCGCCACCGCCTTGCCGATGCAGTACTGGCGGATCAGCTTGTCGGCGAGTTCGCGCCGCGCTTCGGCGATGCGTTGCGCGACCTGGTCCGAAAGTCGGCCGGCGAACAGGCTCGCGTTGAGCGCAGCGAGCGTGCGGCCCTCGCGTTCGAGCACCGCGGCCAGTCGCGCGCGCAGCGCGTCGAGATCGGGCATCTGGTCGACGAGCTCGATCTGTTCGCGGCCATCGTTGCCGATGCGCACGCGCTTGTGCGGCGCCGGTTGCGCCGCGATCGCCACGACGTCCTCCGCGTGCACGATCCCGCGCGCATGTTCGCGCAGGCGTTCGAGCAGGCGTTCGCGTTCGTCCTGGCCGTAGCGGTCGGCCTTGTTCAGCGCGAGCAGCACGGGGCGTTCGGTGCGGCCGAGCAGCTGCAGCGCGTCGCGCTCGCGCTGGGTCATGTCGCCGTCCACGACGAACACGACGAGATCGCTGACCGCGGCGACGTCGAACGCGAGCCGCTCGCGGTCCTCGCCGTCGAGCTCCTCGATGCCGGGCGTGTCGATCAGGTGCACGCCGCTGCCCGCGACTTCGCGCCAGCTGCGCTGCGTCGCCTCGCGCGTCGTCCCGTGCAGCACGCCGACCACGAACGCGTCTTCGCCGAGGAGTGCGTTGGCGAGTGCGGACTTGCCGACGCTGACCCGACCGAATACCGCGATATGGAGTTCGCCGCGCTCGAGCCGCGCGAGCATCGACTCGAGCCGCGCGAACTCGGCCGCGAGCCCGCTGCGCACCACGGTCGGGATCTGCGGGTCGTCGAGCAGCGCGCGCAGGCTCGCGACCGCGCCGTCGTGGTGCGTCGGCGGCGTGGCCGATTCGCCGGGCATCGCGCCGGAACGCGCGCGCTCGAGCAAACCGAGCGCCCGCCGCCACAGCGCCTGCGCCGCGTTCATGCGCGACGCGCGACCGGCGGTGTCACTGCGCGACCAGCACGAGGTGGCCGTGCACCGGCACCTCGGCGCCGATGTCGGACCAGTCGCTGCCGCTTCCGAGGCCGAAATCCGCGCGCCGGAGCACGGTGTCGACGTCGAGCGTCGCGCCGCCTTCGCGTTCGACGAACGTCACCTTGAGCGTGACCGGCCGCGTGATGTCGCGGATCGTGAGCTTGCCGCTGGCGACGACGCTGCCGTCGGCGCCCTTCGCGAAGGAGTCGGTCACGAAGTGCGCCTTCGGGAACTTGCCGGTGTCGAAGAAGTCGCTGCCCTGCAGCGTGTCGTCGCGCTCCGCGCTCTGCGTGTCGACGCTTGCGAGGTCAACCGTGACCTCGAACTTCGCATCCGCGAGCCGGTTCGCGTCGTAGCGGATCGTCGCGTCGAACGCCTTGAAGCGGCCTTCGAACGGATCGCCCTGGTAACTGCCCTTGAAGCCGAGCGAACTCGCGGCCGGATCGACGCGCCATTCGCGCGCGTGCGCGGCGAGCGGAAGCAGCAGCAGGGCGAGCATGAGGATGCGCGACATCACGGTTCTCCTTCGGTCAGGGCAGGGCGGAACGGTCGCGTCCCGGAAGCATCCGGCGCAGGACCCCGTCCCGATCATGGAAGTGGTGCCAGAGCGCGGCGGCGGCATGGCCCGCGGCGACCGCGACGAGGATCCAGAACAGCAGCTCGTGTGTTTCCTCGAAGGTCTCGCGCAGATCGCGCTGTGGACCTCCGGTCAGGCTCGGCATCTTCACGAGTCCCCACCAGTAGAGCGGCCTGAGGCCGGTGGCCGAATCGAACAGCCAGCCCGAGAGCGGAACCGCGAACAGCAGCATGTAGAGCAGCGCATGGCCGAGGCGCGCCGCAATCCCCTGCCAGTGCCGCATCGTCGGCGGATCGGCGGGCCGCGCGTCGAACAGGCGCCATGCGAGCCGCAGCAATGCGAGCGCGAAGATCGTCAGCCCGAGCGACTTGTGGAACGTGTACACCGCGACCACGTCGGGCTTGCGTGGCAGTTCGACCATCACGAGGCCGAGGATGCCCTGCGCGAGGATCAGCAGCACCACGCTCCAGTGGAAGAACTTCGCGAGGCCGCCCCAGTGGTTCGCATCACTCCTGATCGCCATCGTGGTCCTCCCCGGTCGTGGATCGTGGTCCGGCATCACGGTCGGCGATGCCCTCGATCTCGAGGCGCAACTCGATGGTCGTGCCGATCACGTCCTGGTAGCGGTCGATGCCGAAATCCGCGCGCGCGAGGCGCGCGCTCGCGGAGAAGCCGGCCTTGCGTCCGAATGCGTAGGGATCATTGCCGATCCGGTTGAGCGTGAACGCAACGTCGACCGGCACGCCGTGCCCGCGCAACTCGAGCAGGCCATGGATCACGCCCGTGCGTTCGCCGGTGCGCTCGACCTTGTCGCCGGTGTAGCGCGCGGTCGGGCGACGCCGTGCATCGAGCAGGGCCGGCGAGCGCAGCGCCTTGTTCCAGCCCTCGTCGCCGAGATCGGCCGACGCGAGGTCGAGCACGACGTCGACCGCAGCCGATGCCCAGTCGTCGGGATCGAAGCGGAACCAGCCCTGCGCGATGCGCACGCGTCCCTGCGGATGCGAAAAACCCTGGTGCGAGGCCGTGAACCAGACCTGGCTGTGGACCGGATCGAAGCGCCAGGTATCGGCGCGCGCAGGTATCGGCCATGCGGCCATCACCCCGGCGATGGCCAGCGCAAGGCCGGGCATCGCCGCGCGAACGCCGCACTTCTTCCGATTGTCCCGCGCCGTTCGCACCGTCGTGTCGCGCATGCCGCCAGCTTGGCAAAAACGCGCCGGGCGCGCCAGCGGCATCACGCAAGCACCGGCGCACAACGGGTTTCCTGCGCGGATCGCCCGCGAGGTGGGCTTCCGCGAAGCGCGTCGATTGACTTCGCGCAGGAGCGCACCCTGTGCGCGGATCGCGCCAACCCGAATGGCGTCGCGCAACGGGTTTCCTGCGCGGATCGCCCGCGAGGTGGGCTCCCGCGAAACGCGTCGATTGACTTCGCGTAGGAGCGCACCCTGTGCGCGATCGCGTCAAGCCGCACAACCGCACGAAAACCGGTTTCCTGCGCGGATCGCCCACAGGGTGGGCTCCTACGAAAAGCTACGATCCACACGCAGGAGCGCACCCTGTGCGCAACGCGTGAATCCGGACCACCACGCGCAACCGGTGTCCTGCGCGGATCGCCGGCGCGACTCAGCCTGGCGGCCTGTCGCGCCCGCTCGTGCGCGCGGCCTCGAGCGCGAGCCGGGCGACGCGTTCGACGCGTTCGCGCGCGGGCTCGGCCAGCAGTGCGCGCACGCGCGCCTCGATGTCGACCGGATCGAGCGTCGCATGCTCGGCCAGCGTCTGCGACAGCGCGCGACCAAGGCTGTCGAACACGAGGCCGTAGGCGACCGCGTGCAGGAGGCCGCCGCCGAGCGTGCCGAGTCCCGGGAACGCCTTGAGCGCGTTGCCCGCGATCGCGAGCACGATCGCGGTGGTATTGCGTACCGTCAGCCCAACCCGCGACAGCAGGGCGTCGATGTCGATCTCGCGCACCGGCACGCCGTGGATGCGCGCGAGATCGCGCACGAGGCCAGTGCCGAGCGCACCCTGGATCAGGATGTCGCTGCCGGGAGCGACCGCGGCGAGCGCGCCGACGATCGCGCGGCGCGTCCAGCTGGCGACCGCTGCGGCGGATTCGCGCTCGGCTGCCGCGCGTGCGAGTTCGTCGCTGCGGCGGCCGACTTCGGCCAGCACCGCCGCTTCGCGCGCGGGCTCGAGCGCCGCTGCGCCCGGCGCGACCTGCGCGGACAATGCATCGAGCAGGGCGTCCACCTCCGGCATGCGCTCGCGCTCGACCGATTCGCGGCGTCCGTCGGCGAGCACGCGCTCGAAACGTTCCTGGCCACCCGCGCTGATCGCGACGATAGCGGCTGCGCGCGCGCCGCTGCGCTCGCGCAACCGCGCGAGGAGGGCGTCGCGTTCGGACGGGTGGTAGAGATCGGCCTTGTTGAGCGCGAGCAGCAGCGGCTTGCCGAACGAGGCAAGCCAGGCGAGTTCCGCGTCCTGCGCCCGCGTGAGGTCGCCCGCGGCGAGGTAGACCACCGCGTGCGCGCGCAGCACCTCGTCGCGCGCAAGCTGTTCGCGCGCGACGCCGTCGACCTCGCGGCTGCCCGGCACGTCCGCGAGCACGAGCGTGCGTCCGTCGGGCAGGCGCCCGCGATGATGCGCGACCACGCGCGTGGTGCCGCCGCGCACGTCGACCTCGGCCGGCGCATCGGGCGCGAGTGCGCGCAGCAGGCTCGACTTGCCGGTCGAGATCTCGCCGAACAACGCAACATGCACGTCGCCCTCGAGTCGGCGTCGATCGAGTTCGGCCAACTCGGCCTCGAGCGCGGCGGTCTCCGCCTTGCGTCCGCGCAATGCATCGATGCGCTGCTCGACCTCGGCACGCGACACCGGCGGCGTCGCGGTCGCGCCGGCGCGGCCGCGCGCGGGCCGCGCCATGCGCCAGAGCAGCCAGCCGAACGCGCAGAGCGCGGCCGCGAGGGCGGCATACAGCGGCAGTCGCAGCCAGGCCGGCAGCGCCGCGACGCGTTCGTGCAGCTCGAGGAGGCTGTTGAGCGTCGCGGCGAGGAAGCCGAGCAACAGCACGAGGCCGACCGCGGCCGCGGCGAGCAGCACGAGGCGCAGCGGCAGGCGGGTGCGTGGCATCGCGGGCTCGCGGCGGGACATGCGCGCAGGGTACCGCAGGCAGGGGCCCGCGACGGCGAATGCATTCCCCGCCCGAGCGACGCATGGCAGTATCGCGGGCGGGGAGGCACGACATGCGTGGATGGACCATCCTGGCGTTGCTGGTGTCGGGCACGCTCGTCGCGGCGCCGCCGCCGTCGCCGCCGCAGTTCATGCCGATCACGGTCGCCGACGGTCTGCCGTCCAGCGTCGTCTACGCGACCGTGCAGGACCCGCGCGGTTTCATCTGGACCGGAACCCAGGACGGACTCGCGCGTTACGACGGCATCGGGTTCCGCGTCTATCGGCACGATCCGTCCGATCCGCGCTCGATCGCGTCCAACGATGTCTCGGCCTTGCTGGTCGATCGCGAGGGCCGGCTCTGGTGCGGCGGCGAAGCCTCGGGCCTCAATCGCCTGGAGCCGGACGGCAGCTCGTTCGCGCACTGGATGCATCGCGCGAACGATCTCGGCACGCTCGGCAGCAACGACGTGTTCGCGCTCGCGCAGGACCGCGCGGGCGCGATCTGGGTCGGCACCTACCTCGGCGGACTCAACCGGCTCGAAGCCGATGGTCGTTTCACGCACGTCGACCACGACGCCGAGGATCCGGCCAGCTTGCGCTCGAGCACGGTGTTCTCGCTTTACGGCGACGACCAGAACCGCCTCTGGATCGGCACCGACCGCGGGCTCGACGTGCGCACGCCCGACGGCCGCATCGTGCACGTCGAGCTGCCTGCGCTCGAGCAGCGGCCGGGCCAGTCGATCGTCATGAGCTTCCTCGGCGAGGCAGGCGGCGACACCCTGGTCGGCACGCGCAAGGGCCTGTTCCGCGTCGGCGCCGACCTCGCGTTGCGCGAGGAGATCATGCCGCAGGCGCCGCCGCTCGCGGTATCCGCGCTCGCGCGCAGCGACGCCGAAGGGATCTGGATCGGCCTGCTCAGCGGCGTTGCGCGCCTGGACGCGCGCGGCCTGCATCGTTACGACAGCGATGAAGGGGTCGCCGGTGCGCTGCCGGGCGCGCGCACGATGGGCGTGCTGTCCGACCGCGAAGGCGGCGTCTGGTTCTCGATGCTCGACGGCGGACTCGCGCGGCTGCCGCCGCACTGGCGCAACTTCGCTTCGTATCGTCGCGTGCCCGGCAACGAGGCGAGCCTGACCGGATCGCGCGTCAGCTCGATCGGCATCGCAAGCGACGGCGCCGCATGGTTCACGAGCGGCACCGACGGCCTCGACCGCATGGACGACGCGACCGGCGCGATCGAACGCTGGGGCAAGCGCCTCGGCATCCAAGGGGAGCGCCTGACCTCGGTGCTTCCGGTCGGCGACGACCAGGTCTGGGTCGGACTGCAGACCGGCTTGCGCGTGTACATGCCGCGCACGCGTTCATCGGTCGAATTGCCGGTCGACCTCGTGCGCGAAGACGCGCTGCCGCCGGGTTTCGTGAACCACCTGCGGCGCGCGCCCGATGGCGGCGTGTGGGCGAGTTCACGTGGCGGCGGCGTGGTCCGGCTCGGCACCGATCCGCCGCGCGTCCTGCATCGCTACCTGCCTTCGGCCGGCACGCTCGGCGATACCGACATTTCCGCGATGGCGCTCGATCCGACGGGCGCGCCCTGGGTGGCGACCGCGAGTGGCGTGGAGCGCCTCGACGTGCGCACGAATCGCTTCGTCGACGTGGTCGGTCTCGACGACGTCGTCATCGACGCGTTTGCGTTCGCTCCGGACGGCACGCTGTGGACGCATCGGCTCGGCGCGCTCGAGCGGTGGCGCATCGACGGCGACGACGCGTTGCTGATGCACCGCCATGACGGCAAGCGCGGCTGGGAAACGTTCGGTGCCCACGCGCTCACGGTCGATGCGGTCGGCGATGTCTGGGTCACCTCCCCGCGCGGCCTCTGGCGACTGGACGCGCGCACCGAGGCCGTGCGCCGGTTCGACGCACGCGACGGCTTGCCGAGCCAGGAGTTCATCGTCGGCTCGCTCGCGGTTGCCGGCGACGGTACCGTGTTCGCGGGCACGCTCGGTGGCGTCGTCGCGTTCGATCCCGCGTTGCTGCGGCTGGAATCGCCGCCGCCGCCGTTGCACCTGACTGCATTGCAGGTGCGGCGCGCGGGCGTGGTCGAAGCGCTCGATCCGGCGGGGCCGGTCGCGCTCGCCTACGACGACATGGACTTCCATGTCGAGATGCGCGCGCTGTCCTATGCCAACCCCGAGTCCAACCACTACCAGGTGCGCCTGGCCGGGTTCGATCCGGACTGGGTCGATGCCGAGCGCGGCGAACGCACCTGGCCGCAGTTGCCGGCCGGCCACTACACGCTCGAAGCGCGCGCGGCGAATGTCGATGGCGCCTGGGCCTCGCTCGGTCGGCCGCTGCGCGTCGAAGTCGCGCGCGCGCCATGGGCCACGCCACTCGCGTACGCGCTGTACGCGACGCTCGCGATGCTCGCGATGGGCCTCGCGTTCGGTGCCTGGCGCGCGCGCGTGCGGCGGCGCCATGCCTATGCGATCGCGGAGGAGCAGCGGCGCGCGAGCGACCAGTTGGTCGAGGCGAAGTCCTCGTTCCTGGCCACGCTCGGCCACGAGATCCGCACGCCGATGACCGGCGTGCTCGGCATGAGCGAGTTGCTGCTGGCGACGCCGCTGGACGAACGCCAGCGCGCCTACGCGGCCGCGATCCAGCAGTCGGGCCAGATGCTGCTGCGCCTGGTCAACGACAGCCTCGACATCGCGCGCATCGATGCGGGCAAGCTCGCGCTCGACGACATCCAGCTGGATCCGGCCGCGGTGCTGCGCGAGATCGCGGGCATGCAGCAGGTGCTCGCGCAGCACAAGGGACTCTCGATCTCGGTCGAGATCGGTCCCGAGGTGCCGGCGCAGGTCTGGGGAGACGAGACGCGCATCAAGCAGATCCTGCTCAACCTCGTCAACAACGCGATCAAGTTCACCGAGCGCGGTGGCATCACGCTGCGGCTGACCCGGCACGGCACGAGCCACCTTTGCTTTCGCGTTGCCGACACCGGCCCGGGCATGAGCGCCGAGGTCTGCGCGCGCCTGTTCAACCGCTTCGAGCAGGCCGCGGGCGTGATGCGCCGGCACGGCGGCAGCGGCCTCGGCCTCGCGATCTGCCGCGAACTCACGCTGCTGATGGGCGGCACGATTTCGGTGTCGAGCACGCTCGATGAAGGCAGCATCTTCGACGTCGTGCTGCCGATCTACGACGTGGTCGGCGACGCCGCCGCCGCGCCGGCATCCAAACCCGCCGACGCCGATGCACTCGACATCCTGCTCGTCGAGGACGACAGCACGGTGGCCGAGGTGGTGGTGGGACTGCTCGGGCAGATCGGGCACCGCGCGCGGCACGTCGCGAACGGCCTCGCCGCGCTCGCCGAACTCGAGCGCGCGCGTTACGACCTCGTGATGCTCGACCTCGACCTGCCCGGCATCGATGGCCTGCAGCTCGCGCGCGTGCTGCGCAGCGGAGCGCATGCGGCGCTGCCGCTGGTCGCGGTCACCGCACGCTCGGTCGGCGACGAGGAAGCGCGCATCCGCGCGGCCGGCATGGACACGCTGCTGCGCAAGCCGGTCACCACCGCGCTGCTGCGCAACGCGATCGCCACCGCGCTCGCCGCTCGCGCGCCCTCCGCGTGACGGCGTTCGTCCGCCCGGCGCTCAACTCGCGGCTGCGCGCCCGCGACCGAGTTCGTGCACCGCGTCGACGAGCACCGCGACGTGCGCGGGATCGATGTCGGGCGTGATGCCGTGGCCGAGGTTGAACACGTGGCCGGGCCCGTCGCCGAACGCATCGATGACGGCGCGGGCCTGTGCGCGGATCGCGTCGGGCGACGCCGCGAGTACCGCGGGGTCGAGGTTGCCCTGCAGCGCAACGCGTGGGCCGACGCGCCGGCGCGCCTCGCCGATGTCGATCGTCCAGTCGACGCCGAGTGCGGCGCAGCCGGTATCGGCGAGCGCCTCGAGGTGGCCGTTGGCGCCCTTGGAGAACACGATCAGCGGCACCCCGGCCGCGGCAGGGTCCGCGCGCAGGCGCGCCGCGATCGCGGCGAGCGCGCGCAGCGAGAACTCGTGGAACATCGATGGCGCGAGCAGCCCGCCCCAGGTGTCGAACAGCATCAGCGCCTGCGCGCCGGCGGCCGCCTGCGCCGCGAGGTAGCGCGCGACGGCATCGACGAGCGTGTCGAGCAGCCGGTGCATCGTGGCCGGATCCTCGAGTGCGAGCGCCTTCGCGCGTGCGAAGCTCGAGGAACCGCCGCCCTCGATCATGTAGCAGGCGAGCGTCCACGGACTGCCCGCGAATCCGATCAGCGGCACGCGTCCGGCGAGTTCGCGCCGGATCAGCCGCACCGCGTCCATCACGTAGCCGAGCTCGGTTTCGGGATCGGGCACGCCGAGCCGCGCGATTTCGCCGGCGCTCCGCAGCGGCCGCGCGAACTTCGGTCCTTCGCCTTCGACGAAGTGGAGCCCCAGGCCCATCGCGTCGGGCACCGTGAGGATGTCCGAGAACAGGATCGCGGCGTCGAGCTCGAAACGCGCGAGCGGTTGCAGCGTGACTTCGCAGGCGAGCTCGGGCGTCTGCGCGAGCGCGAGGAAGCTGCCCGCGCGCGCGCGCGTGGCGCGGTACTCGGGCAGGTAGCGACCGGCCTGGCGCATGATCCAGATCGGCGTGGTGTCGACGGGCTCGCGCCGCAGCGCGCGCAGGAAGCGGTGTTGGTCGGCAGTGCTCATGGCGTGTCGTCGGAAGGGGAAGAGGCGCGCGCGCATGCGCGCGGTGACCACGGTCGGATCAGCCCATGCGCGGGCCGTCGAAGCCCTGCGCGAACATGACCTGGAAGCCGCGCCGCGTCTGCGCGTCGCGCGCGTGCTCGAACGCGGCCACGGCCGCGTCGCGCTCGAGGTAGAGCTCGCGCTTGCTGCTCGCGCGGCTGCCCTGCTGGCCCCATTCGCGGAACAGGGTCCAGCCGCCGAGCAGGTCCTGCTCGAGCACGATCTGGTAATAGCGCGGCGGATCGGTGCCGATCGGCCGGGTCTGCATGAAAACGCGCATCCGCTCATTGTACCCGTGGCGCGTGCTACCTGCGGTGCATGGTACCGAGGCGCGTGTTCCGCGGCGCGATCCCTGCGGGGCGCGCGGATCAGGCGCGCGCGAGCAGGTCGAGGATCGCGTGCGCGGGCACGTCGGTCGCGATCTCGGCGTGTCCGATCCCGCGCCAGAGCACGAGCCGCAGGCGACCGCCAAGGTTCTTCTTGTCCAGCTGCATGAGATCGAGCACGCGCTGCGGTTCGTGCACGGGCGGCGCGACCGGCAGGCCCAATGCGACGAGCAGCGCGGCCAACCGGTCGGCGTCGGCGGCCGGGGCGCGACCGAGTGTCGCGGACAGGCGCGCGGCGAGCAGCATGCCGATCGCGACGGCCTCGCCGTGCAGCAGTCCGTCGTACCCGCCGAGGGTCTCGAACGCATGGCCGAACGTGTGGCCGAAGTTCAGCAGCGCGCGCTCGCCCGTCTCGAGTTCGTCGCGCGCGACGATCGCGGCCTTGTGCCGGCAACTCGTCGTGATCACGCGCACGAGCGCCGCGCCGTCGCGCGCCGAGAGCGCATCGACGTGCCGTTCCAGCCACGCGAAGAACGCAGGATCGCCGATCGCCCCGTACTTCACGACTTCGGCCAGGCCCGCGCGGTACTCGCGCGCCGGCAGGCTCGCGAGCGTTGCGGTGTCGGCGACCACCGCGCGCGGCTGGTGGAACGCGCCGACGAGGTTCTTGCCGGCCGCGAGGTTCACGCCGGTCTTGCCTCCGACCGAGGAATCGACCATCGCGAGCAGCGTGGTCGGGAACTGCAGGAAATCGATGCCGCGCATCCAGCAGGCAGCGGCGAAGCCGGCGAGATCGCCGACGACGCCGCCACCGAGCGCGATCACGCTCGCATCGCGGCTCGCGCCGAGGGCGGCCAGCGCGGCAAACGCATCGCCCGCGCACGCGAGCGTCTTGTGCACTTCACCGTCGGGCAGCACGAGGCTTGCGTGCGAGAAACCCGCGAGACCATCGAGCACTTTCGCGAGATACAGCGGCGCGACCGTCGTGTTGCTGACGACGAGCACGTGGCGGCCGCGGATCGCGCCGTTCCAGCGCGCGGCATCAGCCAGCAATCCGTCGCCGATCCAGATCGGGTAGGAGCGGTCGCCGAGCGCGACGTCGACCTGCGCAACCGCGTTCATGCGTCGCTCTCCACCGCGCCGCGCTGCCAGCGCGCTTCCAGCAGGTCGAGCAGGTCGTGCGCCGCGTGCATGCTGTTGCCCGCGCCGGACGAGGGCAGGCGCAGGTCGGCGATGCCGGCGTACAGCGGGTTGCGTTCGGCCGCGAGGCGCAACAGGCGCTCGCGGCGATCGGGGGCCTGCAGCAGCGGCCGCTGCCGGTCGCGCGCGAGCCGCGAGAGCTGCGCGTCCACGTTCGCGTCGAGCCAGATCACGAAGCCGCGCGACTGCAACACGCTGCGGTTCCGCGCATCGAGGATCGCGCCGCCCCCGGTCGCGAGCACGATGCCGTCGCGCGACGCGAGCGAGGCGAGCAGCGCGCTCTCGCGCCGACGGAAGCCTTCCTCGCCTTCTAGCTCGAAGATCAGCCCGATCGCGGCTCCCGTCTGCGCCTCGATCTCGTGGTCGAGGTCGAGGAACGGCATCCGGTACAACTCGGCGACCTGGCGCCCGACCGTGGTCTTGCCGGCGCCCATCGGGCCGACCAGGAACAGGTTGGGCGCGGGGTTCATTGCGCGGATGCTATCAAAGCCGGGAATAGGGAATAGGGAATAGGGAATAGGGAATAGGGAATAGGGAATAGGTGTGACGTCCGAGGCTCGGTGGAGCCGATCGGTTGTGTAAGCTGTCGCGAGCGGCGCTGCTGCATCACAATTCCCCATTCCCCATTCCCCATTCCCGGCTCCCGAGTGCTCCGCTTCCTGCTCCTGTTCATCGTGATCCTCGGCGTGTTGTTCGCGGCGGAGCTGCTGCAGCCGGTCGAACGTCACGTGATCGATCCGTTCACGGCCGGCATCGCGAAGGTCTGCGTATGGATCGTCGACCTGTTCGATCCGCACGCGATCGCGCAGGGAAAGGTCCTGCGCAGCACGACCAACGGCTTCGCGATCTCGATCGAGCGTGGCTGCAACGGCGTCGAGGCGGTGATCATCCTGGTGTCGGCGATGCTCGCGTTCCCCGCGCCGTGGAAGCACCGCCTGGCCGGTATTGGCATCGGGTTCCTCGCGATCCAGGGACTCAACCTCGTGCGCATCATCAGCCTGTTCTATCTCGGGCAGTGGAACCGCACGTGGTTCGAATGGTTCCACCTCTACCTCTGGCAGGCCCTGATCGTGCTCGACGCACTCGTGGTGTTCCTGCTCTGGCTGCGCTGGCTGCCGCGTCCTCCCGCCGCGTCCAGCGGGGTGCCGGCGGCTGCATGAACGCGCGCCGTCCGCACGTGGACAGTTCCCGTAGTTCCAACTGGCATCCGCGTTGCGGGCCGGTGCTATAGTGGGCCGGCCTCAGCAAAGGGAGCGCGCCATGTCCGTGGCCAAGGTCATCGAACTGAGCAGCTCGTCGCCCAAGGGCATCGAAGACGCCGTGCAGCAGGGTTTGCGCAAGGTTTCGCAGACGGTCAAGAACATCAAGGGCGCCTGGGTCAACGAGATCAAGGTGGCCACCGGCGCCGACGGCAGCATCACCGAATGGCGCGTCAACATGCGCATCAACTTCATCGTCGAGTGATGCCATCAGGTCCGTCGTCGGTGATCTGACGCCATGAGCAAACTGGGTCTGGTGGTCGGCCTGCTCGAGGACGACCAGGACATGGCGGCGCTGGTCTCGCAGTGGCTCGAGGAAGCGGGCTACTCGGTTCGCCATTTCCGCACTGCGACCGAGTTCCGCCGTCGCCAGGGAAGCGAAGCGGTCGACCTGCTGCTGCTCGACTGGATGCTGCCCGACGGATCGGGCATCGAGGTGCTCGAGTCGATCCGCTCCTCGCCCAACGGCAGCCTGCCGGTGGTGTTCCTGACCGCGCGCGACAGCGAGGACGACATCGTGCGCGGGCTCGCGAGCGGCGGCGACGACTACGTCGTCAAGCCGCCCAAGCAGCGCGAACTCGTCGCGCGCGTCAGCGCGGTGCTGCGCCGCCACGGTGTCGAAGCGGAAGGCGCCGATACGCTCGACGTGGTGCCGTACGCGGTCGACGCGAAGCGCAGGCGCGTCACGCTCGCGGGACACGACGTCGACCTGACCCAGCGCGAATTCGACCTCGCGAGCTACCTGTTCCGGCGCCAGGGTCGCATCGTGAGCCGCGATGCATTGCTCGAGAACGTCTGGAACCTCAGTTCGGCGGTGTCGACGCGCACGGTCGACACGCACGTGAGCCGCCTGCGCAAGAAGCTCGAGCTCGGTGGCGAACACGGCTGGCGCCTCGCCGCGATCTACCAGCACGGCTACAGGCTCGAACAGGTCTGATCCGGCGCGTGGGTACGCGCGGACGCCTCATCGGCGCGTCGCGCGATGCATGGCCCTGGTGCGACGTTCGCGATCGAGCAGCAGGCGCAGGTCCGCGCGTGCGGGCAGCGTGCGCAGCGCATGTCGCCCGAGGCGTTCGGTGTGCTGGAGGAAGCGGCGCATCGCGGCCGCGTCCATCGCATGGGGTGCCCTGCGCGCGACCAGCGCGCGTTCCTGCTCGCCGCGCCAGCGCGCGACCACGCCGACGGCGGGCGCCTGCAACAACACGAGCCGGTCCAGGCGGCGCCACGCCGCCGCGTATTCACCAGCGAGTCGCGCGTTGACCCAGCGGCGCCATTTGCAATCCGGATCTTCGTCGCGTTCGAGTGCATTGCACGGGCGGCGCAACGCGGACGCGGACTGCGGCGGCAGGCCGACGCACCATCCCTCGAGGATCACCAGTCGCGGGCGCTCGCCGATGCACGGCCAGCGCGACGGGACGCGCCGAGCGTCGCGGCCCTTGTCGAAGCGCGGGATGCGCGCCGGTCGTGCGCGCGTGGCACGCGCGAGCGAATCGATGGTCGCACGCATCAGGTCGAGGTCGTGGGTGCCGGGCACGCCACGCGTCGCGAGCAGAGGGTGCACTTCGCGCGCGAGGCGCGCACGCGCGCGGCGCCCGAGGTAGAAGTCGTCGATCGACAGCGCGACCGCGGGGATGCCGCGCGCGCGAGCCGACTGCGCGAGTTGTCGCGCGAGCGTGCTCTTGCCGCTGCCCTGCAGGCCCGACACGCCGAGGAGCAACGGGCGGGCGAGCCGCGCTCGCGCCGGAGCGGCGATCGTGCCGAGGACTGCCTCGACGACGACGTCGGGGAACCGATGCTGCGTGCTAGCATCCGGGCGCATGACCGACCCCTGCGCAAATCCTGCTGTCGACGCACTTTATCAGGAGGCGCTCGCGACCTTCGGCGCGCTGCTCGAGGACGCGCGCGCGGCGCTGGACCCCGAGCCCACCGCGATGACGCTCGCGACCGCGGTCGGCACGCGCGTGTCGGCGCGCATCGTGCTGCTGAAGGGATTCGACGCGCGCGGGTTCCGCTTCTTCACCAACTTCGAAAGCGACAAGGGCACCCAGCTCGCGGCGCAGCCCTCCGTCGCGCTCTGCTTCCACTGGAAGACCCTGCGCAGCGGCGTGCAGGTGCGTATCGAAGGCCGGGCCTCGCGCCTGCCCGAAGCGGAATCGGATGCGTATTTCGCGACGCGTCCGCGCGGCAGCCAGCTCGGCGCCTGGGCCTCCGCGCAATCGCGCACGCTCGATGCGCGCGCGACGTTCGAACAGCGGCTCGCCGAGGTCGAGCGCCGGTTCGAGGGCAACGAGGTCCCGCGGCCTTCCCATTGGGGCGGGCACGTGGTCGCGCCGCTGCGCATCGAGTTCTGGTACGGCGCCGATTTCCGCCTGCACGAGCGCCAATGCTACGAGCTCGCAGGCGGCCGCTGGACGCGACGCATGCTGTATCCCTGAATCGATGGAACTGGTCGCGGTCTACCGCGTCTGCGTGTTCGTGCCGCCTGCGCATGCACGGCGCGTCATCGACGGCGTCTGCGCGATCGACGAGCTGCGCATCGGCGACTACGCGCATGTCGCGTGGACGTCCGCGATCGGGTCGGAACAGTTCCGTCCACTCGACGGTGCCCGCCCGACGCTCGGCGCGCCGGGCGAGCTCTCGCGCAGCGACAGCGTGCGACTCGAGTTCTGCATCACGCGCGACGACGCGCGCCTGCGTCGCATCATCGACGAGGGCATCCGCCCCCACCATCCCTGGGAAGTGCCAGCGATCTTCGTCGATGCGGTGTGGCTGCCGCTTGCGTGAGCGCGGATCGATGCGGTGCGCTGCCGCCGCGAACGGCCACCTTCAACTCCGTTGGCCCCGAGCGCAGGCCGAAGGCCGGAGTCGAAGGGCCAGCCGAGGCGACATCGCAGCATGCGCTTCGACTCCGCTTCCTTCAGTCGCTGCGCTCTGCGCGAACGGAAGGGAAAACGGTCGCTGCACTCGGCGCGAACGGCCACCCCCAACTCCGTTCGCCCTGAGCGCAGGCCGAAGGCCGGAGTCGAAGGGCCAGTCGAGGCGACATCGCAGCATGCGCTTCGACTCCGCTCCCTTCGGTCGCTGCGCTCAGCGCGAACGGAAGGGAGAACGTTCGCTGCGCTCGGCGCGAACGGAAGGGAAAACGGTCGCTGCACTCGGCGCGAACCGAAGGGCCGGGGCCGTCGCCACGGAAGCGATCAGCGCCGGTGCAGACGCCGCGCGCGCAACCGGTCGCATCCGGGCGACAATCCACCCATGAACCCTGCCATCGGCCCGCGCCGCATCGTCTGCCTGACCGAAGAGCCGACCGAGGTACTGTACGCGCTCGGCGAAGACGCGCGCATCGTCGGGATCTCGGGATTCACGGTGCGACCGCCGCGCGCGCGGCGCGAGAAGCCGAAGGTCTCGGCGTTCACGAGCGCGAAGACCGGCGAGATCCTCGCGCTCGAGCCCGATCTCGCGATCGGCTTCTCCGACATCCAGGCGGACATCGCGCGCGATCTCGTCAAGGCAGGCGTCGAGGTCTGGATCGCGAACCACCGCAGCGTCGAAGGCATCCTCGATTACATGCTGCGGCTCGGCGCCCTGGTCGGTGCGGGCGAGCGCGCCGGACAGCTCGTCCGCGAGGCACGCGCACATCTCGCTGCGGTCCAGTCCGCTGCGCGCGCGCTGCCACGTCGACCGCGCGTGTACTTCGAGGAATGGGACGAACCGCCGATCACCGCCATCCGCTGGGTGGCCGAACTCGTGCGCATCGCAGGCGGCGACGACCTGTTTCCCGAACGCGCCGCGATGCCGCTCGCGCGCGACCGCATCCTTGCCGACCCGGCCGAGGTCGCGAGGCGCGCGCCCGACATCATCATCGGTTCGTGGTGCGGCAAGAAGTTCCGCCCCGACCGCGTTGCGGCGCGCGCGGGATGGGACGCGATACCCGCGGTGCGCGACGGCGAATTGCACGAAGTGAAGTCGCCGCTGATCCTCCAGCCCGGTCCCGCCGCGCTTTCCGACGGCCTCGACGCCCTGCACCGCATCATCGCCGACTGGGCGCTGCGGTCTGCTCGGGGGCCGCGCGCGGCCACCGGCGCCTGAAACACTGGGCACGCCGGGTGCGGCACACCCGAATCGCAGCATCTGAAGCGCTTTCCCCGGTGCGCCAGGCGCCCGCGTTTCAGGCGTGCGCTTCAGGCGCGAGCGATGCGACGCGATGCATGGGGTTCAAGGTGCAAGCGCGAGGCCGCGGCCGAGGTCGAGGATCGGTTGGACCAGCAGCACGCGCGCGAGCACGATGGCGAGTCCGGCCAGCATCGGCGAGAAGTCGATGCCGCCGGGCGTCGGCAGGCGCCGGCGAATCGGCCTGAGCACGGGTTCCGTCAGCTGGTGCACGAGCGGCACGATCGGGTTGCTGCGTTCCACGCTGATGAACGACAGCAACACCTGCACGAGGATCAGCCCGAGGTAGAGCATCAGCACGAAGTCGAGCAGGTCGGCGAACGCCATCACGGCGAGCCCCGCGATGCCGACCGGCCGGCCGGCCAGTGCGTACAACAGCGCGAGTTTGAGCGCAGTCAGCAACCACGCAAGCAGCACGCCGGCGACATCGAGGTTGCGCCACGCCGGAATCACCTTGCGCAGCGGCATCAGCACCGGGTTGGTCACCTTGTACAGGAACTGGCAAACCGGGTTGTAGAAGTTCGCGCGCACCAGTTGCAGCAGCACGCGCAATACCACCAGCGCGACCAGCGCACCGAACGCGAAGTTGACGAGGATCTGGCCGGCGTTCGCGAAATAACCCATCAGCAAGTCCTGGATACGATCGGCTGTCGCATGCGGGGGAGCCGCACGATTGAAACACGGAGCGCAGGGGGCACGATGTCGATCATTCGGGCGCCACTTCGCGGCCTCACGAATACTGTTCGGACAATTCCCGCCCGCGCGCCGTCGCGGCGGCCACCGCATCGGTGACGAGGCCGCGCAGGTTGCCGGCGGCGAACGTGTTGAGCGCGGCCGCGGTGGTGCCACCGGGCGAGGTCACGCGTTCGCGCAGCACCGCGGGCGGCTCGCCTTCCTCGGCGAGCATGCGTCCGGCGCCGAGGCAGGTCTGCACCGCGAGCGCGCGCGCGGTTTCGCGCGGCATGCCCTGCGCGAACGCCGCGTCCTCGAGCGCCTCGACCAGCAGGAAGAAATAGGCAGGCCCCGATCCCGATAGGGCGGTGACGGTGTCCATGAGTTCCTCGCGACCGATCCACTCGGTCGTGCCGGCAGCGCCGAGAATGCGTTCGGCGTGCGCGCGTTGTTCGGCGTCGACCTGCGGATTGCCGATCAGGCCAGTGGCGCCCGCGCCGATCAGCGCCGGTGTATTCGGCATCGCGCGCACGATCGCGAGGCCGCGCGCGCCGAGCCAGCCTGCAAGCTGGGCGATGCGGATGCCGGCCGCGATCGAGACCACCAGCGGCCGCGAGCGCGCGACTGCCGGCGCGATCTCTGCGCAGACCGGTTTCATCACTTGCGGCTTGACCGCGAGCACGAGCACGCCCGCGCCTTCCGCGGCGGCCGCGGCGTTGTCGTGCACGTCGACGCCGAAGTCGCGCGCGAGCGCCTGGCGCAGGTCGCGATTGGGTTCTGCGACCACGATCGATCCGCACGCGGTTCCGCCGCGCGCGAGCGCGCCGACGAGGCTGCGCGCCATGTTCCCGCCACCGATGAACGCGATGCGCGCCTGCTGCTGCGTGATTCGGGATTCGGAATGCATCGTGCCGGCTCGCGATCGGGGGCCCGCTACAGCATAGCCGGATCGATTCGGACGGTGTTGCGTCCGGCGCCGCGAGGCGCTCAGCGCGAGGGCCGCGCGCCGAACAGCGCGGTGCCGACGCGCACCATCGTCGCGCCTTCGGCGATCGCGAGTTCGAAGTCGTCGGACATGCCCATCGACAGCGTGTCGATGCCCGCATGCGTCGCGCGCAGGCGATCGAACAACGCGCGCATGCGTCGGAACGCGGGGCGACGGTCCCCGACCTCGGGCCAAGGGGCCGGGATCGCCATCAGGCCGCGCAGGCGCAGTGCCGGGTGTTCCGCGACGAGGGCGGCGAGCGCGTCGACCTCGTCGGGCGCGCAGCCGGACTTGCCGGGCTCGCCATCGATGTTGACCTGCACGAGCACGTTCAATGCCGTGCGTCCGCTTGGCCGGTGGCGCGCCAGCGGATCCACCAGCTTGCCGCGGTCCAGGCTTTGCACCCAGTCGAAGTGGAGCGCGGCTTCGCGGCACTTGTTCGACTGCAGCGGGCCGATCAGGTGCCACTCGAGCGCGGGGTCGGCCACTGCCGCCTGCTTGGCGATCGCTTCCTGCACGTAGTTCTCGCCGAACGCGCGCTGGCCGAGGCCGGCGAGCTCGCGGATGGCGTGCGCGGGCTGGCCCTTGGAGACCGCGAGCAGGCGCACGCTGGCGCATTTCGCGAGGCTCGCGGCGGACGCGACGCGGGCGGTCACGGAACCATAGGCTGTTTCGCAGAAATCCATCGCAAGGTCGCGCACTGTCTGGAATTGGCCGGGCTATACTGCCGCAAACGGTGCCGCAGCGGCGCCGCGCATTCCCCGGGGAGAGCCATGGATATTGCCGAGCTGCTGGCGTTTTCCGTCAAGAACAAGGCGTCCGACCTGCATCTTTCGGCGGGCCTGCCGCCGATGATCCGCGTCGACGGCGACGTCCGACGCATCAACATCCCGGCGCTCGACCACAAGCAGATCCACTCGCTGATCTACGACATCATGTCGGACAAGCAGCGGCGCGACTACGAGGAATTCCTCGAAGTCGACTTCTCGTTCGAGATCCCGAGCCTCGCGCGCTTCCGCGTCAATGCGTTCAACCAGAACCGCGGCGCAGGCGCGGTATTCCGCACGATTCCGTCCGAAGTCCTCACGCTCGAGGACCTCGGCTGCCCGCGCATCTTCAAGGAACTCATCGAGCAGCCGCAGGGCCTGATCCTCGTGACCGGCCCGACCGGTTCGGGCAAGTCGACCACGCTCGCCGCGATGGTCGACCACGTCAACAAGAACGAGTACGGCCACATCCTGTCGGTCGAGGATCCGATCGAGTTCGTGCACACCTCGCAGAAGTGCCTGATCAACCAGCGCGAAGTGCATCGCGACACTCACGGATTCAACGAGGCGCTGCGCTCGGCGCTGCGCGAGGATCCGGACTACATCCTCGTCGGCGAGTTGCGCGACCTCGAGACGATCCGGCTCGCGCTGACCGCGGCGGAAACAGGCCACCTCGTGTTCGCGACGCTGCACACGAGTTCGGCCGCGAAGACGATCGACCGCATCATCGACGTGTTCCCGGCCGGCGAGAAGCCGATGGTGCGCTCGATGCTGTCCGAGTCGCTGCGCGCGGTGATTTCGCAGTCGCTGCTGAAGAAGGTCGGTGGCGGCCGCATCGCGGCGCACGAAATCATGGTCGGCATTCCCGCGATCCGCAACCTGATCCGCGAGGACAAGGTCGCGCAGATGTACTCGGCGATCCAGACCGGCAGCCAGTACGGCATGCAGACGCTCGACCAGTGCCTGCAGGACATGGTCAAGCGCGGCATCGTCACGCGCCAGCAGGCGATCGGCTACGCGAAGAACAAGGAAATCTTCAAGTAGTCCAGCGAGCCTGGATGTCCCCGGCCGCCGGCCTCCACGATCGCGGTCGGCGAAGATCATCGTCTTCACGCGAGCCGGTCCGCCGTCGATCCGTGCGCTGCCCTCGCGGTTCGTGTTGCCGAGGCAGGTTCCGCCTCGATGTCGGGATCGCGGATGTCGAGATCGCGGTTGCGCGCCGCATCGGTTCGATGCGCCGGGACGCCATCGCGCCCGCGGCGCGAGACATCCCGCCCGCTGCGGCCTCAGTTCCAGACCACGCGCAGTTTCGACACCAGCAGCGCCGCGCCTTCGCAGGTTCCGGCCGTTCCCAGCAGCAGGTTGATGCTGTACGCGCATTGCTCCGGATCCGCGTAGTGCGTGGGCACCATCGCGTCTTCGAAGAACAGGCCCGAATGGCCTTCGGAGGTGACCGTCGCAAGCGAGCTATTGAGCGCGCCGCCCGGCGCATCCGACGCGTGGCAGGTCGCGTACAGCGTGGCGGAGATGAAGTCGCTGGCGGAGTCGTCGTCGCCCCAGAGGTCGAGGTAGGCGAGTCGGCGGCCAGCGGGAATGTGCACCGCGGCGGAGGCGATCCTGGTCGGGGCACCCGCGTCGCAGTAGAAATGGCCCGTGCCATCGGTCTGGTAGGGCGCAGTCGTCGACGCGAGCTGGAAGTCGTCGCCGGTGACCGAGTAGCTTCCGACGCCGCCTGCGAGTGCCCGCGGCGCGGGATCTCCGGCGTCGGCATCGACGTGCGACATGCACAGCGCGCTTGCAAGGACGAACAGGGTCGAGGCTTTCATCATGGGCTCCTCAGGATTCGAATCCGTCGCGGAAGATCACATCGGGGTCGAGCGTCAGTGTGCGGATGCGAGTCAGCACCAGTGCAGGGCCCGCGCAGGCGCTGGTGTCTTGCGCGAATCGCGACTCGATGAAGTAGGTGCAGGTGGCCGTCAGCGGCGCGTCCAGCGTCGGAAACAGCGCGATCGCGAAGTCGCCTGCCGCTCCCGACGTGCTCGCCTCGGCCAGCGTCGTCGTGACCGGGAGCGCGCCCTGCAGGTATGGCTGGCAACTCTCCCGCAATCGCAGGCGCAGGTCGTTCGAGGGCGACTCGTCGAGGCCCCAGATCGTGACGCTGACGAGCGCATGGCCGGAGGGCAGGTCGAGTGGATGGACCGCGCGTCGCGAGCCGCTGCTCGCGCCTTCGTTGCATACGAGTCCGAAGTAACCGTCACGTCCCAACTGGACGTGGCTCGCGACGCGGTGCCCGGATACGCCGTTGAGGCTGCGGGCATCGAGGCCGTGCAGTACGCCTGCGCTCGCGGTCGTGATCGCGCACGCGCATGCGACGGCGGGCAGCAGGGTACGGAAGGTTCGTGGCATGGACATCATGGTCGAGCTCCCGTCATGGCGTCGTGTAACCGACGCGTACCTTGTCGAGGAAGATGGCGTTGCTGCATTGGGTGCCGGTCGCGAAACGCGCGCGCAGCAGGTAGGTGCACGACGTGCGGTCCACGACCAGCGGGTCGGCGCTGAGGTCCAGGATCGAGATCGCGTCGCCGGGCGCGTTGGCGGTCGAGGAGTCGCCGTGCACCGTGTAGACCGGCGGCGCAGGGTCCAGCGTGGACTGGCAGAGCGAGATCAGGAACGTGCGCAGGTCCTCGGCCATCGTGCCGTCGTAGGCGAACGTGTCGACGTAGCGGATGGCAGCGCCATCGGGGAGGTCGAGGTTCGCGGTCGCGAACAGCTCGGTCGTGCCCGCCGTGCAGGCGATGCTCGGCGGCTCGCCGCCGAACGAGAACGCGCTGTTGCGGCCCCTGAACGCGGTGCCAGGGCGTGTCTGGTACTGCACCACGCCTGCCGGGATGCGTTCGACGGGCGCCGCCGGCGCATGCGGCTGCACCCGCACGAGTGAATCGGGATGCTCCAGTCCCGCAGCGGCGCGCTCGGCAGGATCGGCAAGCCGCGGAACACCGGCGGCTGCGCAGGCAGCAGGACCGGTCGCAAGCGCGACCGCGAGCGTGAGGGATGTTCGAGGGTGACGCATGGGGGCCTCCGGGGTCGGTGGTGCATGACGCATCGACGGGCAGGTTCTCCACCGCGTTCGTTCGCCATGACCCCCAATCGCGATGGCGCACCGATTCGTGCCACGTGTCGTGGCCGGAACTTCCGGGTTCACCGGAAGCAGAGGTTCGGCGGAGCGGCGGGGCTCGAAGTCCGCTGCCGTGCACACGCCGGCGTGGCGCGCGCCGGCGCCTCGGATCACGGCGGCTCGGGGACCGGGCTACAGGTCGCCGTGGATCGCCTGCAGCGCCGCGATCGCGGCGAGTCCCGCGGTTTCGGTGCGCAGGATGCGCGGTCCGAGTCGCAGGCCGCGGAAACCGGCCTGTGCGAGCGTCGCGAGGTCCTGTTCGGACAGTCCCCCTTCGGGGCCGACGACGAGCGTCGCGCGCGCTTCGATCGCGAGGTCGCCTGCGCGCGTGCCGTGATGGGGATCGAGCACGAGGCGCATGCCGGACTCGTCATCGAGGCTGGCGGCCCAGTCGTGCAGCTTCACCGGTTCCGCGAGCTCCGGAAGGCGATTGCGCCCGCATTGCCCGCAGGCCGAAGCCAGCACCGCGTGCCAGTGTGCGAGGCGGCGCGCGGCGCGTTCGGCATCGAGCTTGACCTCGGTGCGATGCGTCACCAGCGGCACGATGCGCGCGACGCCGAGCTCGGTCGCCTTCTGCAGGATCCAGTCCATCTTCTCGCCGCGCGCGAGGCCCTGCGCGAGCGTGATCCGCAGCGGACTCTCGACGTCCGCGCCGTCGATCGCTTCGATCACGCGCGCGGTCACGCCACGCTTCGCGAGCGTGGCGATCTCGCCCGCGAACTCGCGGCCTTGCCCGTCGAACAACCGCAACGGATGGCCGCGTTCCAGCCGCAGCACGCGCACCAGGTGTTCGCCGGCCTGCATCGGCAGGTCGACCTCGAAGCCCGCGCGCAGGCCGTGCGGGACATGGACGCGGGGGATGCGCATCGCTGGAGTCTAGTGCAGCCGAAAGCGAAAGACTGGAACACGCAGCGGCCCCGCACGCGAGGCGAAGGATCAGGCTGGAAGATGCCTCGGCGCGCTGCGCGGCGACAGCCGGGCTCCAGCCGGCAGCACAGACTCACGCGACGGCGAGGTGGATGCCTTCTGTCGCGGCTTCGACCATGAAGTCGATCTCGTCCGGCGTGATGCAATAGGGCGGCATGAAGTAGACGACGTTGCCGAGCGGGCGCAGCAACGCGCCGCGTTCGAGGCCGTGGCGATAGACGCGCAGGCCGCGGCGTTCGGAGGCGGGATACGGCGTGCGCAGGCGGCGATCCTGCACGAGTTCGATCGCGGCGATCATGCCGGACTGGCGCACGTCGGCGACGTTCGGATGGTCCGCGAGCGGCGCGAGGCGCGCCGCGAGGTGCGCCGCGAGCGTGCGGTTGCGTTCGATCACCGGTTCGTCGCGCAGCACCTCGAGCGTCGCCAGTGCGGCGCGGCAGGCGAGCGGGTTTCCGGTGTAGCTGTGCGAATGCAGGAAGGCCTTGCCGGCCGAGTACTCGGCATAGAACGCGTCGTAGACGCGCGTGGTCGTCAGTACCGCGGAAAGCGGCAGCGTGCCGCCAGTCAGTCCCTTGGACAAGCAGAGGAAATCCGGTGCGATCGCGCCTTGTTCGCAGGCGAACAGGGTGCCGGTGCGCCCGAAGCCGACCGCGATCTCGTCCGCGATCAGGTGCAGGTCGAACTCGTCGCACAACGCGCGCAGGCCGGTCAGGTAATCGGGATGGTGCATGCGCATGCCGCCGGCGCACTGCACCAGCGGCTCGACGATCACCGCGCAGGTTTCGCGTGCGTGCCGCTCGAGCAGCACGCGCAGTTCGCCGAGGCGACGCCGCGCGCAGTCGCGCGCGTTCTCCCCGGGCAGCGCGTCGTACGCATCCGGCGACGGCGCGAACAAGGGCTCGAGCAGCAGCGGCGCATAGGTTTCGCGGTAGAGCGCGACGTCGGTCACCGACAGCGCGCCGAGCGTCTCGCCGTGGTAGCCGCCGGTGAGCGCGATGAAGCGCGTGCGCTCTCCGCGGCCGACGTTGCGCCAGTAATGGAAGCTGAGCTTGAGCGCGACTTCCACCGCGCTCGAGCCGTTGTCGGCGTAGAACACGCGCTCGAGGCCCGCCGGCGTGATGCGCACGAGTTCCTCCGCCAGTTCGATCGCGGGCTCGTGCGTGAACCCCGCGAGCATCACGTGGTCGAGGCGGTCGAGCTGGTCCTTGAGCGCGGCGACGATGCGCGGGTGGCGGTGGCCGAGCAGGCAGGTCCACCAGGAACTCACCGCGTCGAGGTAGCGGCGTCCGTCGTGTCCGTGCAGCCAGGCGCCTTCCGCGCGCGCGATCGGCAGCATCGGCAGCGTCTCGTGGTCGTGCATCTGCGTGCACGGATGCCAGACCACCGCGAGATCGCGCGCGGCGAGGCGGTTCGCAAGGGAAGTGTCCATGACCTATGATCCCGGCCACCCCCGTTCCCGCACAAGCCCGCCATGGCCCGCTGTTCCCATTCCCGCTTCCAGATTCCCCGTTCCCGGCTCCACCGGGGCTTCACGCTGATCGAGATCCTCGTCGTCGTCGTGATCCTCGGCATCCTCGCGGCGATCGTCGTGCCGCGCGTGATGGAGCGTCCGGGCGAAGCGCGCGTCACGCGCGCGAAGCAGGACATCCAGGGCGTGGTCACCGCGCTCAGCCTCTACAAGCTCGACAATTTCAACTATCCCTCGACCGGGCAGGGACTCGATGCATTGGTCGCCAAGCCCGCGGGCGAACCCGATGCGCCGAACTGGAAGGGTCCCTACCTCGACCGCGTGCCGAAGGATCCGTGGAACCGCCCGTACCAGTACCTGCAACCCGGCCAGCATGGCGACGTCGACGTCTACAGCCTCGGATCCGACGCCCGCCCGGGCGGCAGCGGCGAGGCGGCGGACGTCGGGAACTGGGAGTGAAGCAGGGAACAGGGAATAGGGAATGGAAAAGCAGACGGCGCCGGCGTTGCCGCGCCCGCTCGGAGGCGAGCGGCCGCTTTTCCATTCCCCATTCCTCATTCCCCATTCCCGGCCTCGGACAGGCTTCACCCTCATCGAACTCCTCGTCGTCGTCGCGATCGTCGGCGTGCTCGCGCTGGCTTTGACGTTGTCGGTCGCCAACAGCAGCGAGCGCCGGCTCGAGGCGGCGGCGGAACGGTTCGCGGCGCTGGTCGGGCATGCCTGCGAGCAGTCCGAACTGCGCGGGCGCGAGATCGGGATCGTGATCGCGCCCGACGGTTACGCGTTCCTGCGCCTCGATCGGGAGGGCTGGCAACCGTTCACCGGCGAGGACGCGTTGCGCACGCGCGAATGGCCGGCGGGCACGCGACCGACGCTCGCGCGTGAAGGCCGCCCGCTGGAACTGGTGCATGGAGAAGCTCGCGAGGTCCCGCAACTGGTCTGCTTCGCATCGGGCGAGCTCACGCCCTTCGCGCTCGACCTCGCGCTCGGCGACAGTCGCGCGCACTACCGCGTCGAAGCGCAAGGTGATTCGGTGCCGTCGATGACGCGCGTCGACGCAGGACCATGAGCAGGCAGACGCGAGCGCGCGGGCATGAGCGTTCCTGCATGAGTGCTTCGTCGCGCATCGGCGCGCGAGCGAGCGGAATCGGCTCGCGCCTGCGCCGCGGCTTCTCGCTGATCGAGGTGCTCGTCGCGCTCGTGGTGGTCGCGCTCGCGCTGCTCGCGCTGACGCGCACGGCCACGATCGAGGTTCGCCGCTTCGACGCCCTGCGCGAACGCACGCTCGCGAGCTGGGTCGCCGCGAACGTCTTGACCGAAGCGCGCCTCGCCCCCGCGCTGCCACCGACCGGCCGCAGCGACGGGCGCGCCCTGCTCGGTGGTCGCGCCTGGCGCTGGCAACGCGAGGTCGAAACGACCGCCGACGCGCAGATCCGCCGCGTCGACGTGCGCATCTTCGCCGAGGGGTCGCGCGATCCGTCGGCGGTGCTGGTGGGGTTCGTGCCGTGAAGCCGGGAATCGGGAATCGGGAATCGGGAATGGTCGATGCAGGGGCGACCGCGTTGACCGCAAACCGGTCCGCGACGTCGTGTCCGCTTCGCTCTTCCCATTCCCCATTCCCGATTCCCGATTCCCGGCCCAAAGGCTTCACCCTGCTCGAACTCCTCGTCGCGGTCGCGGTGTTCGCGGCGCTGGCCGCGGCGGCGTGGGGCGGGCTCGCGACGCTCGCGCGCACGCGGGCGGCGCTCGCGGCGGAGCAGCAGCGGTTCGCCGAGGTCGTGCGCGCGGTCGGCCGGTTCGAGCGCGACCTGCGCCAGGCGATCGGGCGGCCGGTGCGCGACGGCGGCAACGCGCTGGTCCCGGCGCTCGCGGGTGACGCCTCGGCGATCGAATTCACGCATGTCGGGCATGCCGATCCGCTGGCCGAAACGCGCAGCCATCTCGAACGCGTCGCCTATGCGCCAGATGGGCGCGACCTGCGGCGCTCGCATTACGCTGTTCTCGACCGCGCGCCGGATTCGCGGCCGCTCGGTCGCGTCGCGATCGAACGCGCAGGCGCATTGCGGCTGCGCTACCTCGGCTGCGATGGCGCCTGGCGCGAGGCGTGGCCGCCGCGCGCCGCGGCGCCCTGCGAGGCGGCCGGCGATCGCCTCGGTGCGTTGCCGCGCGCGGTCGAATTCCGGCTCGCACCCGAAGGCCTAGGCGAGATCCGTCGCGTCGTCGAACTGCCCTCGTCGATGCCGCCGCAGGCACTGCCATGAAGCGCGCGCCGGTGCGCCAGCGTGGCGTCGCGCTGCTGGTCGCGCTGCTGGTGGTCGCGCTCGCGGTGATCCTCGTCGCGGCGCTGCTCGATCGCGGCGAACTCGCTTTCGCGCGCACGCGCAATGCCGTGCGTGCGCAGCAGGCGGACGCCTATGCGCTCGGACTCGAAACCTGGGCCATGCGCGTGCTGGTGGCCGCGCAGGCCGAGCAACCCGGCCTCGACACGAACGCGAGCCCCTGGGCCTTGCCGCTGCCGCCGCAGAGCGTGCCGGGCGGCATGGTCGGCGGCACGCTGCGCGACCTCAACGGCTGCTTCAATCTCAACAACCTGTCGCCGCGCAATGCCGGCACGCGTGCGCGCTGGGCCGGCATGCTGCGCCGCCTGCTGCTCGAGCTCGAACTCGATCCCGCGATCGCAGGCGCGATCGAGGCCTGGCTCGGCGACGACGAGGCCGGTGGCGAGGCCAACCACTACCTTTCGCTGCCGGTGCCGTATCGCCCGCGCGGCGACGTGTTCGCGCATGCGTCGGAGCTGCGCCTCGTGCGCGGCGTCGGCGCCGCAGCATGGGCCAGGCTCGCGCCCCACGTGTGCGCGTTGCCGCCTGGGACGAGACTCAACCTCAATACCGCTGATCCGGTCGTGCTCGCGAGCCTCGATGGCCTCGCGTTGCCGGTGACGATCACGCGCGAACTGGCCACGAAGCTGTGGGAGCGCGGGCAGGCGAACTACGCGAGCGTCGCCGAGTTCGCGCAGGCCGCGGGGGTGCCCGCAGGCATGCTGCCCGAGGCGATGTTCGGCGTCGACAGCGACTACTTCCTCGCGCGCGCGCAGGTCGTGCTCGATGGCCTGCCGCTCGCGTATGCAAGCCTGATCGAGCGTGGCGCCGGCATTCGCGTGCTTGCGCGCAGCCGCGGCAGCGATGCGATCGACGCGCCGGACGGCGCCTCTGCGGGCGTCGGCGAAGACCGCTGAGGCTCGCATCGTGCATGCGCGCGCCTCGCGGCCGGCGCGGCGTCGAACTCGACTACAATCCCGGCGATTGGACGCCTGCGATCCCGCCGAATGCCCGACCGCCTGCTGCTGCGCCTCGCCCCCGACGGCGGCCTGACCTGGCTGCGCCAGCGCACCGGCGCGCCCGTGCCGGCGTCGACCGCGGGCGCGCCGCCGGCCGAGGTCGTGGCCTCGGTGCGCGAGATCGTCGCGCTGGTGCCGTCCGAAGACGTGTTGCTGACCGAAGTCAGGCTCGCCGCGCGCAACCGCGCACAGTTGCTCAAGGCGGTTCCGTACGCGGTCGAAGACCTGTTGCTCGATCCGGTCGAGGACCTGCACTTCGCGGCCGCGCGCGCCGCCGATGATGCGGCCGGCGTCGCGGTGGTCGCGCCGCGCATGCTGCAGGGCTGGCTCGAGCGCCTCGCTGCAGCCGGCATCGAGCCGGACGTGCTGCTGCCCGAAGCGTTCGCAGTGCCGGTCACGCCAGGGCGCGTGCATGCGATGATCGACGGTGATCGCGCGATCGTGCGCCTCGCACCGTGGTCGGTGCTGGCCTGCTCGCTCGGCGAATTCGAACAACGGCTCGCGCGCAGCGGCCTCGAACTGCCGCTCGAAGTGCATGATTTCCGCGTTGCGACGCCGTTGCCCCTGCCGCACGCGGTCGCGGCGTACCACGAGCGCGGGCGCGATCCGCTTGCATGGCTCGCGCAGGGACTCGCCGCCGCGCCGCTGAACCTGCTTGAAGGCAGGTACGCGCCGCGACGGCGCGCGCGCGGCAGCCGCGCGCGCGTGCTCGCCGCGGTGCTCGCGGCTGCCGTGGTCGTGCTCGCGTTCGCCGACCTCGGCATCGACGTCGCGAAGCTGTCGCGCGCGTCGCGGCAGCTCGACACGCTCGCGCGCGACGAAGCGCGCGCGGCGTTCCCGGACATCGATGCGGTGCAGTTCGAACGCGCCTCGCCTGCCCAGCTCGTGCGCGGGCGCATCGAACGCCTGCGTGGCGGCAGCGGCAGCGGGGCGCTGCTGCAGCGACTCGCGGCGATCGGCCCGGTGATCGCGAGCTCCTCGCGCATCCAGACGCGCGCGATCGAGTACCGCAACGGCGCGCTCGAACTCGCGCTGCGCGCGCCCGATGTCGCTGCACTCGACTTCGTGCGCGAGCGCATCGCCGCGGTGCCTGGCCTGCGCGCCGAGGTAACCGCGGCGAATCCCGGCGAGCAGGGCGTCGACGGGCGCATCCGCGTACTCGGGGGGGCGGCGCCATGATCGCGACCTGGTGGCGATCGCTGGCGACCAGCGAACGGCGGATGCTCTGCGCCGGCGCGCTCGTCGCGGCGCTGCTGCTGCTCTGGGCGTTCGCGTGGCATCCGCTCGCGCTGCGTCGTGCGGAGCTGGGCGCCGACGTCGAACGACAACGGCTCGAGCTCGCCGAAGTACGCAGCATCGCGGCGGAAGTCGCGCGCCTGCGCGCAGCCGGCGTCCACGCGCGCGGCGACCGCGAAGGCAAGTCGCTGCTCGCACTCGCGGACGCCACCGCGCGCGAAGCGGGCCTCGCATCGGCGCTGCGTCGCGTCGAGCCGGTCGGCGAACGCGATGTGCGCGTCGCCTTCGAAGGCGCCGGGTTCGACCCGCTGGTGGCGTGGCTCGAGCAACTCGCGGGCAGCCACGGGATCGAAGCGACCGAGTTTTCCGCGCAGCGCGCGCAGGGCATCGGACTCGTCGATGCGCGCGTGACGCTGCGCGACGCGCCATAGCGCACGGGCTTGTCGTTCCTGCGCGGTCGGTTGCAGCTTTCCCGGTGGCCAGGGAAGTTGCCGGCAGGGAGGGGGCTGATCGATCTCGATTGGCCGAGTTCGCGGCGTGGTGCGAGCGACGATCAAGCGCTCGGCCGATCCGCGCCTGTGGACGCCTTCTCCCGTGAGCGGGCGAAGGTGTCGCCACCTCCGCCCGCCGAGGGCCGGGGGCGCGGTTCAACGGCGTCTTAACGCGCCGCGTGGCATAGAAGACGACCCCTGCCGCGGCATGCACCCGGCCGCAGTATCAGAGTAACGAAGACGACGATGAAGATCCTCAAGATCGCGCTTGCCCTCGCGCTGCTCGCGCTGGTCGCGTTGGTGCTGTTCGCGTGGACGATGCCGGCCGATGTCGGCTACCGCTATGGTTCCAGGTACCTCGGGCCGGTCGTGCTGAGCGGCGTACGCGGTACGGTCTGGAACGGGCAAGCCGATGGCGTCAGCCTGTTCGGCCAGGACATCGGCGGCGTGACCTGGCAGGCGCGCAAGCTGCCGCTGCTCGGCGGGCGCTTCGTCGCGGACGTGCGCGTAAAGGGCACCGACATCGAACTCGCCGGCGTCCTCGAGCGCGGCGCCGATGGCGTGGCAGCGCGCGGCCTGCGCTTCAGCCTGCCGGCCGAACGCCTCGCGCCCGCGCTCGGCGGCGACCTGCACCTGCTCGGCACGATCAGCGGCGAGATCGATCGCGCGACGCTGCGCGGCGCGATGCTGCACGGCGTGTCGGGGCAGGCGCGCTGGACCGGCGCGGGCGTCGTCGGCACGGTCGACGCGCGCTTTTCCGACATGATCTCCGAATTCTCGTCGCAGCCCGACCAGAGCGTCGCAGGCAACGTGCGCGACGACGGCAGCGGTGCGCTCGAGGTCGACGGCGGCTTCGAGCTGCGGCTCGGCGAATACCGCGCCCACGCGACGCTGCGCGCGCGCGACGATCCGCAGCTGGCGAGCGCGCTCGCGCGGCTCGGCGTGCCGCAGGAGGACGGTTCGACGCGGATCGAACTCGAGGGCCCGCTGTTGAGGCCGTTCTGAATGCACGCAGGTTTCCTCGAAGCCGCACTCGCGGTGGCGCACCGAGCCGCCGATGCGGCCGAGCGCGAGGTGATGCCGCGCTGGCGCGCGCGCGACTTCACGGTCGAAACCAAGCCCGACGAGACGCCGGTCACCGAGGTCGATCGCGCGGCCGAACACGCGATCCGCGAAGTGCTGCGCGCGGCCTATCCGCAGCATGCGGTGTTCGGCGAGGAAGGTGGCCGCGAGGGGGGTGGCGATTTCCTCTGGCTCGTCGATCCGATCGACGGCACGCGCTCGTTCGTGCGTGGCTATCCGATGTTCTCGACCCAGGTCGCGCTGATGCATCAAGGCGAGATCGTGCTCGGCGTCTCCGCGGCGCCTGCGTACGGCGAGCGCGCATGGGCGGTGCGTGGCGCGGGCGCGTGGCTCGGCAGCAGCACCTCGGATGCGCGCCGCGTGCAGGTCGCCGCGACGCGCGCGTTCGATGCGGGCGCCGCGGTATCCACCGGCAACCTGCGGTCGCTCGCGGCGTCGCCCGCGCGCTGGGCCGCGTATGCCGACATCGTGCGTCGCGTCGGCCGCATCCGTGGATACGGCGATTTCCTGCACTACCACCTGCTCGCGCGCGGCGCGATCGACCTCGTGGTCGAATCCGACCTCAACATCCTCGACATCGCGCCGCTCGCGTTGATCGTGCGCGAAGCCGGCGGCGTATTCAGCGACCTCGACGGCCGGCCGGTCGGACTGGACACGACCAGCGCGCTGGCCGGCACGCCTGCGCTGCATGCGCAGGCGCTCGACCTGTTCCGCATCGCGCCCGTCTCGTAGGCCGGACGCGCGCAGCGCGGCCGGCGCTGGAACGGCTTCGCCGGGGAGCCGCCCGACGACTGCGCTCGTCGAGCCGACCGCGCGCGAACCACGTCGGCACGGCCTACAATCAGCGCATGCCCACGCCACCGCCGACCATCCTCGCCACCCGGCGTTCCGAAACGAGCCGCTTCCTGCGCGCCGAGCAGGTCGACCTCGAGTTCTCCAATGGCGAGCGGCGCACGTTCGAGCGCTTGACCGGATCGGGACTCGGCGCGGTCGTGATCGTGCCGATGCGCGACGAGGACACCGTGTTGCTCGTGCGCGAATATGCCGTCGGCGTCGACCGTTACGAACTCGGCCTGCCCAAGGGCCGCCTCGATCGTGACGAGACGGTGGAGCAGGGCGCCGATCGCGAGCTCAAGGAAGAGATCGGTTTCGGCGCGCGCGACATCTCGATCCTCGCGACGCTGTCGGTGTCGCCCGCGTACATGACCGCGATGACGCACGTCGTGCTCGCACGCGAACTGCACGCGGAGAAGCTCGAGGGCGATGAACCCGAGCCGCTCGAAGTCGTGCCCTGGCGGTTGTCCGAGCTGCATCGGCTGCTCGGCCATGACGAGGTCACCGACAGCCGCTCGATCGCAGCGCTGTTCATCGCGCGCGAATTCCTCGACGGCCGCTACCGGCCAAGGCCATGAGCGAGCTCGACGCACTCGCGCGGCGCGTCGGCGAGATCGCCGTGCGCGCGGCGGCCGCGATCCTCGAGGTGTATGAATCGGACTTCGCGGTCACCTGCAAGGACGACCGCTCGCCGCTCACCGCGGCCGATCTCGCATCGAACCGCGTGATCGTCGAAGCGCTGCGTGCGCTGGCGCCGTGGCCGGTGCTGTCGGAGGAATCGGCCGAGGTCGCCTGGTCCGAGCGCGCGCGCTGGCAGCGTTACTGGATCGTCGATCCGCTCGACGGCACGCGCGAGTTCGTCAAGCGCAACGGCGAGTTCACGGTCAACATCGCGTTGATCGACGACCACCGCCCGATCCTCGGCGTGGTGCAGACGCCGGTGTCGGGCGAACTCGCCTGCGCCTGGGAAGGTGGCGGGACCTGGATCAGCGATCGCGCGGGCGGCATCGCGCGGCATGTCACGACGCGCACGCGCGCGACGCCACTGGTGGTCGCGGGCAGCCGCTCGCATGGTTCGGAGCATGAGGCCGCGTTGCTGTCGCGGCTCGGGCCTTGCGCGAAGCTGCCACTCGGCTCTTCGTTGAAGTTCGTGCGCATCGCCGCGGCCGAAGCCGATCTCTATCTTCGCCTCGGCCCGACGTCGGAATGGGACACCGCCGCGGGCCAATGCGTG
>JAEYZH010000172.1 GCA_023430685.1 Pseudomonadota bacterium | reverse complement strand
CCGCACTGGCGCGCCGGGATCGACGCGTGGCCGCTGCAGGCCACGGGCGACCTCGCGATGCTGTCCGATGCCTTGCCCGCGGGCGCGCGACGCTGGCTCTATTCGGCCCGACCGCGCGGCCGGCTCGAACGCGCGACGCTCGACTGGCGCGGACGCGATGCATTCGAACTCGCGTTGAGCGCGCGCGATGCGGGCGTGTCGAGCGTCGGCGCGGTACCGGGGATCGAGCGCATCGATATCGACCTGCAGGGCGACGCAGGCGCGCTGCTGCTGGAGCTGCCGGCACAGGCGCTGCGCGTCGACTATCCGTTGCTGTTCCGCCGGCCGTTCCTGTTCGCCTCGATCGGCGGCGAACTCGTCGCGCACCCTGCCGGCGATGGCTGGCAACTGGGCACCGAATCCCTCGTGTTCGAAGGCGAAGGCTACGGCGGCGAGCTGCGCGGCGAGGTCGACCTGCGCGCGGGGAGGCGTCCGCACGTGGACCTGCAGGCGGTCGCGACGCACGGCGAGGTGGTCGCGGCGAAACTGTTCTGGCCGCTGCGCGTGATGTCACCGAACGCGATGTCGTGGCTGGACCGTGCGCTGGTCGGCGGCACCGTCAGCGGTCGCGCGATCGTGCGCGGTGACCTCGCGGACTGGCCATTCAACGACCGCACCGGCCTGTTCCTCGCGCAAGCCGAGGTGCACGAGGCGACGCTCGACTTCCATCCGGACTGGCCGCCGGCCGAACGCATCGACGCGATCGCGCGTTTCGTCAACAAGGGCCTCGACGTGCAGGCGGATGCGCTGCGCACGATGAACCTCGAGGTCGCGCCCGCGCACGCGTCCATCGCGGAGTTCGGCGACGCGTTGCTGGAACTGGAAGCGCAAGGCAGGGGTAGCGGCGCCGACCTGCTGGGCTACCTGCGCGCGACGCCGGTCGGACGTCGTTTCCGCGAGCAACTGGACGGCCTCTCGGTCGGCGGCCGCGGCGAGGTCACGTTCGGCATGCAGCTCCCGATCGCCGACACCGACGCCGTCAAGCTCGAGGGCACGATCGCGTTGCGCGATGCGCGCATCGATCTCGCGCGCCAGGGCCTCGCGTTCACCGGCGCGACCGGTCCCCTGCGATTCGTGCAGGACGGCTTCGCGGCCGACGCGCTCGCGGTCGGATTCCGCGAGCGCGCGTCGACGCTGTCGATCGCGATCGGGAGCACCGCGAAGGATCCGCGCAATGCGCTCGAGGCGAGCCTCGACGGTACCTGGCCGGCGTCGGCCGTGTTCGCGGATGCGCCCGCGTTGCTGCCGCTGGTCGGTCGTTTCCCGGGCGAGGCGCCGTGGAGCGCCCGGCTCGCGATCGAGGATGCCGGCGCCGAACGTACCCGGCTCGAGATCTCGAGCAACCTGCAAGGCATCGCGATCGACCTGCCCGCGCCTTTCGCGAAGACGGCGGCGCAGGCGATGCCGTTCCAGCTCGAGCTCGAGCTGCCGCAAGCCGGCAAGCCGTTCGACGCGCGCCTCGGCAATCTCGTCCATGCGCGTGGCGTGTTGCCCGCGGCGGACCGCGCGTTCGCCGCCGACGTCGCGTTCGGCGGTGCAGCGGCGGACGCGCCGCGCGCGCAAGGCCTCAGGGTCACGGGTCGGATGCCGGTTCTCGACGCGGGTGCGTGGATGGAACTCGCCGGCGATGCAGCGGGCGCAACCTCGGGCCTGCTGCGCGGCATCGACGTCTCGGTCGACGACCTGCTGCTCGCGAGCCGTCACTTCGCCGACATGCGCGTGGTGCTCGAGGCGGATGCCGACGCGACGCGCCTGCGCCTCGACGGCGCGTCGCTCTCGGGCACGGTCGAGATCCCGAGCGCGAACCTGATCGGTCGCGGCATCCGCGCCGATTTCGCGCGCGTGCACTGGCCCGCGGCGCCGCCGGACGCGCCCGATGCGTCCACGGTCACGCGCGTGGCGCCCGCGAGCGTTCCGCCGCTGCATGTCGTCATCGACGATTTCCGCCTCGACGAGGCGAGTTTCGGTGCGGCGCAGTTCGAGAGCACGCCGTTCGCGGGCGGCATGCGCATCGATCGACTCGCCGCGCAGTCGCCGAACATCCGCATGGATGCGCGCGGCGAATGGACCGGCGGCGCCGCCGACAGCCGCACGCAGCTGGTGGTCGAGCTCGCCGCGCGCAACCTCGGCGACATGATGGGCGCGCTGGGGTTCCCCGGGCTCATCGACGGCGGCGACACGCGCGCACGCATCGATGCGCGCTTCCCGGGGCCGCCGTCCGCTTTCGCGCTCGACAAGCTCGACGGCAGCCTGTCGATCGACGTCGCGGGCGGGCGCATCCTCGATGTCGAGCCGGGCGCCGGGCGCATCTTCGGGCTGTTCTCGCTGACCGAAGTGCCGCGGCGGCTCAGCCTCGACTTCAGCGACTTCTTCCGTTCTGGCCTGGGTTTCAATTCGATCACGGGCCGGTTCCGCCTCGCCGACGGCAACGCCTGGACCGATGACCTGCGCATCGAGAGCCCCGCCGCCGACGTGCTCGTGACGGGCCGCACCGGCTTGCGCGCGAAGGATTACGACCAGTTCATGGACGTCACGCCGCATGCGGGCGCGACCCTGCCGATCGTCGGCGCGATCGCCGCGGGTCCGGTCGGCGCCGCGGCCGGGCTCGTGATGCAGGGCATCCTCAACAAGCCGATCGGCAAGGCGGTCGAGCGTCGCTACCACGTGACCGGTTCGTGGGAGAAACCCGAGATCACGGTGCTCCCGCGCACGCGCCCGGGTGGCGCGCAGGCGCAGCCGGAACCGCCCGCGCCCGCGCGCGAAGAGCACGCCGCGCCGGACACGCCGCCGTCCGCTGCGGAGCCTCCACCGCCCTGGATCGTGCTCCCGGAACCCGCCTGATTGCGTCCCCGCCGGTTGTAGGCCAGCATGCGCGCCCCCATTTCCCGATCACGCGGTAGCCACATGGCCGGCGCTGCGCGCCTTGCCGAACTGCTGCAAGTTTTCATCTCAAGTATTTGATCCGTAATAGAACGATCAGCGCCCGTCGCGACCGTTCGTCGTCGGGTCTTGCCGAACCAAGAGGTCGCCCCACCGACATGAGCACGCTACTCAGCCACGCCGAACAGCAGTTGTTGCGCCCGGGCGGATTGTCGACCTCCGACCTCGACGGCGTGTTCGCCCGGCTGATGGGTCCGGCGATCGACGCTGCCGACCTCTACTTCCAGCATTCGCGCACGGAGTCGTGGGTGCTCGAAGACGGCATCGTGAAGGACGGCTCGCATTCGATCGAACAGGGTGTCGGCGTGCGCGCGCTGTCGGGCGAGAAGACCGGTTTCGCCTACTCGGACGAAATCGTGCTGCCGGCTCTGCTGGAAGCCGCAGGCTCCGCGCGCGCGATCGCGCACGCGGGCGCGAACGGGACCGGGCGGCCGCTCGCGATCGCGAGCGCGCATGCGCTGTACCCGGCGATCGATCCGATCGATTCGCTGGCCAACGAGGACAAGATCGCGGTCCTGCGCGAGGTGGACGCCGCGTGCCGCGCGGCCGACCCGCGCGTGAAGCAGGTCGTCGTCAGCATCGCGGCCGCGCTCGATACCGTGCTGGTTGCGCATTCGGACGGAACGCTGGCCGCGGACGTGCGTCCGCTCGTGCGCATGAACGTGCAGGTCATCGCCGAACAGGACGGCCGGCGCGAGTCCGGCAGCAGCGGCGGTGGCGGTCGCTACGGATTCCCGGAGCTCCTGCGCAACGGTCGCGCGCACGCATTCGCGCGCGAAGCCGTGCGCGCGGCGCTGGTCAACCTCGAAGCAGTGCCCGCGCCGGCGGGCACGATGCCCGTGGTGCTCGGCCCGGGCTGGCCCGGCGTGCTGCTGCACGAGGCGATCGGCCACGGATTCGAAGGCGATTTCAACCGCAAGGAAACTTCCGCATTCGCGGGCATGCTCGGCGAGAAAGTGGCCGCAGACGGCGTCACCGTCGTCGATGACGGCACGCTCGCGGGTCGGCGCGGATCGCTGAGCATCGACGACGAAGGCACGCCTTCGCGCTGCACGATGCTGATCGAGAACGGCGTGATGAAGGGCTACATGCAGGACAAGCTCAATGCGCGACTGATGGGCATGGCGCCGACCGGCAACGGGCGTCGCGAATCGTTCGCGCACCTGCCGATGCCGCGCATGACCAATACCTACATGCTGCCGGGCGAGCGCGATCCGGGCGAGATCATCGCCTCGGTCCAGCGCGGCCTGTATGCGGTGAATTTCGGCGGCGGGCAGGTCGACATCACCAACGGCAAGTTCACGTTCTCGGCGAGCGAGGCCTACCTGATCGAGGACGGCAAGGTCACGCGACCGGTCAAGGGCGCGACCTTGATCGGTTCGGGTGCGGAAGTGCTCAAGCGCGTGTCGATGATCGGCAACGACCTCGAACTCGACGAAGGCGTCGGCGTCTGCGGCAAGGATGGCCAGAGCGTGCCGGTCGGCGTCGGCCAGCCGACCTTGCGCATCGATGCCATGACGGTGGGCGGGACGGCGGTCTGAGATGCGCGCGCTTGCGCGCCGGAGTCGCGCAGGTGGCGCAGGGCGCGGCGACCAGGCGGTGTGCGAAAACGCGCATCACGCGTCGCTCCGCTGCAGGGTCGGTCAGGGTTCGGCGTCGAGCAGGCGACGTAGCTCGCGGAACAGTTCGCGGAAAGCGTGCGGCGGCTTGTCCGCCTTGCGCTCGGCCTGCGCGTTGCGCGCGAGCTGGCGCAGGTGCTGGCGGTCGGCGCCCGGATGCAGCGAGAGCAGCTCGGCCAGCGCCTCGTCGCCTTCGTTGATCAGGCGCTCGCGCCAGGTTTCGACGCGGTGCATCGCGGCGGTTTCGCGGTGCGCCTTGTCGCGGTCGGTACCGAGCGCGGTGCGGATCGCTTCGATCGCGTCCGCGTCGAGCTTGCGCATCTGCTTGGCGAGGAACTGGGCCTGGCGCTTGCGCGCGATGTGCGAGGTGGTCGACCGCGTGCGTCGCACCTCCTCGCGGATGTCGTCCTCGAGCGGCACGCGCGCAAGCTGGGCCTCGCTCGACGCCGCGAGCGCTTCGGCGAGCTTGAACACATCGAGCGCCTCGCGGCGCAACTGGCTGCGGCTGGGTTCCAGCCGTTCATCGAGCGGGCCGTCGTCGTGCGGATCGTGCATCAGCGGATACCAGGAAGAACAGCAGTGACTGCCATCGTGACCGACAAAGATACCAGTTCCGCCGAGCTCGACCGACTCGCCGCGATCGCCACGGACGTGATCCGGCTCGCGCGCGCAAAAGGCGCGAGCGAGGCCGACGTCGCCGCCAGCATCGACCTCGGGCTCAGCGTCGGCGTGCGCCTCGGCGAAGTCGAGACGGTCGAGCACACGCGCGACCGCGGCGTCGCGGTCACCGTGTACTTCGGCCGCCGAAAGGGATCGGCCAATACCGCCGACCTCGATCCGAAGTCGATCGAACTCACCGTCGAGCATGCCTGCGCGATCGCGCGCCACACCGAAGAGGACCCGGCCAACGGGCTTGCCGAAGCGGACCTCCTCGCCACGCAGATCCCCGACCTCGACCTCTGGCATCCCTGGGACATCACGCCCGAGGAAGCGATCCGGCTCGGCATCGAGATCGAGGACGCCGGACGCGGCTTCGACGCGCGCATCGACAACTCCGACGGCTCCGCGGTGCAGGTCGGCGCCTCGCTGACCGCGTACGCGAACTCGCTCGGCTTCCTCGGCACGGAGCGCTCGACCAGCCATTCGCTGTCGGTCGCGCTGATCGCGGAGGACGCGGGCGGCATGCAGCGCGACTACTGGTACGACGCGGTGCGGCACGCCGGCGATTTTGCCGATCCCGCCTCGATCGGGCGCAAGGCGGCCGAGCGTACGCTCGCGCGGCTCGGCGCGCGCAGCCTCGGCACGCGCGAATGCCCGGTGCTGTTCGTGCCGGAAGTCGCGCGCAGCCTGATCGGGCACTTCCTCTCGGCCGCGAGCGGCGGCGCGCTGTACCGGCGTGCGAGCTTCCTGCTCGACCAGCTCGGGCAACCGGTGTTTCCGTCGTGGATGCAGATCGTCGAGCGCCCGCATATCCCGCGCGGGCACGGCTCGACCGCGTTCGATTCCGAAGGCGTCGCGACGCGAGACTCCGACCTCGTGCGGGACGGCGTGCTCGCGCGCTACATCCTCGGCAGCTATTCCGCGCGCAAGCTCGGGATGCGCTCGACCGGCAATGCGGGCGGCGTGCAGAACATCGTCGTGCAGCCGGGCGCGCAGGACTTGCGCGCGTTGATCAAGAGCATGAGCACCGGCCTGCTGGTCACCGAACTCATGGGGCAGGGCGTCTCGCTCGTGACCGGCGACTATTCGCGCGGCGCCAGCGGTTTCTGGGTCGAGCGCGGCGAAATCGTGCATCCTGTCGAGGAGATCACGATCGCGGGCAACCTGCGCGAAATGTACCGCAACGTCGTCGCGGTCGGCTCCGACGTCGATCCACGCTCGCACATCCTCACCGGATCGATCCTGCTCGAGCGGATGGCGGTAGCGGGCGAAGGGTGAGCGCGCGCATCGATGAGGCCTCGCGCCGCGCATGAACGCGCGGTGCATGCGCGAAGCCGGCGTGACTTCCAGCGGTTGACCTGCGCCGGGCATGGCGCGATCGTGGTCGCGCCATCCGAAGGAGGATCGCCATGAACGAGAACGACACCGTCACCCCGCAGCCGCAGCCGCAGCCGTCGCCGCAGGCAACGCTGCCGGTCACGCAATCGAGCGAGGAACGCACCTGGGCGATGATCGCCCACCTGTCGGCATTCAGCGCGTTCGTCACGGTGATCGGCTGCGTGCTCGGACCGCTGATCGTGTGGCTGGTCAAGCGCGACACGATGCCGTTCGCGGCCGACCAGGCCAAGGAAGCGCTGAACTTCAACATCACGCTCGCGATCGTGTTCGCCGGACTCGTGATCCTCACGATCATCACGTTCGGCATCGGCGTGGTGCTGACCTGGCCGGTCGGCGCGCTGCTCTGCGTCGCGTGGATCGTGCTCACGATCATCGCCGCGATCAAGGCGCACGAAGGCACCGCGTACCGCTATCCATTCACGCTGCGCCTCGTGAACTGACCGCAACGTCGCAACGCAGACGCCTCGGCGCCATGGGGCTCCGGGCTCGGGTCGGTGGGTCTCGCGCCTGCGGCGCTGCGACCCACCCTACGCCGACGGGATTGCCGAATCGCCGGTCGTAGGGTGGGACGCAGCCGCGCAGCGGCGAGCCCCACCATCGCGGGTTTCGGTGTGCGACGAACGCGTCCGCCGCGGATTTCGATTTGCGACGAACGCGTCCGAAGACGTACCGGTGGGTCTCGCGCCTTCGGCGCTGCGACCCACCCTACGCCGACGGGATCTCCGCATCGCCGGTCGTAGGGTGGGACGCAGCCGCGCAGCGGCGAGCCCCACCATCGCGGATTTCGATGTGCGACGAACGCGTCCGCCGCGGATTTCGATGTGCGACGAACGCGTCCGAAGACGTACCGGTGGGTCTCGCGCCTTCGGCGCTGCGACCCACCCTACGCCGACGGGATTGCCGGATCGCCGGTCGTAGGGTGGGACGCAGCCGCGCAGCGGCGAGCCCCACCATCGCGAATCGTGATCACGCCGCGCGGTAGTAGTCCTGCATCGGGTATCGCCGCGCGTACAGCGCGAACAGCAGCGATGCCGCGAACGCGAACGCGGCGAAGAAGAACATCAGGAACGCGTTCTCGCCGACGCCCGATTGCGCGATGCGTTCGGTCACCGCCTCGTTGCGCACCGCCGCGTTCGTCATCAGCACCCAGAGGTTGCCGTAGGACACCGACAGCAGCCAGAAGCTCATGATCGCGCCCTTCATCGACGGCGGCGCCTGGCTGTAGGCGAACTCGAGCCCGGTCGCGGAGACCAGCACCTCGCCGAACGTGAGCAGCAGGTACGGTAGCGCCTGCCAGGCGATCGAGACCGGGTCGCCGCCGTCGATCTGCAACTGGATCAGGCCCGCGATGATCCACGCGAATCCCGAGAACGCGATGCCGAAGCCCATGCGCCGCAGCGCGGTCACCTCGATCCCGAAACGCCGCAGCGCGGGATAGAGCACGAGGTTGTTGAACGGGATCAGCAGCATCACCATGATCGGATTGAGCGCCTGCATCTGCGCGGGCGATTTCACGAGCCAGCTCGGCCACCACCAGGCGTCGTGCGGTACCCGCATCGCGCTACCCTGGATGATCCAGGTCGACGCCTTCTGGTCGAACAGCGACCAGAACGGCGTGACCAGCGCGAACACGATCAGGATGCGCAGCACCGCGCGCACGCCGTCGACCGCGGCATCCGGATGCCTGCCACGCGCGCGTTCGAGCTGCATCGACGCACCGATGCCGCCGGCTGCGATCAGGAGTCCGAGCGCGACGAGCACCGCGATCACGAAATCCGAGCGCACCAGCCAGGCGAGCGCGACCAGCGCCGCGACCGCGCCGGCGATCGCGACGCCGAGGCCGGGTCGACCGCGGCCCGGCGCGTGCGCGAGCAATGCGGTGCGCGCGACGCGCAGCAGCGAATCGGGATTCGGCGGCGTCGGCGGCACGATCACGTACTTGCGCCGGCCGGCCCAGAAGATCACGGTCGCGATGAACATCAGCGCGCCCGGGATCCCGAACGCGATCGACGCGCCGAACTCGCGCAGGAAGATCGGCATCAGCAGCGACGCGAAGAACGAACCGAAGTTGATCGTCCAGTAGAACGCGTCGTAGACGATCTTCGCGAAGTGCTTGTTGCCCTGGTCGAACTGGTCGCCGACGAAGGCCGATACCAGCGGCTTGATGCCGCCCGAGCCCAGTGCGATCAGGAACAAACCGCTGTAGAAGCCGACGCGGTTGTCCTCGAAGATCGCGAGCAGCGCGTGGCCGACGCAGTAGACGAGCGAGAGCCACAGCACCGTGTCGTACTTGCCGAAGAAGCGGTCCGAGAGCCAGCCGCCGAGCAGCGGGAAGAAGTAGACGCCGATGACGAAGGTGTGGAACACGTCCTTCGCGATCCCGGCGCGCTCGGCTTCCGGCGCGTACAACAGCAGCGAGCTGATCAGGAACGGCGTCAGGATGTTGCGCATCCCGTAGAAGCTGAAACGCTCGCACGCCTCGTTGCCGATGATGTAGGGGATCTGCCTCGGCATCCTGCCGCCGGAGGGGGGCAACTCGGTGGTGGCGGTCGTCATCGCGCGGGCGGTCCTCGGGGGCGGATCGGCGAGGGTACCGGATCGGCGGGCGGCGCGCGCCCGAGGTCGGTTCAGGCGTTGCGGTCGGCGACGAAGCGCGCGAGATCGCGCAGGCCGCGCGCGCGCTCGCCGATCACGTCAGTCGCCGCGACAGCGCGCGCGGTGAGTCGCGCGAGTTCGGCGCGCGACGCCTCGAGGCCGAGGATCGAGGGATAGGTCGGCTTGTTCGCCGCGCTGTCCTTGCCGGCGGTCTTGCCGAGCTGCTCGCTGGCGGCCTCGATGTCGAGCAGGTCGTCGCGGACCTGGAATGCGAGGCCGATCGCATGGCCGTACTCGTCGAGCGCGGCGAGCACGCGCGGATCGTCGCAGCCGGCTGCGAGCGCTCCGAGCTGCACCGAGGCGCGAATCAAGGCGCCGGTCTTGTACACATGCATGCGTTCGAGCTCGCTCGCCGCGAGCGGCCTTCCGACCGCGGCGAGGTCGAACGCCTGGCCGCCGGCCATCCCATGCGAGCCGCAGGCGGTCGCGAGCACGCGCAGCATCTCGAGCCGGGTCGCGGCCCCCACGGCAAGCGCGGGATCGTTGGCGAGTACCTCGAACGCGAGCGCCTGCAGCGCATCGCCCGCGAGGATCGCCATCGCTTCCCCGAACGCGACATGGCAAGTCGGGCGACCACGCCGCAGCGCGTCGTCGTCCATCGCGGGAAGGTCGTCGTGCACGAGCGAGTACGCATGGATCACCTCGACCGCGACCGCGCAGGCGTCCAGCACCTCGAGCGGCGCGTCGAACGCGCGTCCGGTCACGTACACGAGCAACGGCCGCAGCCGCTTGCCTCCGCCGAGCACCGCATAGCGCATCGCCCGGTGCAGCTCGACGGGCGGCTGCGCATCCGGCGGCAACGCACGCGCGAGTGCCTGGTCGGCACGCGCGGACAACGCGAGCAGGTCAGCGGTGAGTTCGCTCAAGGGGTTCTCGTGTGGGACGGGGTCGAGGCGCCGCGTGGCGGTCGGAAAGCGGACGGGCACGCGCCGCGCACGGCAGTCGGCCTGCCGCCGGCGACGTCACGCTCGTGACGAGGAATGCGACGATGGATGGCGCTTCCGCAATCGTGCCAAGCCCCGCGGCCGCAGAGAGTCGATGTCACCCGGCAGCGCCGTCATCGACGATGGCACCCGTCACGGTACGTCGGGCTCGAACGGGCGCGCGGCCTCGGGCGCGGCCGGATCGAGCAGCAGGCTGACGCGCTGGCGTGCCTGTTCGAGCGCGCCCTGGCAGTTGCGATACAGCGCGATGCCACGTTCGAACGACTGCAGCGAATCGTCGAGGCTGAGTTCGCCGTGTTCCATCCGGACCACGAGTTGCTCGAGCTCGTCGAGCGACTTCTCGAACTCGGCGACCTGCGGGGTATCGGCGGGTGGGTTGGGCATGGGCGCGAACGCTAGCTCAGCACGCGGTCAAGATCAATCGGCTTGGCCGCGCTGCGCCTCGCCGCCGCCTGCGTCGCTTCCCATTCGATGCGCACGTCGGCGCCACCCAGTGCTCGCGCAGCCTCTTCGGATCGCCACAGGTCGGCCACCGCGACGAGCACATCGTCGTCGTCGAACAGCAGCGGCAGGCGGCCGCGTTGCCACGGCGGGATGCCGGCTTCCTGGAACAGGTCGCGCAGCTCGCGCGCGTGCCCGCCGCTCGCGAGGCGCAGGCTTTCGCCGCCACGCCGGAAGCGCACGTGCAACGGCACGCGCAGGGGATGGGCGAGGCCGGCGAGTCGCAACGTGCCGAGGTCGAGCGGCAACGCGAGCGGCCCGCCGTCGAACGGGGCGATCCAGTCGAGCGGCGGGAACTGCAGCGGCGCGAGGGCATGCAGCAGTTCGCGGTAGCGCCGGAGTTCGGTGCCGGGCCAGCGCACGCAAGGCTGCCGGTCCTCGGCAGCCTCGCCGAGCTGGCGCACGAGCTCGGCAGCCTGGTAGTGGGTCGGTTCGGGCAGATCCAGCGTGCGCAGCCATCGCCGCAATACCGGATCGCGCAGCGCGCTCGGCAACGCGAGCCACTCGCGGAAGTCGAGCGTGGTCGGATCCAGTCCCTGGATGCGCGCGAGCGCGCGTTCGGCCTCGGCCTCGATGAACTCGGATGCGGCGCGCGCCCACGCGGCGCTCTGCGCGATGCTGCTCTCGGCCTCGGGCCACCTGCGCACGATGCGCGGCAGCACCTGCATGCGCAGGTAGTTGCGGTCGATGGACTGGTCCGCATTGCTCGGATCGTTGATCCAGCCGAGCCCGTGATGCTCGGCGTACTCGCGCAGCGCCGCGCGCGGCATGCCGAGCAGCGGGCGCCAGGCCCAGCCGCGGCCGAGGCGGCGCAGCGGCCGCATCGCGCCGATGCCCTCGGGGCCCGCGCCGCGCAGCAGCTTCATCAGCACGGTCTCGGCCTGGTCGTCGCGGTGGTGCGCGAGCGCGACCACTTCGCCGTCGCTGAGCAGCGTCTCGATCTTCGCGTAGCGCGCGCGCCGCGCGCTGGCTTCGAGCCCGAGCCCGCTGCGGCGCACGACGTCGACTTCGCAGACGAGCAACTCCACCCCGATCGCGCGCGCATAGCCGAGGCAACGTTCGGCCCATTGCGCGCTGTCGTCCTGCAGGCCGTGGTCGATGTAGACCGCGCGCAGGCTGCGCGCGACCGCAACCGGCGAGGCGGCGAGCGCATGCAGCAGCACGTGCGAGTCGAGGCCGCCGCTGAATGCAACCAGCAGGGGCGCGGGCGCCAGGTCGGCGAGCGAGGAATCGATCAGCTCGCGGATGCGGCGGATGGGCATGTCCGGGCGGTCGTCGTCAGTTCCAGGAGCAGACGACCTTGCCGCAGTGGCCTGAATCCATGAGGTCGAAACCCCTCTGGAAATCATCGATGTGGATCTGGTGGGTGAGCACCTTCTGCAGCGGGAAGCCGGTCAGCACCATCTGCGTCATCTTGTACCAGGTCTCGTACATGCGGCGTCCGTAGATGCCATGCAGCGTGAGGCCCTTGAAGATCACCTTGTCCCAGTCGATGCCGGCGCCGTTGGGCAGGATGCCGAGCAGCGCGACCTTGCCGCCGTGGTACATCACGTCGAGCATGTCGTTGAACGCACGCGGGTTGCCGCTCATCTCGAGCGCGACGTCGAAGCCCTCCATGTGCAGGTCCTTGACCACCTCGCGCACGGACTGCTTGGACACGTTGACCACGCGCGTCGCGCCCATGTCGGCGGCGAGCTTGAGGCGGTAGTCGTTGACGTCGGTGACCACCACGTTGCGCGCGCCGACGTGCTTGCAGATGCCGGCCGCGATGATGCCGATCGGCCCCGCGCCGGTGATCAGCACGTCTTCGCCGATCACGTCGAACTCGAGCGCGCAATGCGCCGCGTTGCCGTAGGGATCGAAGAACGCGGCGAGCTCGCTCGGGATCTGGTCCGGGATCGGCCACAGGTTGGAGGCGGGCATCGCGATGTATTCGGCGAATGCGCCGTTGCGGTTGACGCCGATGCCGATCGTGTTCGGGCACAGGTGCTGGCGACCCGCGCGGCAGTTGCGGCAGACGCCGCAGACGATGTGGCCTTCGGCCGACACGCGCTGGCCGAGGCTGTAGCCGCGCACGCCGGCGCCGATGTCCACGATGCGGCCGACGAACTCGTGTCCGATCACGAGGCCCGGCTTGATCGTCCGCTGCGACCACTCGTCCCACTTGTAGATGTGCAGATCGGTGCCGCAGATCGCGGTCTTCTCGAGCTTGACCAGCACGTCGTTCGGCCCGATCTCCGGCAGCGGCACCTGTTCCATCCAGATCCCGCGCGCGGCTTCGCGCTTGACCAGGGCCTTCATCGTCTGCGTCATGGAGGGACTCGCGGTTGCGGGGCGAATCTTTCGATTATACGTCGGCGCCGCGGTTGCGCGACGCGGCAGGTGCAGCGGACGCGCACGTGCGTCGCCGCGCGTTGTTCGAGCGATCACCCCGCACGACGTGCGCGTGCGCGGCGAAACCGTTGGCGGGGCCTGCGCGCTGCGCGTGCTTCGTGGCAGGCCGCGGAAGCTGGAGCGGAGTACCCCGGGATCACACGCTGTCCGCACGAGGCCGGTGGGTGCGGCGCGTTTCGCCATGACGATCGCGCGGCGCGCCGTCGTTGCGACCTGGCCGGTTGCTCGGGCGTGGGGCGTCGCGGTCATGCAGCCGGCCGTAACCGCGGGGCCGGATCGCACGAGGCGCGCGTGCACGGGCGAGTTGCCGCGTGGACCGGCGCGCGCGCCGCGGAGGCGGCGCCGGGGCGGGGTCAGCCGACCAGGGGCCGCCCGAACCGCGACCAGTTCGCTTGTGCGGCCGCCCCATTGCGCAGACACTAGCCGTCGGGGGAGGTCGGAGGGGGGCTGACCGTGGCTTTGTGGACATTTCTGAAACGCCTGTTCGGCGCGGGCGCGGCCGCCGGGGACCCGGCGGGGCGGCGCGGCAAGCCGCGCCTGAATGCGCGCGGCGGCATGCGCGTGCTCGTGGTCGACGATTCGGCCACCGTGGTGGCGATGCTCGCGCGCATGCTGCGACAGAACGGTTACGTCGTGCTGGAAGCCGCCGATGCGGAGCAGGGCACCGAGATCGCCAAGGCCGAACAGCCCGACCTGATCTTCCTCGACATCGTGCTGCCCGGCATGAGCGGCTTTTCCGCGCTGCGCCTCCTGCGCCGGCAGCCGGAGACCCGCGGGATCCCGATCATCATGATGAGCGGCAACGAGCAGGCGACCGAGCAGTTCTACGCACAGCGCATCGGGGCCGACGATTTCATGAAGAAGCCGTTCTCGCGCGCCGAAGTGTTCTCGCGCATCGAACGACTGCTCGACGTCTCGCTGCTTCCGCGCCGGCACGGGCTGCAGGCCGCGTCGAACGCCGCGCACGCGCAGGAGACGGGCAGCCTGCCGTGACCTCGGCCGGGGCCGATCGCGTCGACCGGCGTCCACCGGCGATCTTCCTGATGGGCCCGACCGCGAGCGGCAAGACCGCGCTCGCGTGCGCGCTCGCGGAGCGCTTTCCGCTCGCGCTCGCGAGTGTCGATTCCGCCCTCGTGTACCGCGGCCTCGACATCGGCGCGGCCAAGCCCGATGCGGCCACGCTTGCACGCCACCCGCACGCGCTGGTCGACATCCGTGAACCGACCGAGCCCTATTCGGCTGCGAATTTCCGCGAAGACGCCCTCGCCGCGATGACCACGATCGCGCGCGGCGGCCGCGTGCCGCTGCTGGTCGGAGGGACCGGGCTCTATTTCCGCGCGCTCGAGCACGGGTTGTCGGCGCTGCCCGATGCCGACCCCGCGCTGCGCGCACGGCTTGCAGGCGAGGCCGACGACGAAGGCTGGCCCGCGCTGCATGCGCGACTCGCACGACTCGACCCGGTCGCCGCGAGTCGCATTCGTCCGCGCGACGCTCAACGCATCCAGCGGGCCCTCGAAGTGATCGAGCTCACGGGTCGCCCGCTCTCGGCGCAGCAGGCCAGCAGTCGCCGCCGGCTGCCCTGGCGGGTGCTGAAGCTTGCGCTCGTGCCCGGCGATCGCGGCCGCCTGCATGCCCGCATTGCGCAGCGCTTCGACCTGATGCTGGAGCAGGGTTTCCTCGACGAGGCACGGCGCCTGCGTGCGAGCCCCGGATTCGATCCGGACCTGCCCGCGATGCGTGCGGTCGGCTATCGCCAGGCGTGGCCGCATCTTGATGGCAGCGAACCCTTCGCGACATTTCGAGAGCGCGGGATCTTCGCGACGCGGCAACTCGCGAAACGCCAGCTCACGTGGCTTCGAAGCGAGCTCGATGCGCGCACGATCGATCCGGATCGCGCATCGTTTGCCGAAATTGCGGTCGATGCAGTGGAGTTGTTCCTGGGACTTGCAGCGCCACGCTGAGACTGTGCGCTGCGTCGATTCCTTTTGCCCGGGCAAGCCATTAAGATGCCGCTAACTGAATGCGTGTTGAACCGGGCCGTGCGCAGGGGCGGTGTGGTGCGGGCGGCGGTTTTTTCCCGGTTCGGATGATCGAATTGCAAGGAGAACAAGACCATGTCCAAAGGGCAGTCGTTGCAGGATCCGTTCCTGAATGCGTTGCGTCGCGAGCGCGTGCCGGTTTCGATCTACCTCGTCAATGGCATCAAGCTGCAGGGCACGGTCGAGTCGTTCGACCAGTTCGTCGTGCTGTTGCGCAATACCGTCAGCCAGATGGTCTACAAGCACGCGATCTCGACGGTGGTGCCGTCGCGCAACGTGCGCGTCGGCGGCGTCGAGGGCCATGGCGCGCCGGGCGCGGCCGCGGCCGACGCCCCTTCGGATGCCGATGCCTGAGCGCCCGCGGGCTTGAAGCGGCCGCATGCGGCCGCATGAAGGGGCGACTACGCCCATCCAAGGTGAATCCCGCTGTTCGAACGATCCCGTAAAGGCGAACGCGCCCTGCTGCTGCAACCGCAGGCGCCCGGCCACGCCGACCCCGTTGCGCTGGAAGAATTCGCCGAACTCGCGCGCTCAGCAGGAGCGAGCGTGGTCGGCAGCCTCAGCGCACGCGTGGAAAAACCCAATCCGCGCTATTTCGTCGGCAGCGGCAAGGCCGAGGAACTGCGCGAACACCGGCATGCGCTCGATGCGGACCTGATTCTCGTCAACCACGCGCTGAGCCCGGTGCAGGAGCGCAACCTCGAGAAGCTGACCGAGTGCCGGGTCGTCGATCGCACCGGGCTGATCCTCGACATCTTCGCGCAGCGTGCGCGTTCGCACGAAGGCAAGCTGCAGGTCGAACTCGCGCAGCTCAAGCACATGTCCACGCGCCTCGTGCGCGGCTGGACCCACCTCGAGCGCCAGCGCGGCGGTGCGATCGGGCTGCGCGGGCCAGGTGAAACGCAGCTCGAGCTCGACCGCCGCCTGCTCGGCGAGCGCGTCAAGCAGTTGCAGAAGCGCATGCAGAAGGTCGAGACGCAGCGTGCGACCGCGCGTCGCTCGCGCCAGCGCAACGCGCTGCCGGTGGTCGCGCTGGTCGGTTACACCAACGCGGGCAAGTCGACGCTGTTCAACGTGCTGACCGGCGCGGCCGTCTACGCGGCGGACCAGCTGTTCGCGACGCTCGACCCGACGCTGCGCCGGATCGACGGAATGGACTGCGGCCCGTTCCTGCTGGCCGACACCGTCGGTTTCATCCGCGACTTGCCGCATGACCTCGTCGCCGCGTTCCGCTCCACGCTCGCGGAAGCGCGAGACGCCGACCTGCTGCTGCACGTCGTCGATGCATCGGATCCCGAGCGCGACCAGCGCATCGCCGACGTCGAGGCGGTCCTGAAGGAAATCGGCGCCGACGAGCTGCCGCAGGTGCTCGTGTACAACAAGATCGACCTCGTCGGTACGCGTGGAGACGCAGGTCCCGATCGCGAACAGGCACCGATGGCCGCGCGCGTCGACCATGTCGACGGCGGCGAGGTTCCGCGCGCCTGGGTGTCCGCGCTCGACCGCGCCGGCATCGACGGCCTGCTCGAGGCGATCTCGCGTCGCCTCGGTGCGGAGCGCGTCTGCACCGACCTGCGGCTGCCGGTCGACGCCGGCCGCCTGCGCGCGCGCCTGCATGCGCACGGCGTGGTAGCGGGCGAGGACGCGGACGAACACGGTTGGCACATCCGCATCGATGCGCCGCGCGCGCTGGTGGAGCCGCTGTTCGGGCTGCCCGACGGCGACGGCGAGTGGCTGCGCCAACGCATGCACTGAACGGCGCAGGCGCCCGCACCTAGCAGGCGCCCGTGCGCATTGGCCGCACTTGCTTGCCCCTGCCGGTGGCCCTACCTACAATCGTTCGGCAACCGACCATGCGAGACGCCGTTCCGGCACCGGGCGATCCAGTGTTGCCGCGGCATCACCCCGATTCCAAGATGTGGCTGGTTCCGGACGCAGCATCGGGCCGGCGCCCGAGCGCGACACGAAAGGCAGGCGACGATGGCATGGAATGAACCCGGCAGCGGCGGCAAGCAGCGCGACCCGTGGCGCGACAACGGCGGCGGCAAGGGTCCGTCGCCGGATTTCGATGCGGTCGCACGCCGCCTGCGCGAACTGTTCAATCGCCTGTTCGGCGGTGGCGGCGGCGGGTTTTCGGCCGCGCTGATCGGCATCCTGATCGCGTGGGCGCTGTTCGACAGCCTGGTCCGCGTCAACGCGAGCGAAACCGGCGTGGTGCTGCGCTTCGGCCAGTTCTCGCGACTGATGACGCCCGGCATCAACCTCAAGTTCCCGCGCCCGATCGAAACCGTGCGCAAGGTCGACATCGGCTCGGTATTCCAGACCAACGACCAGGTGCGCATGCTCACGCGTGACGAGAACATCGTGATGGTCGACTTCAACGTGCAGTATCGCGTGCTCGAGCCGCAGCTGTTCCTGTTCGGCGTGCGCGAGCCCGATGCGACGCTCGGCCAGGCCGCCGAGAGCGCGGTGCGCACCGTGATCGGAAGCAGCAGCATGGACACGATCCTGTCGGGCCAGCGCACCGAGCTCATGGCGGAGGCGAAGAAGCTGCTGCAGTCCACGCTCGACCGTTACAGGACCGGCCTGGTGCTCACCGAGCTGAACTTCCAGAACGTGCGGCCGCCGCAGGAAGTGAAGGACGCGTTCGACGACGCCAACCGTGCCCTGCAGGACAAGCAGCGCCTCGAGGAAGAAGCAAAGGCGTACGCGAGCCAGGTGGTGCCGGAGGCACGCGGCGACGCTGCCACCGCGCGCGCGGAGGCGGAAGGCTACAAGAGCGAGCGCATCGCGCGCGCCGAAGGCGACGCGCAGCGCTTCAACCTCGTCGAATCGCAGTACCGCCTCGCGCCCGAGGTCACGCGCAAGCGCCTCTACCTCGAGACGATGGAACAGGTGGTCGGCGCGACGCCCAAGGTCATCGATTTCTCCGAAGGCAAGAACATCCTGAACCTGCCGCTCGCGCCCGACGTGCGCGCGCCGGTCGGAGCGGGCACGACCGTCGTCACGCCCGAAGCGCGGGGGAGCCGCTAATGCGCACCGGAACCATCATTGCATTCGCGGTCGCCCTGATCGTCGCGCTGAACTCGACCTTCGTCGTCAACGAGGGCCAGACCGCGATCCTGCTGCAGTTCGGCCGCATCGTGCGCACCGATTTCGGGCCGGGCCTGCATTTCCGCATCCCGCTGATGCAGCAGGTGCAGCGCTTCGACAAGCGCGTGCTGTCGCTGGATTCGGCGCCCGAGCGCTATCTCACCTCGGAGAAGAAGGACGTCAACATCGACTTCTTCGTGAAGTGGCGCATCGCCGATGCCGCGAAGTTCTGGGTCGCGGTCGGCGGCAACGAAGACCGCGCGCAGCAACGCGTGATGCCGAACGTCAAGGAAGGCCTGCGTACCGCGGTCAACTCGCGCACGCTGCAGGAACTCGTGTCGGGCGGCCGCGCCGACGTCACGCAGAACCTGATCAGCGGCGCCAACCGCGCGATGGAGGGCCTCGGCATCGAGATCATCGACCTGCGCATCAAGCGCATCGACCTGCCCGAGGACGGCACCGTGATCGGCTCTGTCTACGAGCGCATGCGCTCGGAGCGCAAGAAGGTCGCGAACCAGCTGCGCGCCGAAGGTTCGGAGACCGCGAAGACGATCCGCGCGGACGCCGACCGCCAGGTGCAGGTGATCATCGCCGAGGCGTATCGGGACGCGGAGAAGACGCGCGGCGAGGGCGATGCGACCGCATCGAAGACGTACGCCGATTCATACGGCCGCAACACCGACTTCTATTCGTTCTACCGCAGCCTCGAGGCCTACCGCGAGACCTTCGCGACCCAGAATGGACTGCTGGTGCTGGACCCGCAATCGGAGTTCCTGCACTACCTGCGCTCGAGCCAGTGATCGATGGGCGGGCTGGCGGCCGCCCTGTGCCTCGTGCTGGTGCTGGAGGGACTGTTCCTGTTCGTCGCTCCGGGAGCCTGGAAGCGGATGGCGGAACAGCTGCAACAGGTCGATACGCGGACGCTGCGCCTGTTCGGCGCCGGCATGATCGTCATCGGCCTGTTGCTGCTGCGGTGGTTGCGTTGAGCGCGCGCACAGGCCCCGCTCATTTTGATGGCGCCGCTGCATTGCGCACCGGCGGAGGCCGGCGCACGATGCATGCCGGAAGCAGGATCGGCGCCCGGAATCGCGCCGGGTGAAGACGTCGCCCCCGCGGGGCGTTGCAACGAGTGAGAACAACACATGGGCAAGTCGGTAGTCATCCTCGGCGCGCAGTGGGGCGACGAAGGCAAGGGCAAGATCGTCGACCTGCTGACGCAGGACATCGGCGCGGTGGTGCGCTTCCAGGGCGGCCACAATGCGGGCCACACGCTCGTCATCAACGGCAAGAAGACCGTGCTGCACCTGATCCCGTCGGGGATCCTGCGCGAAGGCGCGTTGTGTCTGATCGGCAACGGCGTGGTGCTGTCTCCGGCGGCGCTGCAGAAGGAGATCGCCGAGCTCGAGGGCAACGGCGTCGAGGTGCGTTCGCGGCTGAAGATCAGCCCCGCGACGCCGCTGATCATGCCGTACCACATCGCACTCGACCAGGCGCGCGAGAAGGCCGCCGGCGGCAAGGCGATCGGCACCACCGGGCGCGGCATCGGGCCGGCCTACGAGGACAAGGTCGCGCGTCGTGGCATCCGCGTCGCGGACCTGCACTATCCGCAGCAGCTCGCCGAACTGCTGCGCACCGCGCTCGATTACCACAACTTCGTGCTGACGAAGTACCTCGGCACCGAAGCGGTCGACTTCCAGCAGACGCTCGACGAGGCACTCGCGTTCGGCGAGTACGTGCAGCCGATGAAGTCCGACGTCGCGGGCATCCTGCACGACCTGCGCAAGCAGGGCGAACGCGTGCTGTTCGAAGGCGCGCAGGGCGCGCTGCTCGACATCGACCATGGCACCTACCCGTACGTGACCTCGTCCAACACGACGATCGGCGGCGCGCTCGCGGGTACCGGCGTCGGCGCCGACTACATCGACTACGTGCTCGGCATCGCGAAGGCGTATGCGACGCGCGTCGGTGGCGGACCCTTCCCGACCGAACTCGATGACGAGGTCGGGCAGGGCATCCGCGACCGCGGGCAGGAATACGGCGCTTCGACCGGCCGCCCGCGACGTTGCGGCTGGATGGATATCGTCGCGTTGAAGCGCGCGGTTGCGATCAACGGCATTTCAGGCCTGTGCATCACCAAGCTCGACATCCTCGACGGGATGGACAAGCTCAAGATCTGCATCGCCTACGAGTACCGCGGCAAGCGCACCGAGTACGCGCCGCTCGATGCGGCCGGATGGGACGAGTGCACGCCGGTCTATCTCGAGTTCCCGGGCTGGCAGGACAGCACGCACGGCATCACCGAGTGGGACCGCCTGCCGCCGGCCGCGCGCGCCTACCTGCGTGCACTGGAAGAACTGGCCGGCTGCCCGATCGCGATCGTCTCGACCGGTCCCGACCGCGATGCGAACATCGTGCTGCGCGATCCGTTCGCCTGAAGCGGTCTTCTTCGTGTCCCTCGCGGTGAGTTCCGCGCACCCGTGTCAGGTGCGCGTGTGGAAGTAGGCTGCGCCGCCCTTGGCCGCGCCGTCCACGGTGGCGGTGTAGGCGCCGACGAGCGCGGTCTTGGCCTGGATGACCGAGTAATAGCCATAGACATTGCCGGCGACGCCATCGCTGGCCTGCAGCTTGCCCGACTGGACCCAGTCGCCGGGGGTGCGATCGAACACGTAGGCCGCCCCGCGGTAGTTCTGGGCGGCATAGGCCCCCACGAGGATCGTGCTTTTGTCGATGCTCACGGAGGCCCCGAACAGATTGATGCGGTCGCCATCGCTCGCGGTCAGCTTTCGCGACTCCTTCCAGCCCGAGGATGAGCGCTGCATCACGTAGGCGGCGCCCTGCGAGATATTGCCGTTGATGGTCGCGCCGGGTGCCCCGATCACCGCGACATCTCCGTCGATGCAGACGGATACGCCGAAGTTGGCGCGCGCTTCGCCGTCGCTCGCTCCGATCTTGTCGATGAGGACCCAGGTCCCGCCCTGCTCCTCGGCCGCGTAGACGACGCCGCGACCGGGATTGCCGCCCGAGGACGCGGTCGGGGCGCCGATCAGCGCGTACTTGCCCGCGACCGTGACGGAGGCGGCGAATCCGCTGGTCGGGTCGTCCGCGAGCGGCGTCGCGATCGTCTGCGACTGCGACCACGGCAGCTTGGAAGCCTGCTGGCGGCGGAACACGTGCAGCGCGCGGTCGATGCGCTGGCCACCGTGGGAACTGCCACCGCTTCCGATCAGCGCGTGGCCATTGTCGAGTGAGACACAGGTACCGAACGTGCGAAACGCCTCGCCCTGGTCATCGACGAGCTTCTGCGCCTGCGTCCAGTTGTCGCCGTTGCGGCGGAATACGTAGGCCGCGCCCTGCCACATGTTGCCGGCGATCGTCGCGAGCGGCGCGTTGATGATGGCCATGTCGCCGTGCATCGCGAGGGTCTGGCCGAAATGGTCACCCGCGACGCCGTCGGCGGCGACCAGTTTGCGGATCTGCTGCCACTGGTTGCCGACCCGCTTGAAGACGTACACCGCGCCCTGGCTGGGCTTTCCGTCGACGGTCGAATTGTGGGCGCCGACCATCGCGTAGTCGCCGTCGATCGCGACTGCCGAGCCGAACCACGCTTCGGCATGGCCATCCAGTGCCTTGACCTTCTGCTCCTGCCACATATGCATTCCTCGCATTTTTCGACGACGCGGCGACTCTAGACGCCGCGCGGGCTACCGGCCAGCGCAGCCAGGGAAGATGGCGATCGGAGGGCGACGTTCGCAGGGTGGGCGAGCCAGCGCTGCGGCGTCATGGGTGGTGGGCTGGGCCCGTCGCGCCAATGGCCCGAAGCGCGACGCGGAGGCGGTTGGCCGGGTTGCGATCGTCAGGCGCGCATCGCGTCGCGCTGCGAGCGGAAGCGTTCCAGCGCCTCTTTCAGCGCGTCGGTGCGATCGCGCATCAGCTTGAGCTTCACGCGCGCCGAGATGAGCTTCACCTTGAACGCTTCGCGCTGCTGCCATTCCTCGGTTCCCGTAGCGGGTAAAGATGCGGAACCTGGAGGTACCACGGCTTCGCCGGCCGGCTCTCGCGAGCGGCGCAGTGCATCGGTGAGTTCACGCGGGTCGAATCTGGCAGTCATCGGTGACGCTCCTCGGTCCGGTCTCCGGTCCCTGCCGCTTGCGGCGGCTGCCGGGGCGCGCGCACCCTCCATCCCGGCGATGCGCGCGGGGCCAATGTGCCCAATGGTGTTCGCGCAATGTGTGATGGCCGGCACGCAGCCTGATTCAGGCTGGACGGGAGCCAGCGCGGGTTCAGCGGTCGGAGCCCGGTCCACCCTGCGAGCGGGTCGCGACGGCCGGCGAAGACTGTGCCCACTCGCGTGCGAAATCCCGCCGCGCCCGCGCATTGACCGTGGCGCTCGCGACCATCGCGACGAGCGCGCCTGCTGCAGCCAGCGCCATGTCCTTGTGCGCGTCCCAGGCGTCGCCCTGCGTGCCGAGGTAGGCGGCGCCGAGTTCGCCGCCGAACAGCGAGGCTGCGCCCCATTCGATGAGTTCATAGGCGGCCGACGTCGAGAGCGTCACGTCCAGCGGCAGGAAGTAGCTCCAGAAACCGCGCGCCTGCGCCACCCGCAGGAACAGCTCGCGCAATGGATACGCGAGCAGCAGTCCGTAGCTGAAATGCACGAGCCGGTCGAAGTGATTGCGCTGCCAGCCGAACACCGAATTGAACGTGTGCCCGGTCAGCGCCTGCCAGGCGGCGTCATAGGGCACCAGCGAATAGGTGTAGTGCGCACCGAGCGCGTGCAGCGCGAGGAACAGGGCGATCAGCGTGGAGGACGCGTGCGAGAACACGAAGCGCTTGCGCGCGAGCCAGAGGCCGGCCGCGAACGCGAACACGAGTACGTTCTCGAGCAGCCAGTCCGCGCGGTCGTGCACATCGAACGCGAGCCACGTCCACCAGGCGGCGAATGCGAGCGTGAGGACCTGCAGGTAGCGTCGGTGCGAGCGAACGACCATGGATTCCTCCAGCGTGCGCGGAATGGGCTCCGCAACCGCGGATCTGCGCCCCTTGGATCCTGGTGCGAGACACGCGCAGGGATACGGATCAACAGCAAGTTTCGGAGCCGCCCCCTTCTGCCGCTTCGCGGCATCTTCCCCCGCGAGCGGGGGAAGCAGGCTCGAGTCATCGGTTTTTCCCTTCCGCCGCTTGCAGGAGGAGCAGATGCTCGCGGTGCCCGGGCCGCGCTTGCGGGGAAGCGAGGCCGGGCCCCGCGGGCATCCGCCCGCCCCGGTCAGGCTTCGGTCGCCTCGCGCCAGGCGTCCACCGGCACGCAGGCGCAGAACACGTTCTTGTCGCCGTGCACGTTGTCGACGCGCGCGACCGGTGGCCAGTACTTCTGCAGCTTCAGCGTCGGCAGCGGGAACGCGGCGAGCTCGCGCGGGTACGCGTGCGTCCACTCCGAGGCGGCGACCTGCGTCGCGGTATGCGGTGCATGCTTGAGCGGATTGTCCTCGCGGTCGAGCCGGCCGTCCTCGATCGCGCGGATCTCCTCGCGGATCTCGATCATCGCGTCGCAGAAGCGGTCGAGCTCGTGCAGCGATTCGCTCTCGGTCGGCTCGACCATCAGCGTGCCCGGCACCGGGAAGCTCAGCGTCGGCGCGTGGAACCCGAAATCGATGAGCCGCTTGGCCACGTCTTCCGCGCTGATGCCGGTCGCGTCCTTGAGCGGGCGCAGGTCGAGGATGCACTCGTGCGCGACCAGGCCGTTGCGACCGGTGTACAGCGTTTCATAGTGCGGCGCGAGCTTCTTCGCGACGTAGTTCGCGTTGAGCAGCGCGACCTGCGTGGCGCGGCGCAGGCCCGCCGCGCCCATCAGCGTGATGTACATCCAGCTGATCGGCAGGATGCTCGCGCTGCCGAATGGCGCCGCCGAGACCTGGCCGACGCTGCCGTCGGAGGCGCGATGCCCGCGTGGCAGGAACGGCGCAAGGTGCGCCTTGACCGCGCACGGCCCGACACCCGGACCGCCGCCGCCGTGCGGGATGCAGAACGTCTTGTGCAGGTTTAGGTGGGAGACGTCCGATCACCACTTGCCGGGCCGCGCGACGCCGACCAGCGCGTTCATGTTCGCACCATCGGTGTAGACCTGCCCGCCGTGCGCATGCACGATCTCGCAGATCTCGACCACGTCCTCCTCGAACACGCCGTGGGTGGACGGGTAGGTCATCATGATCGCGGCGAGGTTCGCCGAGTGCTTCGCGGCGGCGCGGCGGATGTCCTCAACATCGACGTTGCCGTTCGCGTCGCAGCGCGTGACCACGACCTTCATCCCGCACATCTGCGCGCTGGCCGGATTGGTGCCGTGCGCGGATTCGGGGATCAGGCAGATGTCGCGGTGCGCTTCGCCGCGCGAGGCGTGCCAGGCGCGGATCGCGAGCAGGCCCGCATATTCGCCCTGCGCGCCGGAATTGGGCTGCAGGCTCACCGCATCGTAGCCGGTGCATTCCACCAGCATCGCCTCGAGCTCGTCGATGAGCTCGCGATAGCCTTCGGTCTGCGACGCCGGTGCCATCGGATGCACGTTCGCGAACTCGGGCCAGGTGATCGGGATCATCTCTGCGGTCGCGTTGAGCTTCATCGTGCAGCTGCCGAGCGGGATCATCGTGCGATCCATCGCGAGGTCCTTGTCCGCGAGCGAGCGCATGTAGCGCAGCATCTCGTGTTCGCTGTGATGGGTGTTGAACACCGGATGCGTCAGGTAGGCCGAGCGCCGCTCCAGCGCGGCCGGAATCAGCGAAGGTGCGCTCGCATCGAGCGCGTCGATCGACGGCAGCGCGGCGTCGTCGCCCGCGAAGATCTTCCACAGCAGTTCGAGGTCCGCGCGCGTGGTGGTTTCGTCCAGCGACACGCAGATCGAGCCGTTGCCGCGAACGCGCAGGTTCGCGCGCATCGCCTGCGCGCGCGCGATGATCGCCGCGCCCTGGTCACCCGGATCGATGCAGAGCGTGTCGAACGCGCTCGCGTGCACGATCGCGTGGCCGAGCTCGCGCAGGCCGGCCGCGAGGATCGCAGTGTAGCGCGCGACGCGCGCACCGATCCGCCTGAGGCCATCGGGTCCGTGGTACACCGCGTACATCGACGCCATCACCGCGAGCAGCACCTGCGCGGTGCAGATGTTGGAGGTCGCCTTCTCGCGCCGGATGTGCTGCTCGCGCGTCTGCAGCGTGAGCCGGTAGGCCGGCTTGCCTTCGGCATCGACCGACACGCCGATCAGCCGGCCCGGCATGCTGCGCTTGTACGCGTCGCGGCAGGCCATGAACGCCGCGTGCGGCCCACCGAAGCCGAACGGCACGCCGAAACGCTGGGTGTTGCCGACCACGATGTCGGCGCCCATCTCGCCGGGGGATTTCAGCAGCGTCAGCGCAAGCAGGTCGGTCGCGACGACGAACAGCGCATCGTGCGCATGCACCACCCCCGCGTCGCGCTCCCAGTCCTCGATCCAGCCGCTCGACGCCGGGTACTGCACGAGCACGCCGAAGTAGTCGCCGGCTTCGAGCTTCTCGTGGAACGCGTCGGTGGAGCGCACCACGTCCACTTCGAGGTCGAGCGGTTCGGCGCGCGTGCGCAGCAGTTCGAGCGTTTGCGGATGCGTGTCGCCCGCGACGAGGAACTTCGCGGACTTCGATTTCGCCGAGCGCCGCGCGAGCGTCATCGCCTCGGCGGCCGCGGTCGCCTCGTCGAGCAACGAGGCGTTGGCGATGTCCATGCCGGTGAGGTCGGCGCACATCGTCTGGAAATTGATCAACGCTTCCATGCGCCCCTGCGAGATCTCGGCCTGGTACGGCGTGTAGGCCGTGTACCAGGCGGGGTTCTCGAGGATGTTGCGCAGGATCACGTGCGGCGTATGGGTGCCGTAGTAGCCCTGACCGATGAAGCTGCGGAACACCTGGTTGCGTCCGGCGATCGCGCGCAGTTTCGCGAGCGCCTCGACTTCGCCGATCGCGGCCGGAAGCGCGAGCGGCGCGGGCGACTTGATGCCCGCGGGCACGATCGCGTCGGTCATCGCGTCGAGCGATTCGTGGCCGACCACCCGCAGCATCCGGGCGATTTCGTCATCATTGGGGCCGATGTGGCGTTCGACGAACGCGTCGTGCTGCTCGAGCGAGCGCAGCGGGACAGGCGGGGTACTGGAGGTCATGGGCGCAGGCATCCACTGGTCGCGCGCGGTGCCGCACGCGGGGGCGCCCCTCTGTCCTTTTGCCTGAGAGTTTGGAAGAGGCCGCGATGCGGCGGTCTTCGTGCCCCTTCGGCGCCGGATCGAACCGGTCTCTCCAGAGTGTCCGTGCGCGGTGGTACAGGGCCTGAGCGATTACGGGCGTTGCGCCTTCGGCAGCGGCCTGGGCCGCTTCTCCCACCGCGAACCGTGGACGCGGGCATTATATCTTCCCGCGCTTGCCGCCGGGTGGCGGACGCTCCGGAATGTCGCAAGGCGCCGCCTTCCTGCGCCTTGCGGGCAGGACACCCGTCACAGGAGTATCGACATGCCCCCTTTCCTGCGCCGTGCCGCGGCTGCCCTGTTCGGTGCCTGCGTCGCGCCGGTCGCCACCGCCGCGACCTACACCGTGACCACGAGCGCCGACTCGGGCGCCGGCTCGCTGCGCGCGGCGATCGAAGCCGCCAACGCGGCATCCGATCCCGACACCATCGCGTTCGCTATCCCGGGTAGCGGCGTGCACGAGATCGCCGTCTCGAGTTCGCTTCCGGGGATCCGCTATCCGGTCGTCGTCGACGGCTACACGCAGCCCGGTTCATCGGTCAGTACCGCTGCGATCGGCAGCAATGCGCAGATCCGGATCGCGCTGGTCGGCACCGGGAGCGCGAGCGTGCGCGCGCTCGTGCTGCTCGCGAACGCGACCGGCAGCGCGATCCGCGGCCTCGCGATCAACCGTTTCGGGGGCTACCAGCTCAGCGCGATCGCCGACGGCTGCGAGATCACCGGGAACTTCATCGGCACCGACGCGGGCGGCACGGTCGGTTATCCGAGTTCGCCGGGGACGCGATTGGGAATCAGCGTCTCCGGCAACGGCTGCCGCATCGGCGGGGCCACGCGCGCAAGCCGCAACGTCATCGCCGGAAACAGCCATGTCGGCGTATATGTGGGCGGCAGCGACGTCGAGGTGCAGGGCAACCTGATCGGCACCGACCGCACCGGCGTTGTGGCGCTCGGCAACACCTGCGGCATCTCGATCGGCGTCACCGGCCCCGGAGCGCCGGTCACGCGCAATGCGCTCATCGGCGGCCACAACGCCGGCGTCCTGACGCCGCGCAACGTCATCTCGGGCAATACGCGCTGCGGCATCGAGGTCGTCTCCGGGGAGGGTCATGTGATCGAGGGCAACCTCATCGGCCTGGCGGCGCTTCCGCTCGCCGCGATCCCGAACCTCGGGCCGGGTATCGATGTCCGCGCGGGCCGGCTGATCCGCATCGGCGCCGCGTACGCGGGAGAGGTCAGCAACGGCATCTCGGGCAACCTCGGCCCGGGCGTGCGCATCACCGGCTCGCCCAATCCCCCGGAGGACGTCGGCGTGTTCGGCAACGCGATCTTCGCGAACGAGGGCCTGCAGATCGACCTCGGTGCCGAAGGCGTGAACCCGAACGATCCGCTCGATGCGGACGAAGGACCGAACGACCTGCAGAATTTCCCGGAGTTGACCGGCGTGCGCCTCGAAGGCGCGACCACGCGCGTGCTCGGGCGCATCGACAGCGAAGCCGATTCCAACTACTTCATCGACTTCTACGCGGTTGCGCGCTGCGATCCGAGTGGCCACGGCGGCTCGTCGCAGTACCTCGGCGACGTGTCGATCGGCACCGGCGCCTCGGGCAGCGCGCTGTTCCAGGCCGAGTTCATCGACGCTCCGACGACCGGTTACGCGGTCGCGACCGCCACTCGCACGCTCGGCGGCCCCACATCCGAATTTTCCCGATGCATCGCGATCGGTGACCTGTTGTTCGCCGACGGGTTCGAACCGGCCGAATGAGCATTCGCCTGCGCCGCTGCCTCAGGCGCGCATGGCCTCACGGCGTTGCTTGAACCGCTCCAGCGCCTCGCCGAGGTTGTCGGCGCGATCCTGGATGCGAGCGAGCAGCTTGCGGGTACGCACGACCGTATCGATGATGCGCGCGCGCTCGAGCAGTTCGGCCTCGCTCATCGGCGCGTCGAGCGGCTTGAGGTTGGAGCAGGCCTTGCGTGCATGTTCGAGCACGTTCACGGCGGCGAGTACGTCGGTTGCGGCTTTCCGGGCTTCCATCTGGGGTTCCTCCTTGGGTGCCTGCAGGGTGGCGATGCGCGCCTGAACATTTCGATGACGGCGGTCGCGCGTTCATTCATCCATACGGGGCAGGGCGGGGAACTGCGACAGCAGCGGGGGTCGATCGGCGTCCAGCGCCGCTGAGGATGCAGTGATACGATGGGAAGTTCGTGGAAGCGCGCGGCAGGCGGGTGCCCTGCAGCGCGGCTTCCCGGCCCGTGAATTCCCTGAGGACCCTGATTACCCATGCCCAATATCGCCTCGATGCTGAAAGCCGAAATCGTGCGACTCGCGCGCAAGGAAATCCGCAACGAAACCGCGGCCCTGCGCAAGGCCAGTACGTCGCATCGCAGCCAGATTGCCGCCCTCAAGCGTGAAGTGACCGCTCTGCAGCGGCAGGCAAAAGGCCTCGCGAAGCAGGTACCGGCGGCGCGCGGCGGCGCGGACGAGGAAGCGTCGGAGAGCCGCGTACGCTTCGTCGCGAAGGGTTTCCGCTCGATGCGCGCGAAGCTTGGCTTGTCGGCCGCGGAGCTTGCGACCCTGCTCGAGGTCAGCCCGCAGTCCGTCTACAACTGGGAACACGAGAAGTCGGTGCCGCGCCGCAGCCAGGTCGAAGCGATCGCGGCGCTGCGCTCGATCGGCAAGAAGGAGGCGCGCCAGCGCCTTGAAAGCGCGCAGGGCGAGGGTGGCAAGCGCAGGCGCAAGGCAAGGGCGCAGGCCGCCTAGTCCTGCACCACGGCCGCACCGGTGCCTTGAGCGCGGGCTGTTGCGGGAGCTGCGAGGGATTGGATTGCGATCGTGCTCGCCTTCGGGCTGCTGCCGGTCGACCTCGGGGCCTTCGATCGCGAGATGGCGACGCTGAAGGACAGCATGCGCTACTCGGCCAACAACCTCGACGGCGCGACCCGCGACCATGCGATCCAGACGCGCGTCGCCTCGCTGGAAGCGAGCCTCACGTCGATCCTCGAGATGGCGCGCTCGGACCGCGTCGACCTCGCGCGGCGCTGCGACCAACGCAGGGCGCAGGAGCTCAAGCGCCAGGCCGATCGCGATGCCGCGCGGTCGGATACGCCGTGAAGCCGCGCAACAAAAAACCCGCTCGGCGGCGGGTTCTCGTGATGCGGCGGTCGATGGATGCGTCCGCCATGAAACCGGATGGTGCCCAGGAGAGGACTCGAACCTCCACGGTTTTACCCGCTAGTACCTGAAACTAGTGCGTCTACCAATTCCGCCACCTGGGCCCGCCGGCGGGCAGGGCCGACCGGGGGCGCGAACGATACTGGCCGCGTCGCGAACTGTCAACGCGGGGCAGCCGACACCACCGCGACGCCGCGCGAAGCGCGTGAATCGCGGCTGCACACGGGCATCCGTCGGACGTCGGATGCCTTGCAATCACTGCCGTGCTCGGCGACGCTGCCGCGCGACTGCCAAGGAACCATTTTGACCCGCAAGAAGACGACCCGAACCGACTCATCCGCCGCGCGCAAGCCGCGCCCTCCCGGCAAGCGCGTGCGCGTGCCCGGTTTCATGCCCGAGAAGTTGCCGCCGCTGCCGGGCCACAAGGGCGCGAAGCCTGCGCCGCTGCGCGACCCGTATGCCGAACGCGAGGCCAGTCGCTACGAGCGTCCGATCCCGAGTCGCGAAGCGATCCTCGAACTGCTCGCCGAACACGGCGAGCTCATGAAGATCGAGGCGGTCGCGCGCTCGCTCGGGTTGTCGGCTGCGCAGGACCTCGACGCGCTGACGCGCCGCCTCGCGGCGATGCTGCGCGACGGCCAGCTGATCCAGAACCGTCGTGGCGGCTACGGCGTTGCGAGCAAGCTGGACCTGATACCCGGCGGCGTGATCGCCAATGCCGAAGGCTACGGCTTCCTGCGCCCGGACGAAGGCGGCGACGATCTCTACCTGTCGCCGTCGGAAATGCGCAAGGTGCTGCACGGCGACCGCGTGCTCGCGAGCGTGGTCGGCGTCGATCGACGCGGCCGGCGCCAGGGCTCGATTGTCGAGGTGCTCGATCGCCGCTCGCCACGCCTGGTCGGCCGCGCGGTCGAGGACAATGGCCTCGTGCTCGTGACGCCGGACGATCGTCGCCTGCACCAGGACGTGCTGATCAAGCCGGGGCAGGACCGCGGTGCGCGTTCGGGCCAGATCGTGATCGTCGAGATCACCGACCAGCCGACGATGCAACGCGGCCCGATGGGGCGCGTGCTCGCGGTGCTCGGCGAGCGGCTGACGCCGTCGCTGGTCGTCGAGATGGCGATCGCGAGCCATGACCTGCCGCACGAGTGGCCGCCGGTCGTGCTGCGTGCGGCCGCGGAGGTCGAGCCCGAGGTGTCGCCTGCCGAGATCGAAGGTCGCGTTGACCTGCGCGAGCTGCCGCTGGTCACGATCGACGGCGAGGACGCGCGCGATTTCGACGACGCGGTGTTCGCCGAGCCGAACAAGGGCGGCTTCCGCCTGATCGTCGCGATCGCGGACGTCTCGCATTACGTGCGCCCGGGCACCGCGCTCGACGAGGAGGCCTACAACCGCGCGACCTCGGTCTATTTCCCGGGCTTCGTCGTGCCGATGCTGCCCGAGTCGCTGTCGAACGGCATCTGCTCGTTGAACCCGAAGGTCGAGCGCCTCTGCATGGCCTGCGAGATGCAGGTCGACGCGGACGGCGAGGTCGTGCGCTCGAAGTTCTACCCGGCCGTGATGCGCTCGCACGCGCGCCTCACCTACACGCGGGTGTGGCAGGCGATCGGCGAGAAGGACGCGGATGCGCGCCATGAACTCGCCGACGTGCTGCCGCAGCTCAGGAACTTGCACCAGCTCTACCGGCTGCTCGCGAAGGCGCGCCAGCGCCGCGGCGCGATCGATTTCGAGAGCACCGAGGTCGAGTTCCGCCTCGGAGCGGGCGGCGAAGTCGTGCAGCTCGGCGCGTACGAGCGCAACGACGCGCACAAGCTGATCGAGGAGTGCATGATCGCGGCGAACGTCGAGGCCGCGAAGTACCTGCAAAAACACCGCATCCCGACGCCGTACCGCGTGCATGCACCGCCGCCGGCGTCCAAGTACGAGGACCTGCTCGAGTTCCTGCGCGAGTTCAAGCTGAGCCTGCCGCCGATCGAGCAGGTGACGCCGGGCGACTTCTCGGCGCTCCTCAAGAAGGTGCGCAAGCGGCCGGATGCGAGCCTGATCGAATCGGTGCTGCTGCGCTCGCAAAGCCTCGCCGTCTACCAGCCCAACGATCCCGGCCATTTCGGACTCGGGCTCGAGTCCTACACGCATTTCACCTCGCCGATCCGGCGTTATCCGGACTTGCTCGTGCATCGCGCGATCCGCTATGCGCTGACCGGCGGCAAGCCGACCGGCTACGAATACAGCCCGAGCCGCATGGCGAGCCTGTGCGTGCATTGCTCGCACAACGAGCGCCGTGCCGACGAGGCCGAGCGTGACGTCGACGAACGCTACAAGTGCGCATGGATGGAGAAGCACGTCGGCAGCGAGTTCGACGGCATCGTATCCGGCGTGACCTCGTTCGGCCTGTTCGTCGAACTCGCGGAATCGAAGATCAACGGGCTCGTGCACATCACGCAGTTGCCGAACGACTACTACCACTTCGATGCGACGCGGCGACTGCTCAGCGGCGAACGCCGCGGACTGAAGTTCCGCCTCGGCGACGCGGTGCGGGTGCAGGTGCTGCGCGCGAGCCTCGAAGACCGCAAGATCGACTTCCGTCTCGTGACCACCCATTGACGCTCCGGCCTGGCGAGACGGGTCGTTCGGACCCCGCTCGATCCGCACTGAGCTGCGCCGCGCATCTCCAATCCCGAATCCCGAGTCCGCCCCATGTCCACTGAACTCCTGATCGGCATCCACGCGGTCGAAGCGGCGCTGACCCATGACGTCGGCAATCTCGTCGAGTTGTACATCGAAAGCGGCAGCCACAACGCACGCGTCAAGGAGCTCGGCGAGCGCGCGCGCGAACTCGGCGTGAAACCGCATGCGCGCGATCGCGCGGCCCTCGACCGCATGACCGGCGGGGCGCGCCACCAGGGCGTGGTCGCGCGCTACAACGCGCCTCCGGCTTTGCCCGAATCGGCTTTGAAGGCGCTCGTCGAGAACGCCGGACGCGAGGCGCTCATGCTCGTGCTCGATGGCGTCACCGATCCGCACAACTTCGGCGCCTGCCTGCGCAGTGCCGAGGCCGCGGGCGTCACCGCGGTGATCGTCCCGAAGGATCGCGCGGTCGGCGTGACGCCGACCGTCCGGCGTGCCTCGGCAGGTGCGGCCGATCGCGTGCCGATCGTGTCGGCGACCAACCTCGCGCGCGCGCTGAAGATCCTGAAGGATGCCGGCGTCTGGCTGGTCGGCCTGGTCGGCGACAGCGAGCGCACGATCCACGCGGTCGATCTCGTCGGCCCGATCGCGCTCGTGCTCGGCGGCGAAGGCGAGGGACTGCGCCGGCTCACGCGCGAGTCCTGCGATTTCCTCGCGCGCATCCCGATGCGCGGCGAGGTCGAGAGCCTCAATGTGTCGGTTGCGACGGGGATCACGCTGTTCGAAGCCTTGCGTCAGCGCGCGGCTTCGTAGGCTGGGCGCGCGCAGCGCGGCCGGCAACGTGTTCGACGGATCGAAGGGCGCCGGCCGCCCTTCGGGCGCCCAGCCTGCAGGGCGCGAACGACGATGCGTCTCAGCGCGGATCGTCGACTTCGGCGATCGACACCGACGCATCGCCCTTGCGCCGCGCACCGGCGATCTGCACGCCGTTGACCAGGAAGTACACGTTCTCGGCGATATTGGTCGCGTGGTCGCCGATGCGCTCGAGGTTCTTGGCCATGAACAGGAGGTGCGTGCACGGCGTGATCGTGCGCGGGTCTTCCATCATGTAGGTCAGCAGCTCGCGGAACAGTCCGGTGTACTGCGCATCCAGTTCCTCGTCGCGCGCCCAGGCGGCGAGTGCGCGCGCGTCGTCGCGCGTCGCGTAGGCGGCGAGCACGTCCCGCACCAGCGCCTGGGCCAGGCGCGCGAGGCGAGGCAGTGCGTGCGTGAGCCGGATCGGCGCGGACTGGTTGAGGACCAGCGAGCGCTTGGCCACGTTGGCCGCATAGTCGCCGATCCGCTCGACCGCGGCCGCGATGCGCAGCGCCGCCAGCACTTCGCGCAGGTCGCGCGCCATCGGCTGGCGCAGCGCAAGGAGTCGCATCACGTCGTGGCTGACCTCTTCCTCGAGCGCATCGATCGTCGCGTCGGCGCCGACTACCTCGAGCGCGGCCTCGCTGTCGCGGCGCATGATCGCGTCGATCGCGGACTCGAGTTGCGCCATCGCGAGCTCACCCATGCGCTGGATCTCGCCGGTCAGGCGATCGAGCTCCTCGTCGTAGCCTTTCACGATGTGTTCGCTGGATGGGGAAACATTCGGCATGGCGTGACCTGGTGGTTGGCGGGCAGGAAGGCTTCAGCCGAACCGGCCGGTGATGTAGTCCTCGGTCTGCTTCTTCTCCGGCTTGGTGAAGAGGCGTTCGGTTTCACCGAACTCGACCAGCTCGCCGAGGTACATGAACGCGGTGAAGTCCGAGCAGCGCGCGGCCTGCTGCATGTTGTGGGTCACGATCGCGATCGTGAAATGCGCCTTGAGCTCGGAAATCAGCTGCTCGATCTTGCCGGTCGCGATCGGGTCGAGCGCCGACGTCGGTTCGTCGAGCAGGATCACTTCGGGGCGCAGCGCGATCGCGCGTGCGATGCACAGGCGCTGCTGCTGGCCGCCCGACAGCCCGAGCGCGCTCTGCCGCAGCTTGTCCTTGACCTCGCCCCACAGCGCGCCCTGCACGAGCGCCTGTTCGACGCGCACGTCCATCTCGGCCTTCGACAGCTTCTCGTGGTGGCGGATGCCGTAGGCGATGTTGTCGTAGATCGACATCGGGAACGGCACCGGTTTCTGGAACACCATGCCGACCTTCGAGCGCAGGCGGTTGAGCGGGTACTTCGGGTCGAGGATGTTCTCGCCGTCGAGCAGTACCGCACCGCTGGCCTGCTGGCCGGGGTAGATCGAGTAGATGCGGTTGAAGACGCGCAGCAGCGTCGACTTGCCGCAACCCGAAGGGCCGATCAGCGCGGTCACCCGCTTCTCGGCGACATCGAGGCTGACCGCCTTGAGCGCACGGAAGCCGTCGTAATGGAAGTCGAGGCCGCGCGCTGCCATCTTCGGGCGCCGGGCCTGCGGGCGCGCCTCCGACGTCGCGGCGGGAGCGACGGAGATCCGGGCGGGAGCGTCAATCATGGGTCACCTTGTTGCGCAGGAGGATCGCGCGCGAGAGCAGGCTGAGCAGCAGGACGAAGATCGTCACCACGAACGCGCCGGCCCAGGCCAGCGCGTGCCAGGATTCGTACGGGCTCATCGCGTACTGGAAGATCACCACGGGCACGCTCGCCATCGGCGCGTTCATGTCGTGGGTCCAGTACTGGTTGTTGAGCGCGGTGAACAGCAGCGGCGCGGTCTCGCCACTGATGCGCGCCAGCGCGAGCAGGATGCCGGTGACGATGCCGGGCAGGGCCGAGCGATAGAGCACCTGCAGCGTGACCTTCCATTGCGGGATGCCGAGCGACAGCGCCGCCTCGCGCATCGTGCCGGGCACGAGTTGCAGCATCTCGTCGGTGGTGCGCACCACCACCGGCAGCACGATCAGCGCGAGCGCGAGCGCGCCGGCCCATCCGGAGAAGTGCCCGACCTGCGCGACGACCAGCGTGTAGACGAACAGCCCGAGCACGATCGACGGCGCCGACAGCAGGATGTCGTTGACGAAGCGCACTGCCTCGCCGAGCGGGCGCTTGCGCGCGTACTCGGCGAGCCAGGTGCCGGCCGCGACGCCGATCGGCGTGCCGATCAGGATCGCGGCGGTGCTCATGAGCAGGCTGCCGAACAGCGCGTTCGCGAGGCCGCCCTCGGATCCCGGCGGCGGCGTCATCCGCGTGAACAAGTCCAGGCTGATCGCGGAGAGGCCGGTGCGCAATGTGGTCCAGAGGATCCACACCAGCCAGAACAGGCCGAATGCGGCGCACAGGCCCGACACGACCATGTTGAAGCCGTTGACGAGGCTGCGCCTGCGGTAAAGGCGTTCGGATGCGCGGCTCATCGCCGGCCCTCCTGGCGCGCGAGGCGACGCAGCATGAGCTTGGCCGCGGCCAGCACGAAGAACGTGACGACGAACAGCAGGAAGCCGAGCGCGATCAGCGAGGACCGGTAGAGGTCGGAGTCGGCCTCGGTGAATTCATTCGCGATCGTCGCCGCGATCGAATTGCCCGGTTCGAGCAGCGAGGCCGAGAGGCGGTGCGCGTTGCCGAGCACGAAGGTGACCGCCATCGTCTCGCCGAGTGCGCGGCCGAGCCCGAGGAAGATGCCGCCGATCACCGCGGAGCGCGTGTACGGCAGCACGATGTTCCACACCACTTCCCAAGTGGTCGAACCGAGCGCGTAGGCGGATTCCTTGAGGCGCGTCGGCACCGTCAGGAACACCTCGCGCATGACCGACGACACGAACGGGATCACCATGATCGCGAGCACGATGCCGGCGGTCAGCATGCCGATGCCGAGCGGCGGGCCGGTGAACAACGCGCCGATGATCGGCCAGCTGCCGAGGTGGTCGTTGAGCCACGGCGTCACGTGTTCGCCCATGATCGGCACGAACACGAACAGGCCCCACATGCCGTAGATGATCGACGGAATGCCGGCAAGCAGCTCGATTGCGGCGCCGACCGGACCGCGCAGCCAGGCCGGGGCGACTTCGGTCAGGAACAGTGCGATGCCGAAGCTCACGGGTACCGCGATCAGCATCGCGATCAGCGCGGTGACGAGCGTTCCGTAGATCGGTACGAGCGCGCCGAACTTCCGGTTGACCGCATCCCACTCGGTCGAGAACAGGAACCCGATTCCGAACTCGGAGAATGCCTCGCGTCCGCCCCAGAGCATCGACAGCGCCGCGCCGCCGAGCGCAAGCAGCACGAACATGCCGGCGCCGGCGACGAGCCAATGGAACGCGCGATCGGCGCGTGTGTCGCGCCGATTGCGGCGTTCGCCGGCTTGCTGCGCCGCGGAGTCGATCGCCTGGATTGCGCTGGCCTGCGCCATCGGTTGGATTCCGGAGGAGAGGGTGTCCCGTTCCCGCGCGCGGCGATGGCTCGCCGCGACGGGTCGAGGGTGCGGTGCGCTCGCGCACGGCGACCCGCCGCGCGCGAGGGCTGGTCCGCTTCGCTACGCGCCGCGCGCGTGACGAGCGGCGCGATCGCGTGCGCTCAAAGCTTGATTTCCGCGGTCCAGTACGCCTGGATCTGGTCGGTCAGCGCCTTGGGCAGCGGCACGTAGTGCAGCTCGCGCGCCTGGTCGGCGCCGTTGTCGTAGGCCCACTTGAAGAAATCGAGCGCCGACTTCGTGCGCACGCTGTCCTTGGGCTGCTTGTAGACAAGGATGAAGTTCGTCGCGGTGATCGGCCAGGCGTTCTCGCCCGGCGCGTTGGTGATGATGAGTTCGAAGTCCTTCGCGTTCTTCCAGTCCGCATTCGCGGCGGCCGCCTGGAAGCTCTCGAGGCTCGGCTGCACGAACTGGCCCGCGGCGTTCTGCATCGAGGCGTAGCTCATGCCGTTCTGCAGCGCGTACGCGAGTTCGACGTAGCCGATCGAGCCCTTGATCTGCTTGACGTAGGCAGCGACGCCTTCGTTGCCCTTGCCACCGACGCCGGTCGGCCACGACACCGAGGTGCCTTCGCCGACGTTCGCCTTCCATTCGGGCGAGACCTTCGAGAGGTAGTTGACGAAGTTGAACGTCGTGCCCGAGCCGTCCGAACGGTGCACGACGGTGATCGCGCGATCGCCGAGCGCCACGCCCGGGTTGACCTGCGCGATCGCGGGGTCGTTCCACTTCTTGATCTTGCCCTGGTAGATGTCCGCGAGCAGCGGACCGGTGAAGCGGATCTTGCCGCCGTCGACACCTTCGAGGTTGACTACCGGAACGACGCCGCCGATCACCGAAGGGAACTGCGCGAGGCCGGCGTCCGCGAGTTCTTCCGAACCCAGCGGCTTGTCGGACGAGCCGAACACGACGGTGCCGGCCTTGATCTGCGCAATGCCGCCGCCCGAGCCGATCGACTGGTAGTTGACCTTGGTCCCGGTCGCGTTGTGGTAGCTGTCCGACCACTTGGCGAGGATCGGATAGATGAAGGTTGCGCCGGCGCCGGTGATGTCGGCGGCCTGCGCGGAGGCGGCGCCGAGGACCATGGCGAGGCCGGCGGCAGCGATGCGGCACTTGATCGGGTTGTACACGCGGAACTCCTCGACTGAAAAGACGGGCACGGCACGCTGCCGGCTGCGCGCTTTTTAGGCCCGCGAGGTTTCAGCACGATGAGGGTTTTGTTTCACTGATGTTTCAGGGCCCGGAATCGCAGCGCCGCGCGGCCATCGAAACCAAGGCCGTCAACGGCTTGCGTCAGATGGTTCGTGCAAGATCACCGTCACGGAAGATGACGGTCAGTCGTCGGCGAGCGTATCGGGACCTTCGCCGACGGTCTTCTCGTAGTGGCCCTTGCCGTTGCGCCGATACTGGGTGAAGCCATGCCGGGCGAGGTGGGATTCCTGCAGTCGATGGGCACCACCGCGCACGACCTGGGGAGCCGAGGGGACGCGCCGCAGCGCCGTGCCGCATGCGGGGCAGTGCGCGAGCGCAGGCTCGCCCGCCGGCTGCAGGCGATCGAAGCCGTAGCAGCAGAGGGAGCAGCCGGGCGGCTGGACCGGGGCGTATTCGTGGATCGGCACGTGCCCAAGATGCGCCTGCTTGCCCGCGCGATCAAGCCCGCGAAATTCATCCGCAGGAGCGCACCCTGTGCGCGATCGCGGGAATCCGAAGACCCGCGAACGACCGGTTTTCTGCGCGGATCGCCCACAGGGTGGGCTCCTACGGGTTGCGCGGGATGTGTTCATCGACGCGGCCATTGCCATGC
>JAEYZH010000138.1 GCA_023430685.1 Pseudomonadota bacterium | reverse complement strand
CATCAAGCGCGCATCGCCATGCCCGGCGCCATCGCCGTCCACGCTCGTGTCCATCGTTCCCCTCGGGATGCGCACCTGCAGCCGCCTCGGGTCGGATTCCCGACCGCGCAAGCCTTGCATCTCGAATCGCCCGCTGCAAGCCGCTTGTCGCGCGAGGCAGGGATCACGAACCCCACGACCGCGGCCTGCCGGAGTCGTGGGGCGCGTGGCGGCTGCGCGAGGCCGCATCAGAAGATCGCCTTCGGCGCGACCGTCGAACCCGACGCGCCGACGACCGGAATCGGATCCATCGAGAACGCGAACACGTACGGATTGAGCAGCTTGCGCAGCGGTGGGGGCAGCGGTGCGATCTGTGCGGCGCGTTCGGCCGCGAACCCGGCCGCATCATCGAGGTGCATCGATTCGATCAATGGCACGCCGCTCTTCGCGAGCAGGTGGTTGTGCACCGGGAACGGTACGCCGGCAGGTACGACCGCATTCGGCTGCACCTCGACGAACGGCGCATCGGCGCCCGGCTCGCTGGCACGCATCGTCTCGGCCCGCGGATTGCTGACAGATCCTGTCAGCATCATGCGTCACACTGGGACTCCTTCCCCGCAAGGCCATCGCGATGTCCGACACGCTCGTGTTCTACACCCATCCGCTTTCCCGCAGCCGCCTTGCGCGCTGGATGCTCGAGGAAACCGGGCTGCCGTACGAGGACAGGATCCTCGAGTTCGGAACCACGATGAAGTCGCCGGAGTACCTCGCGATCAATCCGATGGGCAAGGTGCCGGCGATCCGCCATGGCGACCTCGTGGTGACGGAGAACGCCGCGATCTGCGCCTACCTCGCGGACCTCGTGCCCGCGAGGCAGCTCGCGCCGCCGGTCGGATCGCGCGAGCGCGGCAGCTACTATCGCTGGCTGTTCTTCCTCGCCGGACCCACCGAGGCGGTGGTGACGGCCAGGTATGCCGGCGCCTTCGCCCCGGCGCGCGCGGCAGGCTACGGCACGGAAGACGACGTGCTGCGCGTGCTCGAGCAGGCACTCGAGGGCAGGGAGCACCTCGCGGGCGACCAATTCACCGCGGCCGACCTCTACATGGCATCGCTGCTCGGCTTCTACCTGCAGACCGGCGCGATCCAGGCGCGACCCGCGTTCTCCGCGTTCGTGCAGCGGCATGCGCAGCGGCCGGCCGCGGTCGCCGCGCGCGAGCGCGACGATGCATTGGCCCAGCAGTTCCCGGGTTAGCGCGGCGCGCAATGCCGTGTCCGGCCGCCATCGACGAGTGCGTCAGCGGCGGTTAAAGCACGCCACTTCAGCGTACACGCAACGACGACACGGCCGATCCGATGCATCTGGTCCAGCTCCTGCGTGCAACGCGCGACCACGCGGGTCGGCCATTGCGGCCCGCGCGGCGCAGATGCGCATCGTGGTCCACGCGGTGATGGACGCGCGGGCGCGTGCGCCGCGCGTGCGCATCGGGTGTGCGGGCTGGTCGATTCCCGCGCAGCACGGCCACCTGTTCGGCGACGCCCCGAGCCATCTCGCGCGCTACGCGACGCGCTTCGACGTGGTCGAGATCAACTCGACCTTCCATCGGCCGCATCGGCCGCCGACGTTCGAGCGCTGGGCCGCGAGCGTGCCCGCGGGCTTCCTGTTCTCGGTCAAGCTGCCGAGGACGATCACGCATGACGCGCGCCTGCACGGGACCGCGGACGCACTGAATGCGTTCTTCGATTCGGTCGCCGGGCTCGGCGCGAAGCTCGGCGGCGTGCTCGCGCAGCTTCCACCGAGCCTCGCATTCGACGCTCGCGTGGCCGACCGCTTCTTCGCGATGCTGCGCCGGCGTTGCGATGCGCGCATCGCGTGCGAGCCGCGCCATGCATCGTGGTTCGACCCGCGCGTCTCGCGTCTCTGGGAGCGGTATGCGATCACGCGCGTCGCGGCCGACCCCGCATCGCTGCCGGATGCCGCGCGAACCGCGGGCAGTGCACGCGCGGGCTGGACCTACCGGCGCTGGCACGGGTCGCCGCGCATGTACTACAGCCGTTACGCCGAGGAGGACTTGTGCGCGCTGGCGCGCGACCTCGCGCGCGACGGTCGAGCACGGACGCCCGCATGGTGCATCTTCGACAATACCGCGCACGGACACGCAATCCCCGATGCGGCGCGCCTGCAGGCATTCGTCGCGCAGGCGACGGCCCCTCGGCGGCTCGACCCGGGCGCGTAGCCCGATCCATCCGGCGCGGCGTGGTCCGGCGCGCCCGATGCAACCCTTTCGCTGCCGCGTGCATCACAGTGCCGGCTTGCGCGCACGTTGCGGCTCGCGACGCACGTCGTCACGCCGTGGGCAGGGCGGCGCGTGCAGGGATCATCCGGACTTCCAGGAGCGTCAGGCGCATGCGTGCAGCGCAGGTAGCGGGTGGGGTCATGTGTGCGTCGCTGTCGTGGTGCGCGTGCGCGATCGAAATCGACGGTCGCATCGATCCGGTCGAGTGGCAGGGCGCGCGGCACGTGACCGATTTCCGCCAGGTGCAGCCGCTCAGCGGCGAGCCGGCATCGTTGGCGACCGAGGCATGGATCCTCGCCACGCCAGAGGGCCTCGCGATCGGGTTTCGCAACACGCAACCGCCGAGCGTGCCACGCACCCGCCAGCGCGTGCAGCGTGATTTCGATGAGCAGGTCGACCGCGTCAACCTCATGGTCGACTTCGACGCGGGCGGGCGCACCGGCTACAACTTCACGGTGTCGTCCACCGACGGCATTGCGGATGCGGTGATCACGAACGAAAACCAGTTCAACGACGACTGGGACGGCAACTGGCGCCATGCGGTCAGCGAGGACGACGACGCCTGGTCGGTCGAAATGCTGATCCCCTGGTACATCGCGCCGATGGCGAGTGCGCAGGGCGGGACGCGCACGCTGAAGGTCTACCTCGACCGCGTGATCGGCTCGACCGGCGAACGCTCGGCGTGGCCTTCGGCCAGTTTCGAGCGGCCTCGCTTCCTTTCCGATTTCGCCGCGGTCGAGGTCGCCGCCTACAGCGACTCGCTGCTCGCGCTCACGCCGTACGTATCGGGATTGCACGACATCATCGCGGGTGGCAGCACGTTCGATGGCGGCGGCGACGTGTTCTGGAAGCCGAACGGGCAGTTCCAGATGGCTGCGACCGTGAATCCGGATTTCGGCCAAGTCGAGAGCGACGACCTCGTCGTCAACTTCGATGCGACCGAGATCTTCATCAGCGACAAGCGGCCGTTCTTCACCGAGAACCAGGGGCTGTTCGAGTACACCACGCCATCCGACTTCAGCCAGCTGCTGTACACGCGGCGCGTCGGCGGTCCGGCCGACGACGGCGAAGGGTCGGGCGACATCACCGCGGCGATCAAGGTCAACGGCAGTGTGGGCGCGACCCAGTACGGACTGTTCGCCGCCGACGAGGCGGACGAGGTCGGTCGGACGTTCACGGCGTTGCGGCTCGTGCACGACTTCGACACGCAGAACGTCGGGATGATGCTGACCAACGTCGAGCGCCCTTGGCTCGACCGCGAGGCCAGTGTGTTCGGCATCGACCACAACTGGCGCCCGAGTGCCGCCTGGAACGTGAAGACGCGCGTGTTCGGCAGCCGCGTCGACGAGGCCGGTGTCATCGAAACCGGCCTCGGCGCGACGGTCTGGGCCGACTACGAAATGGGACGGGGCTGGCGCCAGCAGTGGATCGCGATGCACTTCGGCAACGACCTCGAGATCAACGATGCGGGCTATCTTTCGCGCAACAGCACGAACTACCTGCACTGGGAACTGCGGCGCCGCTTCGCCGACCTGCCGCAGTCCTCGCGCTACGCCTCCAAGGATTGGCGCGGCCGCGTCAGCCGCAACGCCAACGACCACGGCGAAAAGCTCAACGACCAGTTTCGCCTGAGTCGCGAAGGCCGGTTGCGCAACGGCAGCTACGAGTACGCGCAGGTCAACATCAACAGTGCCGGCGTCGACGACCTGCTCACGCGAGGCCATGGCTCGATCAGGAAGCCCGCGAACTTCGGCGCGTATTACCAGTTCCAACGCCCGCGCAAGGGTGATTGGGCGCACGAGGTCGAACTCGAGGCCTTCAGTGGCGGCCTTTCGGGCAATGCGAAGGTCGGCTACAGCCTGATGTACGACGCGACGTATTTCCTCAGCGACGCGTTCAGCCTGCACGCGGGCTTCTACAACGATCGCAGCCCCGACTGGCTGGTCTGGCAGCGCGAGAACCTGGTCGGGAGCTTCGCCAGGCGCGAACTCGATTTCAATGCGGGCCTCGACTGGACCATCGACAGCCGCCAGGAACTGCGCGTGAAGCTGCAGGCGATCGCGCTGGACGCCGATTTGCGGCGGGCGTATCGCGTCGCTGCGGGCGGGCATGCGATCGCCACCGGCGAACCAGTGGACGACTTCAACGTCGCGAACCTCGGCTTCCAGATCCGCTATCGCTACGAGCTTGCGCCGTTGTCCTATCTCTACGTCGTGTACGGCCGGGGCGGCTACCGGCAGGACGACTTTTCGGAGCAGACCGGGCACCTGCTGCGCGACAGCTTTTCGCTGCGCGACGACGAGCAACTGCTGGTCAAGTTCAGCTACCGCTTCGAGCTGTAGCGCGTACCGGTGCGGCCTTTGGCCTCACCCTGCTTCGATTGAGCGGTCGGGAGGGCGGCCGCATCTCAAGGGAACAGAGGCGTCGGATCGCATGGGTCCGCGCAGGCCCGGAACCCCGAGGAGATCGACATGGCTGCCATCGCCGACACCGCGCGTCACGACGCGATCCACCCATTCCATGCCGTGATGCTCGCGGCCACGATCCCGCTGTTCCTCGGCGTGGCGCTCGCCGACTACGCGGCCTGGTCGACGCAGCAGGCGGCCGTGCGTGCGTCGGCCGCGTGGCTGATCGCTGCAGGCCTCGCCTTCGCGAGCGCCGCGCTGCTCTGCGCGTTCTGCGAATTGTTCCGCGTGGAGCGGCTGCACGGCCGATTCGCCGCCTATACGTTCGTGTTGCTCGCGACGTGGGGTGCCGGTGTCCTCGGCGCGCTCCAACACGCGCGCGACGTCGCCGCGGGGGCGATCGCCCTGCCGCTCCTGTCGCTCGCGACGCTGGTGCTCGCGGTCATCGCCGCGTGGATCGGCATAAGTGGGCCGCATCGCGGGACGCGTGAGCCCGCGGCGCATCGCATCGCACTGCGGGCTGCGCACGCACGCTAGCCCGCATGTGCCTCCACGCGTGCGCGCGTGGTGCCGAAGTACCTGCGCCATGCATGACCCCACGGCACCACGAGCACGAGCAGCGGCAGCGGCAGGAACGATGCCGCGATTTCGCCGGCCGGCGTGCCCCACAGGCTGCCGGCCTGCCACAGCGGCCACGCGACGAACGCGAGCCAGATCGCCTTGTAGCCGATCGTGAAGAACATCAGCGGCAACCAGCGAAGCGGTCGGAACACGCCGAACAGCGCGAGTGCGGGATAGGTCGCCCATACCGAAATCGCGACCGCGCGCAGTGGATCCCATGGCCCCTCGTGCGTAAGCAAGGCGCGCCATGCGGTCGGCGCGACGAAGACGAGCATCAGCAGGAAGAACAGGCGCAAGCCCCAGGCCTGGACAGGTCGCACGCCGTCCTGGAGCGGGTCGGGTGACAGGAAACGGATCAGCGGGTGCATGGGCATCTCGTCAGTCCTCGACAGGCAGGGTGGGGTCGAACGCGAGCAGGTCGCCGGGTTGGCATTCGAGCGCCGCGCAGATCGCCTCGAGCGTCGAGAAGCGGATCGCCTTCGCCTTGCCCGTCTTGAGGATCGACAGGTTCGCGAGCGTGATGTCGACGCGCGTCGCGAGTTCGGTCAGCGTCATGCGCCGCGCGTGCAGGAGTTCGTCGAGGCGGACGACGATCGCCATGTCAGACCGTGCCTTCGAGGTCGGCGCGCATGCGCGCACCCTGTGCGAACACGCCGGACAGCACGAACAGCAGCAGGACTGCGAGCCACGGCGTGAACGAGAAACCGCCGATGCGGCCCGATTCCCACACCACCGAAGCGATCGCCGTGATGCAGAGGCGCAGCACTTCGAGCGCGACCACGCGCCACGCGATCGCGTCCAGGTGGCGCGCGTTCGCGTCGATGAACGGATCGCCGCTGCGCACGCTGTCGACGATCGCGAGCAGGCGCCGGAGCACGCCGTGCACGATCGCGGCGCCCGCGACCGCGATCAGGACGATCACGCGCAGGCCCTGTCCGAGCCACGGATGCGCGTCGACGAGGTCGAAGCCGAGCGGGCGTTGCGGCCATCCCTCGATCACGAAACTGATGCCGAACAGCACCAGCAGCGCGAGCGCGTACAGAAGGTTGAGCAAGCCCAGCCCGCGGATCACCGGACGGGCGGCTGCGAGTGCGCGGGACGACATGCGGGTCATGGGTGGATCCCCGGTTGTTTATCGTTGGGCGATAATATCCATATCGAAGAACGATAAGAATAGGCTGGAAGGCATGGGCGGGGTGGTCCAGCCGTCGCCGGTACTCGCCCCTCGTGCGAAGGGGCGAACGGTCCACGCACGTTGCGGACGCCATGCTGACCGCAGGAACGGCACGCGATACCGTCTCCCGCAGCCGCCATTCGCGACGTCAAGCGACTATCGTCGCGCGATCGCGGGGCGCCCCCGCTGCGATGCCGGAGCCGGTCCGATGACGACAGACGCGTTCGATCCCTTGCTCGCGCGTGCGCATGCGCACGCAAGCACCTTCCTCCACGAACTGCCGCACCGATTCGTGGGCGCACGCGCGGGCCGCGACGAAATGATCGCGGCGGTCGATGCACCGCTGCCGCAGCGCGGCGATGATCCTGCCGCGGTGATCGACCTGCTCGCGGGTGCGGCCGAACGCGGCGCGTCCGCGTGCGCGGCACCGCGCTACTTCGGCTTCGTGATCGGCGGTTCTTTGCCGGTCGCGCTCGCGGCCGACTGGCTGGTGTCGACCTGGGACCAGAACGCCGGCATCCACGTGATCTCGCCGATGGCGGCCGCGCTGGAGGAAGTCGCGGCGCGCTGGCTGCTGGAGCTGTTCGACCTGCCGCGTGGCAGCGGCGTCGGGTTCGTCACGGGCTGCCAGATGGCGCACTTCACCTGCCTCGCGGCCGCGCGCCACGGCGTGCTGCGCGATGCCGGCTGGGACGTGGAAGCGGACGGGCTCACGGGCGCGCCGCGCGTGCACGTGGTCGCGTCGCAGGAAGCGCACGTGACGCTCGACGTCGCGCTGCGCTACCTCGGCTTCGGCACGCGTGCGCTGGTGCGTGTCGAATCCGACGCCCAGGGTCGCATGCGTGCGGACCGGCTCGCCGAAGTGTTGCCGACGCTCGACGGGCCGGTCATCGTCTGCGCGCAGGCCGGCAACGTGAACACCGGGGCATTCGACCCGCTGCGCGACATCGCGCGCAGCGCGCGTGCGCGCGGCGCGTGGCTGCACGTCGATGGCGCATTCGGCTTGTGGGCGCGCGCGAGCGCGTCCCGCAGCGCAGTTGCAGACGGCATCGAACTCGCCGACTCGTGGGCGACCGACGCGCACAAGTGGCTCAACGTGCCTTACGACAGCGGCGTCGCGATCGTGCGCGACGCCGAAGCGCATCGCGCCGCGATGACGGTGTCGGCCGCCTATCTCGTGCAGACGCGCGGCGCCGAACGCGATGCGGTGGACTGGGTGCCGGAGTTCTCGCGCCGCGCGCGGGGGATTCCGGTCTATGCAACGCTGCGCGCGCTCGGTCGCGAAGGCGTGGCGGCGCTGGTGGATCGCTGCTGCGCGCACGCGCGCCGGTTCGCGGACCTGCTCGGCGCCGAACCCGGGGTCGCGATCCTCGCGGACGTGGTGCTGAACCAGGTGCTCGTGCGCTTCGGCGATGACGACGCGCTGACGCGCGAGGTGATCGCGCGCGTGCAGCAGGACGGCACCTGCTGGGCGAGCGGAACCACCTGGCACGGCATGGCCGCGCTGCGACTCTCGGTCTCGAACTGGGCCACCGGCGAGGACGACATCGCCGCGAGCGCGGATGCGATCCTGCGCATGTTCCGCGCGTTGCGCTGATCCTCGCAGGGGCATGGGCCGGTCGGCCACGGTGCGGCTGCGAACCCGCGGACGCGGGCAGGGCGCATCGAACGGAGGAAAATAGGAGATCGATCGGAGCGTTTGCGAAGGACTCCCGCGCCGCGCCGGGCGAACCTCGGGCTCGCCACTCCTGCAGCGAGCCCGACCATGGTCCTCCGCATCCTCCTCGTCCTTTCCGTCCTCGCGTTCGCCCCCGCGCTGCGCGCGCAAGCCTGCGCCGAGCACCTGTTCATCAGCGGCTACTTCTCCAACAACGTCGCGATCTACGACGCCTGCAGCGGGCGCTTCCTGCGCCAGCTCGACACCGAGGGCCGCATCCGTGGCGCGCAGGCCGTGCGCATCAACCCGGTCGACGGCCTGATCTACGTGGTCAGCGAAGGCAACGACCAGATCCAGCGCTACCGACGCGATGCCGACTACACCTTCGTCGACGTATTCGCGAGGTTGGCCGGCAGCATCGATCCGACCGGCATTGCTTTCGCCCGCGACGGACGCGTGTTCGTCGCGAGCTACGGCCATGGCAGCGTGATCGAACTCGACCGGAACACGGGCCAGGTGATCGGTACGCTGCTGCCGGAGGGCAACGGCTTCGGCGGCTCCGACAACGGCATGATCGTCAGCGCCGCGGACCTCGTCTACGTGCCCGGGTATGACAGCAACAGCGTCGCGCGCGTGAATCCGAACTCCGGCGAGGTGCGTCGGCAGTTCGTGCCGCCGCGCGCCGCGGGTCTCAGGCAGACACGCGGCATCGTCGACGAGGGCGCGACGATCCTCGTCGGCGGCGAGGGCAGTGGCGAGATCTATCGCTTCGACGCGAACACCGGCGCGCACGTGGACACCGTGATCACCGGCCTCGCGCGACCGACCGGCCTCGCGCTCGCGTCCGACGGCTCGCTGCTCGTGCTCGCGGGCAACCGCGTGCGGCGCTTCGACCGCACCAGCGGCGCCGAGCTCGGCGTCGTCGCGCTCGGCGCCGACGGCGCGATCTCCGGCGGCACCTTCATCGCGCTGATTCCGGCGCCGGCGTCATCGGGCAGCGTCCCGATCACGAGCGGCTTCACCGGGGCATGGGTCGATGAAGGTGCGACCGGCCAGCTCGGCATGGGGCTCGAAGTCCTCGCCGACGGCAACCTCGTGGCGTTGGTTTACACGTTCGCGCCGTCCGGCGGGCAGGCGTGGATCGGCGGTGTCGGACCGATCAGCGGCGACCACGCGACGATCACGATGAGCACGATCGACGGGCCGGGCGGGCGCTTCGCACCGAACTTCGACCCGACGCGCGTGCAGAACACGACCTGGGGCAGCCTCACGCTGCGTTTCAGCGACTGCAATCGCGGCACGCTCGAGTGGGATTCGCAGGTGCCTGGCTACGGCTCGGGCGCGATGCCGATCGAGCGGCTCACGATGCCGGCCGGACTCGATTGCTGAGCGAGGCATCGCGCATGCCGCGCAGGTCCGGCGCCTTCGGCGGGAATGCTACATTGCGCATTCCCGCCGCCTGGCTTCCGGAACCCCCGCATGTCCGCTCCCGACCCTGTTTCCATCGGCACGCCCGGCGTGCCCTGGGGCACCGCCGAGATCGCCGAATGGCGCACCCGGCAGCGCAGGCAGCGCAGCCATGCCGTCGATGTGGTCGATGCGATCGAGCGGCTGCGCGAGCGCTTCGACGTGGTCGAGTACGGTCGCCTCGACTACGCGCCCGACCTCTATCCGCTGCTCGCGCTCCGCAGCCGAGCGTGGAGCGACGACCTGCCGATCGCGCTCGTCACCGGGGGCGTGCACGGCTACGAGACCAGCGGCGTGCACGGTGCGTTGCGTTTCCTCGAGCGCCACGCGGCCGCATACGAGGGCCGCGTCAACCTGATCGTCGTGCCCTGCGTGAGCCCGTGGGCGTACGAGCGCATCCACCGCTGGAATCCTGATGCGATCGACCCGAACCGTTCGTTCCGCTCGGACAGTCCGGCGCGCGAGTCCGCCGCGCTGATGGAGCTGCTCGCGCCGTGGCGCGAGCGCGTGCTCGTGCACGTCGACCTGCACGAAACCACCGACAGCGACGAGTCCGAGTTCCGGCCCGCGCTGGCCGCGCGCGACGGCAAGCCGTTCGAGCCCGAAGGGATTCCCGACGGCTTCTATCTCGTCGACGACAGCGAGCACCCGCAGCCGGAGTTCCAGCAGGCGGTGATCGCCGCGGTGGAGAAGGTCACGCACATCGCGCCGGCCGATGCGAACGGCGAAATCATTGGCTCGCCGGTGGTCGCGCGCGGCGTGATCCGCTATCCGCTGCGCGCACTCGGCCTGTGCGCGGGCGCCACCGACGCGCGCTACAGGACCACGACCGAGGTCTATCCCGACAGCCCGCGCGCGAGCGCCGAACAGTGCAATGCGGCGCAGGCGGCCGCGGTGTGCGCGGCGCTGGATTTCGTGCTGTCACGATGAGCCGCCGGAATGCCGTGGCTTGGGTCGCGGCTCGTGTGGCGGGGTGGATGCCCTGCGAAGACTTTCCACGCCGCCTCCTTCGCGCTCAACCTGCCGCGAAGCGTTCCCGGAAGAAGTCGGCCATCATGCGGAACGCGCGCTTCGCGGAGCGCTCGTCGTAGACGCAGTTCGGCGGGTCGTTCGATTCCGGTTGCGTGAAGCAGTGCACCGCGCCGCCGAAGTCGACGAACTGCCAGTCGGCCCCGGCCGCGTCCATCTCGTCCTTGAAGCGCGCGATCTTCGCGTCGCCGACGTCGGCGTCGTCGGCGCCGTTGAGCACGAGCACCGGCGTCCGGATCCGGTTGCCCGCGGTCGGCAGGTGGGTATCGAGGCCGCCATGCAGGCTCACGACGCCTGCGAGATCCGCGCCGCTGCGCGCGAGTTCGAGCACCGCCGAGCCACCGAAGCAGAACCCGAACGCACCGATGCGCTGCGGATCCAGCGGCGCGGTGCCGGCCTGCGCGCGCAGCACGCGCACCGCCTCGGCGACGCGCGCACGCAGCGTGGTGCCGCCGTCGGCGTAGACCTGCTTCACCGCCGCCAGCGCTTCCTTCGCGTCGTTGGGGCGCACCGTGCTGCCGTAGACGTCCGCGACCAGCACCACGTAGTCGTCGCCGGCGACGGCCTTGGCCTTTTCGGTCGCCGATGCGTTCGCGCCCATCCAGTTCGGCACCATCACGAGGCCGGGTCGCTTCGCGCTGGCGGCGTCGTCGTACACGAGGGTGCCGCTGAAGCGACTCTCGCCGATCGTCCATTCGACCGGCTTCGCCTGCATCGCGGCGAGGGCAGGCAACGGCAGCAGCAACAGGCAGGCGGACAGCAGGGGAATGCGCATCGGGAAACTCCGCGGCAGGGGTGCCGCATCATACCGCCGTGCCGCGCGCCGCCGTGACAATGCCTGCGCGGTGTCGTCGCATCGGCGTGCGCCCGCATCGGCTGCAGCGGGGCGTCACGCATCGACTGCGGACTACGGGCGGGCACCGATGGCGGGAACCTCGGCGATCATGAGGTCGATGCCGAGCGCGGTCAGCGAGACGAGCGCGAGTGCGCCGTCGGCGGATGCCGCGAGGCTCGGGCCATTGCCGTTCGGGACGCGCTCGGTCCCCACGCGCACGGGTTCACCATCGGGCAGGCGCAGCGTCCACAACGCGCCGCGGTCGAGGTAGTGCAGCGTATCGCCTGCCAACGCGAGCGCTTCGCTGCCGTCGTCCGTCGCGATCTCGCGCACCGGCCGCAGCGACGGCCACGGCGCCGCGTGCAGCATGGTCGATCCCTCGTTGCGCCAGGCCAGCCACTGCGGCGATGCGCGGTACGCGGTGACGACGCCGACGCCGAGGTCCTCCGGCTGCGCGCGCCCGTCGCGCCATTGCATCAATTGCCCGCGGCCGCCGCCATTGCCGGTCATGTAGACGAGGCGCTCGGCGAGCTCGGTGCCGTGGAATGCGCCGGGCTCGAACTGTTCGAGCGGCTGCGCGCGATCCTCGTCGAGGCGGAAGCGGTAAAGGCGTGTGTGCCGCTCATGGTAGGCCGTGATGATCAGCGCGTCTTCGCGCATCGACCAGACCGGACGCACCCAACGGGCATCCGGATCCAGCGTGAGCGCGCGCACGCTGCCGTCGCGTCGGTCATGCACGAACACCGACTCGCTGCCGCCGCGATTGCTGATCAAAGCGATACGCTGGCCGTCGGGCGAAAACTCCGGCTGCGACTCGTAGCGGTTCGAGCGCGCGATCGCGACCCACGGCGCATCGGCCGACGCGCGCAGCCAGACGTCGGCATCGTAGTTGGCTTCCGACCAGACCACGGTGCCGTCGGCGGCGATGTCGACCGAACGCGCACCACGCCCGCCGATCAGCTCGGGTTCCCCGCCAGGAAGCAGGCGATGCAACGCGCGGTAGCGGGTCAGGTCACCCGCGATCCACAGCCCCCGGCCCGCGGGCTCGAACGCATGCCCGTACACGGGATCGGGTCGCTTCAGCAGCGCCGTGCGCGCGCGCAGCGCGGGCCAGTCCGCTTCCCAGAGCTGGCCTTCTCCATCGCGCATGCTCGCGTAGACGATGCGCGAGCGATCGAACGAGAGCCGTGCATGCGTGTGCGCGCCTTCGCCGGGCGCGGGCGTCGTGAGCACGCGCTGCGTGCCGGTGCGGCGGTCCAGCAGCACGAGGCCCGGTTCGCGCCCCGGCTGCGTCGCGACACCGGTATGGATCAGGCCCTGGCCGGCGTCGGTCCATTCCATGCCGCCGGCGACCGAGCGAGCGCACGCGCCGAGGCGCGTGCGTTGCAGGTCGACAAGCGCGACGCTCCAGACTTCGCAGGCATCGTTCGTGAAGTGCAACACCGCGACTTCACGCCCGTCCGGCGACGGTGCCGGTTGGCGCAACGCGCCCCGGCCGTCCCACAGCACGCGTTCGGCGCGGCTCGCCGGATCGATCAGCACGAGCTCGCTGCGATCGCCGCCCGCATCGGTGCGCACGTACACGACGCGACCGCTCGCGTCGAAGCGCGCATCGGACTCGAGCAGCGGGTCCGTCGCGAGCGGACGCGCCGAGAGCAGCGCGAGTGCGAGCGGCGCGGAAGCCGGCTGCGGCGTGGCCGCCGGCGGTTGCGGCCACCCGAGCCACACCAGCACCGCTGCAAGACAGCACGGCACGAGTACGAGCGCGAGCGCGCGGCGCGGCCAACGCGAGGGAACGGCGGTCGGCACGGGGCCCGCCGCCTGCGGTGCAGCGACCGGGGCATCGGCGGCCACCCGTTGCACGGGTGCGATCCAGCGGTAGCCGCCCTTGGACAGCGTCTCGACGTAGCGAGGTTCGCGCGCGTCGTCACCGAGCAGCGCGCGCAGTTCCGCGATCGCGCGCGACAGGACTTCGTCGTTGACCTCTCGCCGCGTCCACACCTGCGCGATCAGGTGGTCGCGCGCGAGCACCTGGCCCGGGGCGTCGAGCAGGCAGCGCAGCAAGCGATCCGGCAACGGCTTCAGCCGCGTTTCCGCGGCGGGCCCGACCAGCCGCCGCAGCGCGGGCTCGTAGCGCCAATCCAGGAAGCGGTAGGCGGTCGCGGGAGGGCTGCTGCCGGGCATGCATGGATGCTAGCAAGCGGAACGCGGCAGCGGGTGATCCGACTACGAAGCATGCCGTGGTCTCGCCGAAAGGAGGAACAACGGAGGTCGCGCGAAGGTTCCGCGAAGGTCATGCGTCGTCGCGGCGCGCACCCTCGCCACTCCTCTACCGGACGAGGTGATCCGATGCACGCCCGCACCCTCGGGACGGCCCTGGTGCTGCTCGCCGATCCGCCGGTCCTGCACGCACAGCCGTGCCCGCACCACCTGCTCGTGAGCGGCTATTTCTCGGACAACGTCGCGATCTACGACGCCTGCAGCGGTGCGTTCCTGCGCCAGCTCGAACACGAGGGGCGCATCGAAGGCGCGCAGGCGGTGCGCCACAACCCGCGCGACGACCTCGTGTATGTCGTGAGCGAAGGCAATGACCAGGTGCAGCGCTATCGCCGGGACGACGGCTATGCGTTCGTCGACGTGTTCGCGCAGCTGCCTGCGGATTTCGATCCCACCGGCGTCGCGTTCGGCGCCGGAGGCGAGGTTTTCGTCGCCGGATACGGCAGCAGCAGCGTGGTCGAGCTGGATGCCGCGAGCGGCGAGGTGGTCGCTACGGTGCTGCCGCCCGACAGCGGCCTGCTCGGCGCCGACAACGGCATGATGGTCAGCGCAGCGGGGTTGCTGTACGTCCCCGGCTACGACACCGACAGCGTCGCGCGCGTGGATCCGGCCAGCGGCGAGGTCGACCCGACGTTCATCGCGCCGGGCAGCGCGGGCCTGATCGAAACGCGCGGCATCGTCGACGAGGGCGACACGATCCTCGTCGGCGGCGAGGGCAGCGGCGCGGTCTACCGGTTCGATGCGGCGACCGGGCAACTCGTCGACACCCTGTTGACCGGACTGGTGAGACCGACCGGTCTCGCGCTCGACGGCGACGGTTCGCTGCTCGTGCTCTGGGGCAACCGGGTGCAGCGCTACGACCGCATCACCGGCGCGCCGCTCGGCGTGCTCGCGAACGGCGCCGACGGAGGCATCTCGGGAGGCACCTTCATCGCGCTGGTGCCGAGCCCTGCCTTCGATGCGGTGTTCCGCGACGGCTTCGAGCCTGCACCCCCGCTCGCGACGCGCTGAGCAGGCCCCCGCCTTCGGGCGGCTGCCGGCCGGGCGCACCCCGCGCGCGCACCGGATGCGACGCGAGCTCAAGATCGTCATGCGATCATGCCCATCCCGCGCACATCGGAAACCGTGTCGATGGTGAAGCCAGGATCGATCGCATGGGCGGCGCTCATGCTCGCATGTGCGCACGGACCGGCGTTCGCAACCGATTCCGCGCCGGCGCAGGCGAGCTTCGTCCTCGAATCGCGGGTGCTCGGAGAAGCGCGGCGCATCAACGTCCAGACGCCTCCGCAGTACGAGCTCGACGGGCGCCTGCGCCATCCGGTGCTGTACATGCCGGACGGCGGTCTCGAGGAGGACTTCCCGCATGTCGCGGCGACCATCGATGCCGCGATCCGTGCCGGCGACATCGAAGCGATGATCCTCGTCGGCATCGAGAATACCGAGCGACGCCGCGACCTGACCGGCCCGACCACGGTCGCGAGCGATCGCACGATCGCACCTCGAGTCGGCGGTTCCGCCGCGTTCCGCGCGTTCATCGCGGACGAACTCATGCCCGAAGTCGAGCGCCGCTACCGCACCAGCGCGCGCAGGGCGATCGTCGGGGAATCGCTCGCAGGCTTGTTCGTGCTCGAAACCCTGTTCGTGCGGCCGGACCTGTTCGACACCTACGTGGCGCTGAGCCCGAGCCTCTGGTGGAACGAAGGCGCGCTGGTCAAGGGCGCCGCGTCGCGCCTGGACGCGTGGCCGCGCGGCAGGGAGCGCACGCTGTACGTCGCGACGGCCAGCGACGACGACATCGGCGGCGCCGCGCTCGCGTTGCGCGACGTGCTGCGCGCACGTGCGCCGGCCGGCCTGCGCTGGCAGCACGAGGCCTGGGCGGAACTGGACCACTCGAACATCTACCGGCGCGCGTCGCCCGCAGTGTTCCGCAAGGTGTTCGCGAACCGCTGAAGCCGGCGATGTGGCCCGCCTCGGCACCGTGTACCGTTGTCGTCACCAACGTCCCATGCCGGGACCCGTCGGAGCAGACCATGCGTGCGATCCTCGTTCCCGTCCTGTTCCTCCTCGCAGGCACCGCCCACGCAGACAGCGTCTCCGGGTACTGTGAACGCGATGGCAAGCGCATCGAGTTCACCGACGGCATTGCATTCGAGGACGCGCGCAGCGCCGAAGGCAGTGTCACCACGACGATCTACCTGACGGCGAAGCGGCTCGATCGCGTCGCGCTCGCGGCCTGTGCCGACTGTCGCAGCGCACCCGGCGAAAGCACGTTCACGAGCCCCCGCGGCGATTTCATCGAGACGCAGCACGCGGCGGTCGATGCGGGCTGGATGGAACTCGCGCACGTCGGCGGCGAGCTCGACATGAGCACGATCGTGAACCTCATGTACCTCGCCGCGGACGGCACCCTGACCGGCCTCGACGGCGGCAACGGCCGCGTCGAGCTGTCGTCGAAGGGCAAGCGGTTCACCGGCAAGGTCCTCACCGAGGCGCGCGGACCTGGAATGGACGAAACCGACATGACGTGCGACGTGAGTTTCGACCTCGCGGTCGGCTGGCCGTGATCGCCGCGCGCATGCCGCGCGGGGTTCGTGCACCGCGGCGAGCAGGCGCCGCAGCTCCGGTTCGGATGGCCGATCGAAGGTCAGGCTTGAGTGCGGAGCACACGCTGCGCGCATCCGTGCCGGGCACTCTTCCGTGTGCCCCGTGTGCTCCGCGTTTCCCGATCGCCAAGCTTGGTGTGCGCGTTCCGCTTGCGCCGCGACGTGCTCAGGCCGCGCGGCGCGCGGCAGAGTGCGCGACGAGATGGCCGAAGAGGTCCTTCGGATCGGCCAGGGCCGGAATCAGGTCGGCTTCGCGACCGAGCCCGAGTTCGCGCGCGCAGTCGCGCACGAGGCGCAGCGCGGAGTAGTCCTCGAGCGCGAACCCGACCGAATCGAACACCGTGATCTCGTCGGCCGCACGCCGGCCGGCCGCATCGCCGGCGAGGACGCGCCACAGTTCGGTCACGCGAAAGTCCGCGGGCATCTGCTGCAGGTCGCCTTCGATGCGCGTCTGCGGCTCGTACTCGACGAACACCGAGGCGCGCACGAGCACGTCGGCGTGCAGCTCGGTCTTGCCGGGGCAATCACCGCCGACGCCGTTGACGTGCATGCCGGGTTCGAGCATGCGCGGCGTGATGATCGTCGCGTTGGTCTTGTCGGCGGTCACGGTCGTGACGATGTCGGCGCCGCGCACCGCCGAGGCGGTGTCATTGCAGCGCACGACCGTGAGCTTCGGCGCGGCCGCCGCGAGGTTCGCGACCAGCTTGTCGGTCGCGCGCGCATCGACGTCGAACAGGCGCACCTGCTCGATCCCGAGAAGATGGTGGAACGCGAGCGCCTGGAACTCGCTCTGCGCGCCGTTGCCGATCAGCGCCATCGACTTCGAGCCCGGGCGCGCGAGCAGCTTCGCGGCCATCACCGAGGTAGCCGCGGTGCGCATCGCGGTCGTCAGCGTGAGCTCGCTGAGCATGGTCGGCATGCCGGTGTCGACATCGGCGAGCACGCCGAACGCCATCACGGTCGGCAACCCGTGCCGCGTATTGCCCGGATGCCCGTTGACGTACTTGAAGCTGTACTCGTGGGCATCCGCGACCGGCATCAGCTCGATCACGCCGACCTCGGAGTGCGCCGCGGTGCGCGCGGACTTGTCGAAGTCCTGCCAGCGCCGGAAATCGGCCTCGAGGTAGTCGACCATGCGCGCGAGCAAGGTCGGCAGGCCGTGCGCGGCGACGATGCGGCCGAGGTCGTGGGTGGTCAGCAGGAGGGTCATCGGAACTCCGGATCGGGCCGGCGGAGCGCGGCGAACCCGCATTGTGCGCATGAGCGCGTCAGAGCGAAACGGCATAAATGCAAGCAATACGACACATTCATGGCAAAACGGCATGTAGATATGACAGAATGATAGAATGGACGAGCTCGACCAGCGCCTGATCGCGAAACTCCGGCACGACGCGCGCACGCCGGTGGCCGAACTCGCCCAGGCGCTCGGCGTCTCCCGCGGCACCGTATCCAACCGGATGGCGCGCCTCGAACGCGACGGCGTGATCGCGGGCTACACGCTGCGCCTGCGACCGGATTCGACGCCCGACGAGATCCGCGCGTGGACGAGCATCCGCGTCGAGGGCCGCCAGAACGCGGTGGTCGGTGCGCTGCTCGGTGAACCCGGCGTCGCGGCATTGCACGACACCAATGGTCGCTGGGACCTGCTCGCCGAACTTCGCGTGTCGAGCCTGGCCGAACTCTCCGCGGTGCTCGAGCGCATCCGCAAGGTTCCCGGTGTCAGCGCGACCGAGACCAGCACCCACCTGCGCACCTTCCGTGCCTGAGCGGGGCCTCGCTTGCAACGGACAAGATACCTGACTAAAGTCAGGCAATGGACGAGACGCAGGTCAGCCAGGTCCGCAGCTTCAATCGCAGCGTGACCCGCCGGATCGGCGCGCTCGGCGGCGACTACCTCGGTCGGGGCCGACCGCTGGCCGAGTCGCGACTGTTGTTCGAAATCGGTGCGGGCGGCGCGGATGTGCGCGAGCTGCGCGCGCGGCTCGCACTCGATTCCGGTTACCTGAGTCGCCTGTTGCGCGCGCTCGAGGCGGACGGCCTGGTCGCGTGCGTGCCCAGCGCGGACGATCGGCGCGCGCGCCGCGCGACGCTGACGCGCAAGGGGCTGCGCGAGTACCGGGCGCTCGATCAACGGTCGCAGGCGTTCGCGCGATCGCTGCTGGAGTCACTGGTGCCCTCGCAGCGTGCACGCCTCGTCGCCGCGATGGCGGAGGTGGAGCGCTGCCTGCGCGCGTCGTCGGTCGAGATCGGCGTCGAAGATCCCTGCAGCGACGACGCGATCGCCTGCTTCGATGCGTATTTCGGCGAGCTCGCCGCGCGATTCGAGCGTGGCTTCGATCCCGTGCAGGCAGGCGCGGGTGCGTCGACCGAGTACGCGCCGCCCCACGGCGTGTTGCTGCTTGCGCGGATCGACGGCCAGGCGGTGGGTTGCGGTGCGCTTCGTGCAAGCGGCGGTGGCGTCGGCGAGATCAAGCGCATGTGGGTGGCCGCCCACGCGCGGGGCCTGGGCATCGCGCAGCGCATGATCGACGCGCTCGAGCAGCACGCGGCCGGGCTCGGCTTCGACCGGCTCCGCCTCGATACCAACCGCGCGTTGATCGAGGCGCGGGCGCTTTACGTCCGCAACGGCTATCGCGAGATCGGACCCTACAACGACAATCCCTACGCCGACCACTGGTTCGAGAAGCGCGGCCTGCGGCGTTCACGCCCCAAGCGCGCAACCGCGGACACGTGAACCGGCGCGCGCCGCCACGCGCTCTCAGCCTGCAAGCTCGTGCCAGACCTCGACCGGCAGGTACGCGCGGACATCCTCGGGCGCGAGCGAGGTGAGGTTCTTGCCGAGTTCGAACGCGGTCGCGTCACGCACGCGCTTGCTTGCGCAACCGTGCAGCAGCCCGAGGAACTCCGGGGCCGCGATCAGCACGATCCGCTCGCAGGCGCGATCGACGAGGCCGCGCTCGAGCGCCGCGCAGATTTCGCGCGCGAACACCTGCGCGGCGTGTTCCTCCGGCGAGGTGCGCGCCTCGAGTGCGCCGCGCGCGCGACCCACCATCCCGGGCATGCGCGAGGCACGATCGGTGACCAGTTCCTGGGCGAGTTCGCGCCCGTCGGGGTTCACGAAATCGCGCAGTTCCACCAGCGGCTCGGCTGCACGGTTTGAAGTGAACAGTCGAGCGCGCGTGCGGTCGGCGACGAGGGTCCAGATCGTGGGCATGTTCGAGTCGCTCCGTGTGGGGTCACGCTCGCAGACTAGGGCGTGCTCACCGAGTGGGTGATGAACGACGCTGCTTCTGCACGCGCCAAGCGGCATGGTCCTTGCTCCAGCACGTGGCGCGTTTGAGGATCACGGAAGAGGACGAGCCGCTGCTGCAGGGAGTCGCCGCGCGTGACGCGACAGGTTCGCGCAAGTTCGTGGGCGCGTCGGCGTGTGCGACGCACAATCGGTCGCGACAGGGCGCCCGCGCCGAACGCGCGGGCGCCGTTGCGATCAAGGCTTCTTGGTGTAGGTGATTTCCATCATCTTGAACTCGGTGCCATCCGCGGCGGGACCGAACATCTCGAACACTTCACTGCCCGCAGACGTGCGCCGCGTCGTCATGCGCGAGGTGACCGGCGTCTTCTTGACCGGGTCGACCCAGCTGCCGTTGAACGTGCAGGCGCCGTTCGCGTCGCACTGGCCTTCGCTGGTCATGAGGCCGGTCGACATGTTGTCGTTCCAGGTCGACCAGTGCTTGCCGGTGACGTTGTCGTAACCGTGCATGCCATGGCCCCTGAACGGCTGGCCCATCATCGTCGACGACATGTCTTCGACGAGCACGCGGCCGTCGAGCACCATCGCGCGCGTGGCCGTGCCTTTTTCGACGGAGGCTTCGGTGCCCGGCGCCTGCCAGTGCCGGATCGAGAGGTCGTACGTGCCGACGGTCTTCGCGAGTTCTGCGTGTGCTGCGCCCGGGGTTCCGGCCTTGACCCAGGCGTCCATTTCGGCCTGCTGGGCTGGCGTGAGCGGCGGCGCGGCCGCCTTGTCGTCCTGGGCCGCGACGGGCGCCGCGATGGCGAGGACAAGCGCCGCGGAAAGCGGCAACCAGGATCGGATCTGCGTGCGATTCATGCGTGCGTTCTCCGGTGGTCAGGGCTGCCACGTGGCAGCGCGCCGAGCATACGCCGCTCGCATGAACGTTGGCGGCGCGCGCCTCAGCGCGGCGATGCGGCGGCGTCGCTCGTCTCGGGTCGCAGGCTTTCGTCCGTCAGATCGAGCGCGCGCGCCGTGCCGCGTGCGACGTCGATGCGCACGAGCCTCGTGTGCAGGCGCTCTTCGCCGTGCTCGTGCGCGACCGGCTCCTGCCCGAGCAGCAGCAGGTCGCCCTCGGCATGCATCACCGAGAGCAGTTCGGACAACGGCAGTGGCACGCGCCATGCCACGTCGCCGCGCGGGCCTGCGACCCGCGTGAGTTCGAGTCGCCCGGCCTCGCCGAGCTTCCCACTGTGCAACACGAGCACGCTGTCGGGTTCGCGGTACCAGAACGGGCTGTCACTGTCGGGGTGGGGTCGCAACAACCCCGCGCGCAGGAACACCGGCGATGCGGGCAGCACCGCGTAGTCGCTGAAGCGCGGGCGCGTGCCCCAGTTGTCGGGCCAATCCTTCGGCCAGTCGGGTGGGGCAGCCGAGACCTGCTCGACGTGCGCGCTCCAGAGTCGATACGGTTGTGGCAGCGGCTGGTGCAGCGGCGCGGGCACGTGCTGCGCCTCGAGGTACTGTTGCATCGCGCCGGGCCGCTCGTCGGGGCCGCGGCCGGGCACGCGCGGAGGTGTCGACAGATGCCGTGCCTCGCCGTCCGTCAGCAGCCCGATCCAGCGATCGCCGATCGGGATCGCGCGAACCTGGAACGCGCTCGTCGAGCGCCGCGGCGCGGGCGCGACGATGCGTTCGGGATGCCGCACCGGCGTGTCGCGTGGCGCTGCAGAGAGGTCGTGGGCATCGATGCGCCACTGGCTCGCGTCGTCGAGCGTCAGCTGCAGGCCATTGCGGCCGAACGCGACGTAGCCGCGCTCGTCGACGCGCCTGCCTGCGAGGCGCGGGTTCACCGCGTCGATGCGCTCACCGTCCGCGCGCAGGCCTCCGTCCGGCAGCGAGATCGCAAGCGGGCCCTCGACATTCACCCACAAGGTATCGCCGTCGACGCCGAGCAATTCGAAGTCCGTGAGGACGCGCCCTTCGCGTTGCCGGCCTTCGTAGCTTCGAAGGCGTTTGCGCCATGCGACTTCGCCGAGGCCCGCATCGACGGCCCACAGGTCGACGTGCAGGTAGTGTCGCCGCGTCACATGCGGGGATCGCCGCGAGAACGTCAGCACTTCTTCCGACTGCGTACCGATGAGGTAAGCCTGATCGCGTCCGCCATTGCGGCTGCGCAGCGGCGCGCCCTGGAACAGCGCAGGCTCCAGCTCGCGTCGCTGGCCTTCATGCATGAGCTGGATGAAGACGCGTCGGCTCGGTGCATGGAGCATCAGCGCCGCGAAGCCGAGCGCGACGGCCACGACGAGGACGAGACTGCGCCGCGCGAGTCGTCGCGCGTGATCGGCGTGGGAAGGGCGTTGCGTATCGGGATGGCGCGCCATGCGCCATCAACGGAAGCCGGCGGCGGCGAAGGCCAAGGGAGCCAGACAGCACGAGCGCGAGCGCACCTGGTGCGCTCGCGCGACAGTACGAACCGGCCTCGACTCTCGAGGCCGGCTTTGGGCGATCAGTGATCCGTCGCAGCCTCGACGTTGTCGAGCTCCTGCTTCGCACGCGTCTTCGCCATGTCCAGGCGCGAATCGGCGGAGTCCTTGCACGCGTCCTGCTGGCCGGACGGCATCGCCTCGCACTTCTCGACTTCGACCTTGTGCTCGGCCTCCGCCTGCGTGACGGCGAGGTCGTAACGCGCCTTCGCATCCTCGTGCATCGCATCCGCGCGCACCTCGGCGACGTCCTTGCTGGCTTCGTGCTGCACCTCACCGACGTCCTTGCCTGCGTCGGCATTCGCCTCGGCCACCTCGGCTGCGGCTTCTGCGCGAGCTGCGTCGAGCTTGGCACGCGCCTCGCCGGCTTCCTCGGCGGCCTTGGCCTGCGCCTTGGCCACGTCTTCATTCGCTTCCTGGCGCGCCTCGGCCACGTCGCGCTGGGCTTCGACCGGCGACTTCTCCGCGCACGCGCCCAGCATCAGGGCGGCCCCGAGCACGATCATGGCATGCTTCATCGACATTGGTGTTCCACCTTCCGGATTGCCGTTTGCACGGCGGTTCCTGCAGTCTGTGCTTTCGCGATTTATCCAAAATGAACGGACTCGCGCCGCGTCAGCCGGCATTCCGGGGCGGGCCTCAGTCGAGTTGCACGGTCCCGACCTTGTCCTCGTAATCCTTCTTCGGATCGACGCCGAGCAGCATCTTGACGCCCGCGAGCAGATTGTTCTCGTTGAGCCAGATCTCTGCTTCGTCCGGGTCCAGCCGCAGAAGCACGAGTTTGGGATCGTCCTTGCCCTCGAACCAAGCGGCGATGAACGGATTCCAGAGCCGGTCGATGACCGCGCGATCCTGGTCGATGCGCAGCGTGCCCTTGATACTCGCGAACAGGTCGTGCCCTTTCGCCGAGAACGCGCCGATGACGCGCGCCGGGCTGGCGGCCTTGTCGACGAGCGCATTCGGGCGCCCGGCGAAGAACCAGATCGGGCCCGACTCGCCCTCGATGTTCGCGGTCATGGGCCGCGTGTGGCCATCCTCGACGCCGTCGAGGCCGAGCATCATCGTGCGGTCGGACTTCAGCGCTTTCCACAGCTTTTGTTCGAGATCCTGCGGGGTCGTCATCGGGCGTTCCTTCGGTGGGCAAGGCAGGCCGTTCTAGACGGGGCAGGGTGAACGCCGCGTTAGCGATCGCGAACCTGACCCCGCGCCAACGAGCGTGCGCACGCGCTTGCGCGCGCGTGCAGCGCACGGCTATATGCCCGCATTGCCGATGGAGCCTTCATCATGGAAACCCGGGAACTGCACCGGGGTCGACTCATCGACCACATTCAGCTCGTCGTGCGCGACCTCGATGCGAGCCGCGCGTTTTACGACGCGGTGTTCGGGGTGCTCGGGATCCCGCTCGGCGGGACCGGCGCCGACTACTTCTGGGCCGACGAACTGTTCATCTCGACAGCGCAGAGCGAAGCGGCGCAGGGCGAACTGACGGGTCGCCATCATCTCGCGTTCCAGGCGCATGATCGCGCGATGGTCGACGCGTTCCATCGCGCGGCGCTCGCTGCCGGCGGCAAGGACAACGGCGCGCCGGGCGAACGCCCCTATCACCCCGGATACTACGCCGCGTTCGTGCTGGATCCCGACGGCAACAACATCGAGGCGGTGTACCACGGCGAAGCGAGGCGCAGCGCGGCGTCGGTGAAGGTCACGTTCTGACGCGCAAGGCGCATCGCGTTGCCGGCCATCACCTCGCGTGCGACGCGTTGTCGAGGTGGATCGCGATCGGGTAATAAGCGCCGGACAGGTCCGCCGCGTCCCACAGGTAGGTCTCGTCGCCGTAGCTCGGGTGACTCACGAGCCCCGACGGCGAGGTCGCCTTGACGAACAGCTCGTAGTCGCCATCGGGCCATCCCGACAGATCGATGGTGCGGATGTAGCGCCCCTGTGGCGTCGGTGCGTCGCGCGCGGTGTCCAGGAGCAGCACGCGCTCGCCCGGCGCGGTGTCCGCGGCCCCGCGCGCGAACACCTCGATGCGCGCGATGCCGCCGGTGCCGCCGCTGCTCCAGACTTCCGTGCTCTGCACCGGAACGACCATGAGCTCGGGTGCCCAGTTCGCGTACTGATGGTTGCCGACGACGAACTCGACCGGCACCACGCCGGCGACGTCGATGCGCGCGCGCGGTTCCGCGCCGAGCCGATGCGCTTCGCCGACTTCGGTCCCGCCGATGCGGATGAAGCGCGCGGGCGCGCCGAGCCGCGGCAGCTGCGCGTGCGTCGGGAACGGATGGATCGCCGCGGGTGGCGTGTAAGCGGGTGCGCTGCCCGCCGGGTACGCCACTTCGACATGCACGTTGAGCAGGCCGGTATTCTCCGCGAAGAAGCGGAAGGTGTCGTCGCCGACCACGAGCGGGGACGGACCGCCCTGCACGATGTCGCCGAGCTTGAGTCGCACGGTGTACGGAAGGCCCCACGCGAGCAGGTCCGGGTTCTCCGGCACGCTGTTGTTGACACGTTCGGGCAACAGGTGGGTGGCGCCGCCATTGACTTCGACGTGATCGCCCGCCGCGAGCGCGAAGCTCGAGTAGTCGCCCATCTGGTAGGTGAACACGAGCCAGGCTTCGGCGACCGCCCCCGCCACGACGGGTCGCAGGTCGTCCGGCACCTTCACCGTGAAGCTCGGCGCGATGCCTTCGCCACGGTTCGCCTTCTGGTAGTCGGTGCCTGCAATGCGCGTGACGTAGTTGTGCACGCTGCGCGGCTCGACCACCGGACCGTCGAAGCCGAAGTTGTCCCAGTGCAGCAGGTAATACGGCACGCCGTCCTTGGGCGTGTTGTAGCCGAAGCCGATCCACAGCGGCTCGTAGTCGCCGCTCGCGAGCGCATGCGGCGCGAAGTCCGCGTCGATGACCTCGCGCCCGTCGATCGAGACCGTGATCCCGTCGGTGCCGACCCAGGCCTCGAAACTGCGGCGTACGTTCGTGACGGCCTGGCGACCGATCGCCTCCATGTCGACGGAAGCGACCTGGTGGGACGCGCCATCCATGCCGATGAGGCTCACGCTGAAGCTCTGGAATTGCGCGCGCAGCCGCAGCATCCCGGCCGGCAGGCCGGTCGCCCCTTCGGTGTCGAAGAAGTCGGCATGGCCGGTGAGATCGGTGTGCACCGGGTTGAGGTCGAGGTACCAGACCGAGCGCGGGCTCAACGGGCTGTCCATGTCGAACACGATGTGGCGACGGGTGCCCGCCTCGATCCGCAGCGGCTTGCGGAAGCGCTGCGAGGTCTGCGAGCGGTCGCCGGTGTTGTCGACGCGCGTGCCGTTCAGCGTGTGCGCGTGGTACTGGTCGTTGATGAAGAACAGGTTGAAGCGCGCATCGGTGGAGGTGACCGTCGCGTTGTTCCACAGCGTCTCGTCGGCCGCGCCCGCCGGGAGGTTGAAATCGTCGAAGTGCGTGAGGCTCGCGCGCAGCGCCTCGACACGCGTGCCGTCGCCGCCATCGAACTGCACCAGCGCGGGCTGGCTGATCACGCGGCCGAGCGCGTCGAGGCGCTCGACGCGCACGACATACGGCGTGCCGTTCACGAGCGGCTGCAACTGCACGCGGCGATTCGCGGTGACGAGCCAGCGTGCCGAACCATCAGGCGCTGCGGGCGCGGCATCCGTGTTGAGGCAGCCGGTGCTGCCGTCGTGGTGGGGCGCGGACACGCCGCGCGTGCGCGCAGCGACCCCGGCCACCAGAGGTGCGTCCGCCGTGTCGCGTGGCCACCAGGTCACGCGGAATCCCGCGGGGTCGTTCCCGCTGCCGTCCATCGTCCACCACTGGCCCCACGCGTTCTCGCCGTCGTAGTCGATCTCGAGCGTCGCGACACGGTCATCGCGCAGCACGTTGACGACCGGCGCGGGTTCGAGCGGCTCGAAGCCGTCGCGGAAGATCGACTCCGCGAGCACCGGCGCGGACAACCCGATGCCGAGGCACATGAGCAGCGCGCGTGCGCGCCAGCGGCCTGGGGCGGGGTCTGCGCGGAACGCGAGCGCTTGCTGTGCCTGCGGTGTCATCGGCGTGTCCCCGGCTGCAGTTGGCGCGGATTGTCGGCGCGCCGGTTGCGCCGAACCGGGCGCTGCGTCACGTACCGATGCGCCCGCCGCTTGCCGGAGGGATCCGGCACCGACCTCGCTGTACCATTCGAGGCCGCCCGTTCCTCCCGCATGCCATGCCCGCGCAGGACTTCGAAACCCTCCTCTCGCTGCACCGCGCGGGCCACTTCGACGAGGCCGAACGAGGCTATCGCGCGTGCCTGCACGCAGGAGATGCGCGCGCGGGCGCGGCGCTCGGTGCGCTGCTGTTGCAGCGCGGGCGCTACGCCGACGCCGTCGCGATCCTGGAGGCCGCGTCGCGCGCCGCGCCGTCCGATGCAGGCGTCGCGACCAACCTGTCGGTCGCCTTCAGGCGCAGTGGCGACGGCGCGCGGGCGATCGCCGAAGCGCGCCGCGCAGCGGACCTCGCACCGGGGCTTGCATCGGCGTGGAACGCGCTCGGCCTCGCGGCCCTCGACCTCGGGCGCGTCGCCGAAGCACTCGATGCATTCGACGCCGGCCTGCGCATCGCGCCGCGCCAGCCGGCCTTGCTGCTGCACCGCGCGCACGCGCTGCGCCGGCTCGGGCGCAACGCCGACGCATTGCCGCTGTACGCGGGTCTCGTTGCGAACGACGCGGCCGCGCTCGATGCCTGGCGCGGTCTGGCCACGACGCAGTCGGCGCTCGGGCAAGTCGACGAAGCGCTCGCGAGTCGCACCCGCGCGCTCGCGCTCGCGCCCGATGATCGCGAGGTCGCGCTCGAGCAGGCGGTCGCGCTGATGCAGGCCGGACGCGTCGCCGAAGCCGCGACGGCATTGCTCGCGCTCGTGACCGACGGCGCGGACGATGCGCAAGCCTGGGCCTGGCTCGGGCGCGCGCGCCTGCGGCTCGGCGAAGCCGCATCCGCGCGCGAGGCGTTCGAACGCGCGCGCGCGCTCGATCCCGATGATGCCGTGGTCGCGCACTTCCTCGCCTCGCTGAGCGGCGACTTGCCCGCGAGGGTCGAGGGCGACTACATCCAGCAACTGTTCGACGATTTCGCCGATCGCTTCGAACTGACCCTGGTCGACCGCCTCGGCTATTCGGTGCCTGCGCGACTGGCCGCGCTGCTGCGCGCGCAGGGCGCGGATGCCGCGCGCAGCGTGCTCGATCTCGGCTGCGGAACCGGGCTGATGGCGGTCGAACTCGCGCGCGAGTCACGCGTGATCGATGGCGTCGACCTGTCGCCGCGCATGCTCGAACGCGCACGTGCGAAGGGCGTGTACCGCGACCTCGTCGCGGCGGAAATCGGCGCGTTCCTCGCGGATGCGCGCGGGCGTTGGTGGGAACTCGTCGTCGCGGCCGATGTGTTCGTCTACGTTGCGACGCTCGCGCCGATGTTCGGGGCGGTGCGCGAGCGACTCGCGCCGGGTGGCTGGTTCGCGTTCTCGCTCGAGTCGAGCGCGGGCGCGGCGGTCGAATTGCTGCCCGCGACCGGTCGCTATCGCCATGCCTCCTCGGAGGCCCTGCGTGAACTCGAGCGCGCGGGATTCGTCGGGATCGTGCGCGAGCCGCTCGTGATCCGGCACGAAGTCGGCCAGCCGGTGGCCGGGGAACTGGTGATCGCGCGCGTACCCGCATCGGGGTCCGTCGCCGAAGGTGGTCGGGTCTAGCCGGGCGCTCACTGGAAGGACTTGGGCTTCGCGCCGTTCGCCTCGACCATCGGAACGGAAATCCCTCCCGCAAGCCCGGGACCGCCCGCCGCGCGCGAGCCGTTGCGGAAGCGGCTTCAGCCTCGAGTCGTCCGCGCGCTGCCCCAGGGTGGAGGTGGGGGCGCATCCGGCGTGGTGAGGTCGAACTCGACGCTGAAGTGTCGATTCGGCCGGCGCAGTTCGTAGACGAAACGCTTGCCGGGCTCGATCTCGATGGCCCAGGTGTTGTCGATCGACGCCCGCATGCCCGCGGCGTCGAACATCGCCTTCGATTCCGCGTCTGCGGGAAATTCCTGGCGGCTCGCGCTGCCCGCGGCCGGTCCCGCGTTGTCGCCGCCGTAGCGGTCGATCGCGTCTGCGCTGCCGTCCGGGTGCCGATGTTCGTGCTTGAGTCGCAGCCCCTGCGTGCCGCGCGTGATCACCCAGGTGCGCGAGCGGTCGTCGCCGACATGGAACGGAATGCGGATTTCGTCGGCACCGCACTCGCGCACGTGCATGACCGGCGTGCCGGCGAACGCGGCGAGATCGGACGCATCGCGCGCACCGAGCCGACCCGCATACGCATTGCCGCACAACGTGAGCAGGCGCTCGAAGAACGCATCCGAGGGCGTCGCGACGGCGGACGCGGGTTCGCGCGCCACGCAGGCGGCGACGAGCATCGTCAGGAGCAGGACGAGAAGGGAGCGCATGCATGCACGGTAGACGCAGCCGCCGCTCGCGACAAGGGCCATGCGGCGTCGAGGCGAAGCGTCGCCGCCGCGCACCGCGCCCACGCGTGTCGTTCCCAGGCGCGCCGCGCGGCGCGGATTGCCGGATACTCCGTGCGATGGAAACCACGTCGACGACGCCCGCGCGCGAGCCGGGCTGGGGCGCCAGCCTCGTCGCGCATGCACGCAGCCATCCGGCCGCGTCGATCGCATTGGTCGTCGCCGCGCTCGCGTTGCTTGCGATGCTCGCAGTGGGTCTGCCGCGACCGGCAGCCGAGAACGCGGACAGCGCGCTCGCGCTCGCATTCGTCGCGGGCATGGCCTGCTTCGTCGCGAATGCGCTCGGTGCGCTGCCCGCGCTGCTGCTGCGATCGATCCCGAAACGCCTCGAACACGTGCTGCTCGGGGTCGCGGCCGGCATGATGCTGGCGGCGAGTTTCTTTTCGCTGCTGGTGCCGGCGATCGATGTCGCGACGACGCTGACCGGCGAGCGTGCAGGCGCGCTGCTCGTGGTCGTTGCGGGCCTCGCGCTCGGAACGCTGCTGATGCTCGGGCTCGACGCGTTCACACCGCATGCGCACGATCACTCGGGCGCGTGCGGACCGGGCAGCGGTCGCGTCGGTCGCGTCGGGCTGCTCGCGTTCGCGATCGCGCTGCACAACCTGCCCGAGGGCATGGCGGTCGGCGTCGCGTTCGCCGGTGCCGATGTCTCGATCGGCATGCCGGTCGCTGGCGCGATCGCGCTGCAGGACATGCCCGAGGGCCTGGTCGTCGCGCTCGCGCTGCGCGCCGCGGGCATCGGCGCGTGGCGTGCGGTACTGGTGTCGATCGCGACCGGCGCGCTCGAACCCGTCGGCGCATTGCTCGGTGTCGCGCTGTCGAGCGGGTTCGCGCTCGCCTATCCGCTCGGACTCGCACTCGCGGCCGGCGCGATGCTGTTCGTGGTCTCGCACGAGGTGATCCCCGAGACGCATGGCGAAGGCCACGAGACCCCGGCGACCGTCGCGCTCATGGTCGGCTTCGCGCTCGTGATGGTGGTCGATGCGCTCTACGGCTGACCCGTCCTGGGCCCCCGTCCGCGTGCCAGAGGCCACGCAAGGAGTGGAAAATGTGCGCGCGCGCCGGAATTGCGCAACGGAATCGCGTAGATTCGGCACGCGGGGGCGCTCGTCGGGGGAAGGGGATGTTCAGGGTACTCGTCGCCAACAGCAAGGGCGGCTGCGGAAAGACCACGCTCGCCACCAACCTGGCTGGCTGGTTCGCACGCAGCGGCCGCCGCACCACGGTCGTCGACTGCGATCCGCAAGGATCGTCGCTCGCCTGGTGCGCCCTGCGCGCGGCACACCTGCCGCGCATCCACGCGCTCGGCAGCAACGATCCCGCGCACGGACTCAGCGCCGGCTGGATGCTGCGCGTCCCGCCCGCGACGCAGGTGTTGCTGATCGACACGCCGGCCGGATTGCGTGCGCACGAGTTCGAGCGCTTCGCGCGCCATGCCGACGCACTCGTGATCCCGGTCGTGCCTTCGCCGATCGACCTGCGCGCGACGCTGGTGTTCCTCGACATGGTGCGCAAGCTCGCCGAGGTGCGCAGCGGGCGGCTTCGCATCGCGCTGGTCGCGAGCCGCCTGCGCGAGCGCACGCGCGCGGCACGCAGCCTCGAAGCGACGCTCGAGCGCCTGACCCAGGCCGCGCGCAGCCGAGTGCGCGACTCGCAGGCGTATGTCGCACTGGCCGAGTCGGGGCGCAGCCTGTTCGATGACGACAGCAGCGCGGCGCGACCGCATCGCGAGGACTGGAAACCGCTGCTCGACTGGCTCGAAAGACTCGCGAGCCTGCAGGGCGAGGGCAACGTCACGCCTATCGCGCGCGCCGTTCCGCAAGCGGTGTGACATTGCCTGAAGCGGGCGTCCCGTGCGCGTCGCCGCCGCAGTCGAGATCGATGACCGAACGGTTGCGGCCCGCGCGCTTGGCGCGGTACATCGCGGCGTCCGCGCGTCGCTGCCAGTTGCTGGGCGCCTCGCCCGCGCAGTAGGGCGTCGCGCCGACCGATATCGTGATCACGCGTTTGCCGCAGCGCGCCTCGCGTTCGACCGCGGCACGCAGCTTCTCGGCGACCCGCGCGATCGCGTGCGGCGCGACGCCGCGCGCGAGCAGGCCGAACTCCTCGCCGCCGGTCCGGAACACGCAGTCCCCGGGGCGCGTCAGGCGACGCACGATGTCGGCCACCTGCACCAGCACGCGGTCGCCGGCGTCATGGCCGAAATCGTCGTTGACCTGCTTGAAGTGGTCGAGGTCGAACACCAGCAGCGCGAGCGGTTCGCTGCTGCGCGCGCTGCCCGTGATCGCGAGTTCGAGTTGCTCCTGCATGCCGCGCCGGTTGCTTGCACCGGTCAACGGATCGTGCAATGCGAGTTGCTCCAGGAGTTCCCGCTGGCGCTCCGCGCGCGAGGCGAACACGAAAGCGAACAGGCTCACCACCATCGACGTCGCGACGAACAGCGCCTTCTCGACCAGCGAGTCGAGCGCGGTATCGATCGTCGCGAGCACGAGGATCGTGCCGGCCGACAGCAGCGCCGCACGCCAGCCGCGCATCAGCATGAAGTTGGCGAGCAGCACCGGGAACGCCCACAGCAGGCCCGCCAGGCCCGCGAGGTGCGCGACCGCGATGCACCCGATCGAGTAGGTGAGCGCGAGCACCAGCAATGCGCGCTCCGGGCTCGACGAGCGCAATGCATGCACCGAACCCGTGCCGATGCAGGCGACCAGCAGCAGGTCGAGCGCGCCATGCAGCGGCTGGCCCTCGAGGAACCGATAGATCGCAAACGGCGTGATGCCGAGCATCGCGATCGCGCCGAACATCACGACGACCGAGAGCCTGAAATCACGCCTGAACCTGTCGATCAACATCGCACCACCGCCGCACGCGCCGCGAAAAACGGCGTCTGCGCCCGTACATGCAGCATTCGGGCCATTCAGGTTCGACGCCCCGCCGGGCCGCGGAATGCAAAGTGATGCACACTTTTGTGCGTTCGGGCGCATTTTCCCGCGCCAGCCGGGATCGGGCCGCGGCGCCTTGCCGCGCACGATGTCGCGGCCTGACGCCGGCGGGCCCTCGTTCAGCGACCGAATGCGGTGTTCACGCAGCGCTGATAGCGGCCCTGCACGCGCGTCGCGAACCATTCGGTGGTGAGCCTGCGACTGAACTTCGGACTTTCGAGATCGATGCGCGGGATCACCGCGCGTGGCAGCGACCGGCCGCTGAGGCGTTCGGCCATCTCGAACACGCGCCGGTACAGTTCGCCCTGTTCGAACTCGAAACGGTCCGCGGATTCGAGCGCGCGGCGGATGTCGGCAGGATCCATGTCGAGCCGCGGCGCCAGCGATCGCACCGCGCGTTCCGTCGCGCCGACCTCGCGCGCGCGCCCGTGCAGCACGAGGTCCCCGTCGAGCGCGAGTGGCTGGCCGCTCGCGGCGGTCACGGCGGCCTGGAACGCCGCATTGCGGCTCGCATACCAGCCCGCGTTGAAGTCGGCGAAACGGTACAGGTGCCGCTCGTAGGCGTTCGGGTAATCGAGCAGGTGCGCGATCCCGAAGTGCAGTCCGCCACGCCGCGTGAACACCGCGTCGCGCACCGTGCCCTTGCCGAGATCGGGCCAGGGATGCTGCTTCTCGTGGCGTTCGGCGAACGCGATCGCGACCTGCATCGGCCCGCCGGTGCGCACCGGGTTCGCGTCGCCGAACAGGCGCTTCCCGAGCGGTACCCTGCCGATGAGGTCGTCGAACAACTCGCTGAGCTGCTTTTCGGTGCGCACGCGTGCGAGGCGCTCGCCGTAGCTGCGTCCGTCGGGGGAGTCGATCTTCAGCGCCGCGTCGACGAGCAGGCGCGGCACATGCACGCGCGCGGCGCGACGGTCGATCTCCTCGCGCGCGATGCGCGCAAGGCCGGGGACTTCGGGATCGACGACATAGCCCGACTCCTGCGCGATCACCGCGAGCACCGCGCAGAGGTTCTCGGTGCTCGGCGGCACGTCGATGCGCTCGAACGCGAGCTGGATGTCGCTGGCCCAGCCCGCGCGATCTTGCGTCGAAGGCGGGATCAGCGAGACCAGTTGCGCATGCACGTCGGCCGGATCGCGCTGTGGTGCGCGCGGGCGCGGCGCGGCGCAGCCCGCGAGCAGTGCGAGGCCCAGCAGAAGGACGCGGCATGCGTGCGCGGTGATGGTCGGGTGCGGGCGTGTCCGCATGCGAGGCTCCGGTCGCGGCCGGGGGTGCCGCGCGTCGCGCCAGCGTAGCCG
>JAEYZH010000117.1 GCA_023430685.1 Pseudomonadota bacterium | reverse complement strand
GAGCGAGGCCGCGGGCGCGGTCGCGGCCTGGGCCGATCGCGACGCGCGCGCGGCGTGGATCACGGCGCGGATCCATCGCGCGCAGGACCGCGAGGAGGCCTGGCGGCGCGCGTCCGAACGCGCGTTGCAACTGGCCGGGCAACGCGTGATGCCGGCCGCCGAACCGGCGCCGACGCGGCAGTGAATCGGCCTGCATCGGCGCCGCAACGAATTCGAATCAACCGCGAATGCCTGCGCCGCCGCGCGCGGGCATCGTGACGGCAGGCCGGTTCGCCGGTTCCGCCTGTCCCTGGAGGATCACCCGATGAAGAACCTGATCGTCGCCGCGCTGCTCGGCGTCCTTTCGATGCCCGCGGCAGCCACGGCCGCGACGCTGCCCCGTCCTGCCGGCGCGCCGGCGCCGCTCGAACTCACGCGCGTGCTCGGTGGGGCGCTCGTCGACCCGGTCGTCGATGGGGCATGGGTCTACGTCGCGACCGGCCGCATCGTCAGCACGTGGAGCCATGCGCTGCCGGCGGCGCCGCTGCTCGTCGACGCGGGCACCGCGCCCGCGCGCGGCGCGATCCATGGGCTCACGCGCTGGGGTGACTACCTCTACGCGAGCTGGCAGGCCGGCGATGACAGCGGCGGCGTCGCGGTGTATTCGCTCACCGATCCGGCGCATCCGGTGCTCGTCAACGAGTTCGACGACTATACCGAGTCCTCGTTCAAGCAGACCTGGACGATCGCGGCAGCCAACGGATACCTGTACGTGTTCGACCAGGAGAACGGCATCTACGGCGGCGACCTCGGCGCCGATCCGCTGCATCCGACCTTCACGCGGCATTTCCGCTGGCCGACGATCTATAACCGCAGCCGCGTCGAGGGCCACCTCGTGCACGCGAGCGGCAACCAGATGTCGAACGAGCAGTACCACGTCTGCACGACGTTCGACGTCAGCGATCCGGCCGCGCCGGTCGCGAGCGGCGGCTGCGGCGGCGGCGATCCGCTCGAGAATTTCCGCACGCGCGTCGACGGCACGCGCGCGGCATCGTTCGGCCTCAAGCTCACGCTGCGCGACCTCGCCGATCCGGCCAATCCGCTCCTGCTCGGCAGCATCGACACGCCGCCGGCCACCGACGGCTTCCTGTCCGGCGACCATGCCTACAGCCTCGGCTTCGCGGGCATCGACATCTGGGACATCGCCGATCCGTCGGCGCCGGTCGCGGCCGGGCATTCGAGCATCCCCACGCTCGGCGCGAGTTCGGTGACGCCGCTCGCCGACGGCGCACTGGTGCTGACCAGCACCGACCGCTTCCTGCGCCTCGACGTGTCCGCGCCGACCGCTCCGGCACTCGTCAGCGAAACCGCGCCCGATGGCGGCGTGGTCACGACCGACGTCGCGCTCGTCGAGGGGAACGCGGTGCTGCTCGCGGAGAACTATGGCCTCGGCATTGCCGATGCGCGCACGCTCAGCCCGCTCGCGCGCTTCGATGCGAGCCTGCCCGAGCAACTCAACCGGCGCGACTTCGAGCAGTTCGCGGTCGACGGCGGGCGTGCCTACCTGGTCGCCTGGGGTTACGGCCTCGTGATCGCCGACCTCACCGATCCGCTCCATCCGGTCGAGCTCGGCAAGATCGAATACGACTATCCGTCCGCGGTCGCCGCCAGCGGCGACTACGCCTACATCGGCACGGTGACCAATGGCGGCGTCGTGCAGGTCGTCGACGTATCCGATCCCGCTGCGCCGGTGCTGCGTGGCGCGGTCACGATGACCTCGGTGTTCCGCCTGCAGGTGCATGGCGACTACGTCTACGCGGCCGACGAGTTCGCGGGCCTGCACGTCATCGACGTGTCCGATCCCGATGCGCCGGCGGTCGTCGCGATCTACAGCGACGGCTGCATGGGCATCATGGCCGGTGCCTATGACGTGCAGATCAGCGCCGACGGAACGCGCGCGTTCGTCGCCTGCGAGACCGGCCTGCAGGTCGTCGACATCACGAATCCGGCCGCGCCGGTGCGCCTCGGTGGCTGGCCGGCGGAGTGGGCCAACGGCTCGACCGTCGCGGTCGACGGCGATCGCGCGTGGTTCGGCGATCGCGCGGGCGTGCACGAGATCGATGTCTCCGATGAGGCGAACCCCGCCTTCGTCGCCACCACCTGGATCGGTGGCTACCTGCCCGTGCGGATGCGTGCGAGCGGCGACGGGCGCCTGTTCGTGTTCAACCGGCAGGTCGGCACGCACGTGCTCGGCGAGATGGCGGTCACCGACGCGATCTTCGCCGACGGTTTCGACGCCGCGCCGGTGGCGCCGCAGGTGAGCACGTTCGACGAACTTGCCGAGGGTTTCATGGGGACCTCGATGCAGCACGGCGGCATCAACTGGCACGAGGTCAATGGCATCGGCGGCGTGTTCCCCGATGGCAGCACCTTCGTGCCAGCGGACGTCGGCGACCAGCTCGTGATCGAGGATGCAGGCGTGTTCTACGCCGACTTCCCCGACTTCGGCAGCGCACCGAACACGCTGACCTTCGGAACCTCGTTCGTCAACGGCGAAAACTTCTCGATCGGCGCGCTCGTGCGTGCGAGCGGCGGACTCGAGCAGCCGGCGCGGGCCATCGCGATGGATCTCGCCTATTACGAAAACGGCCCCTGGGGCGGCATCGTCGTGCACCTCGAAGGCTACGAACGCGGCACGCTCGTCGCGAGCGACAGCCTGACGCTCGCGGGCGAGGGCGATCGCGACAACCCCGCGACGTCGAGGCTGTCGATCTCGGCGCCGGCCATCGACGCGTTCAAGCTCCACGCGACCTTCAACGGCCAGCCCACCGCGCCGCGCGTGATGATCGACAACGTCGCGGTGACGTCGTTGCGCTAGGCGACTCCTGCTCCTCCTTGTCCCGCTTGCGGGAGAAGGTGCCCAGCGGAGCGGATGAGGGAAGCTCTTGCTCCTTGCTCGCAGTACGATCGCGGTGCAGCGGATGCGCGCAGCGATGCCGATTGCTTAGACTGGGGGCTTTCCCAGCCAGGAACGGCCGATGCGGCGCACGATCTTCTACATCTCCGACGGCACCGGCATCACCGCCGAGACGATCGGCCACAGCGTGCTGACCCAATTCGATTCGGTCGACTTCGACACCTATCGCATCCCGTTCGTCGAGGACGAGGACAAGGCGCGCGCTGCCGCGGTGCGCATCAAGACGGCCTACGCGACCTCGGGCGTGCGCCCGATCGTCGTCAACACGATCATGGACGCGCGGCTCAGCGACATCGTGGCCGAGAGCGGCGCGCTGATGCTCGACGTGTTCGCGCCGTTCCTCGGTCCGCTCGAGGCCGAGCTCGGCACCATGCGTTCGCCGCGCGTCGGCAAGGCGCACGGCATGACCGACTTCACCGCCTACGAGGCGCGCATCAACGCGACCAACTACGCGCTCGCGCACGATGACGGCATCGACGTGAACTACGCCGATGCCGATGTCGTTCTGGTCGGCGTTTCGCGCGTCGGCAAGACCCCGACCTGCCTCTACATGGCCCTTCACTATGGCGTGAAGGCCGCGAACTATCCGCTGACCGAGGAAGACCTCGAGCGCCTGGAATTGCCCAAGCGCCTGGTGCCGCATCGCGCGCGGCTGTACGGGCTCACGATCGACCCGCAGCGCCTGGCCCAGGTGCGCGAGGCACGCCGGCCCGGCAGTGCGTATGCGAAGCTCGAACAGTGCCGCTGGGAACTCGCGCAGGCCGACAAGCTGTTCCGTCGCGAAGGCATCGCCGTGCAGAACACCACCCACACCTCGATCGAGGAAATCGCGAGCAAGATCCTCTCGCAACTCGGCATCGAGAAGCACATGTTCTGAGCACGCGGTCGCTGGCGACATCGCACACGACCGATAGCGACCCCAGGGTGGGTCGCAGCGCCGCAGGCGCGAGCCCACGGTCGCGCACTTCCCGCTGCCCGAGTCGCGCGGCGCGGAGCCTCGAACCGCGGCCCCGCGGCGCGGCGGGACGCCGCATGCGGTGCAAGGTATGCTCGGCGGGCCGGCCCCAGGGGACCTTCGCGCCGGCTTCTGCAGAACCCATTCGCCCGGAGCCCGCCATGATCGCGTTCGCGTCGCCGCATTCCCGCCTCACGCCCCTCGCAGCCGCCGTCTGCGCCGCCTTCTGCCTCGGTATGGCGCTGCCGCAGGCCGTGCGCGCCGACGCGGGCGCAGCCGCTGCGCAAAGCGCCGCGACGGGCCCGGCGCAGTACACGATCGTGCTGAAGGGCGCGCCGGTCGCCTCCTATCGTGGCGGCGTGGCGGGCTTCGCGGCGGCACCCGAGATCCAGCGCGGACGCAAGATCGGTCGCGTCGACCTGCGTTCGCCGCAGGCACTCGCCTACGTCGAACACCTGCGCGAGCGCCAGTCCGCGTTCGTTGCCGAAGCGGCTGTCGCGATCGGCCGTCCGCTGCAGCCGATCGCGACGATGCAGCACGCGCTGAACGCCGTCATCGTCGAGATCGACGAGCGCGAAGCGGCGATCCTCGCGCAGCGCGCGGATGTCGAACTGGTCGAACGCGAGCGCATGCTGGAACTGCTGACCGATCGCGGCCCGACCTTCATCGGCGCGCCTTCGATCTGGGACGGCAGCGCGTCGGGCGGCGTGGCCACGCGCGGCGAAGGCATGGTCGCCGCGGTGCTCGATACCGGCATCAACTGGGAGAGCCCGGCGTTCGCCGCGACCGGTCCGATCGATGGCTACGTGCACGAGAACCCGAACGGTGCGGGCGTCTACCTCGGCCTGTGCGGGCCGGTGCCGCCGAATGCCGACCTCGGTCGCTGCAACGACAAGCTGATCGGCATGTACGACTTCACGAGCACGTCGCCGACGCGCAGCGCGACCGATCTCAACGGCCACGGCTCGCACACCGCGAGCACCGTGGCCGGCAACCAGTGGTCGGCCCCGTTCGGCGCGGGCAGTTTCCTGATTTCCGGCGTCGCGCCGCACGCGAACGTGGTCGCATTCCGCGTCTGCACCACGGGCTGCCCGACCACCGCTTCGTCGCAGGCGGTCAACCAGGCCGTCATCGACGGCGTCGACACGCTCAACTTCTCGATCAGCGGCGGCGTTTCGCCGTGGGGCGACTCGGTGTCGATCGCGTTCCGCAACGCGGTCGCGGCCGGCGTTTTCGTCAACGCATCGGCCGGCAACGACGGGCCCGGCGCGGGCACCGTCAACCACGTCGAACCCTGGGTCGAGACCGTCGCGGCATCGACCAAGGACAACGTGGTCGGATTCCGCTTCGACCTGGTCGGCCCCGGCGTGCCGCCACCGGGCACGACCGGTCTGCCGCTGCGTCCCGCCGCGCCGCCGGTACCGACCTCGGACATCGTCGAATCGCCGATCGTGCGCAGTCCGAACTTCGCCGACGGCAGCAACGACGGCTGCAGCGCGTACCCCGCCGATACGTTCACGGTGCCGGTCGGCGTCGATCCCGATCTCGTGTTCGCGGACGGCTTCGACGGCGCGCCCGCGCCGCAGCGCATCCCGGCGGTCGCGGTGCTCGCGCTCGACCAGAACGCGAGCAACTGCGGCAGCGGCGCGCGGCGCACCGCTGCGCTCGCGGCCGGCGCAATCGGCGTGATCTTCGTCGACCGCGACTTCATCAACCTCGGCGCGAACCAGACGTCGTGGTCGATGCTGCGTGCGGACTGGGATGCGGTCTGGACGCACATCGAGTCCGACCCGGAGAACGCGCGCGTATCGATCACGCTACCCGCGGCTTCGTTCCCCCAGCGCGGCGACGTCGTGTCCGACTACAGTTCGCGCGGACCCTTCACGGTCGGTGGACAGTTCATCGTGAAGCCCGACATCACCGCGCCGGGCACCGACATCCTCGCGGCGTACGCGGCGAACGCGGGCGGCGCGACCGCGACATCGATCCAGAACGGCACCTCGATGTCGGGACCGCACCTCTCGGGCGCAGCCGTGCTGCTGCGCGCGGTGCGGCCGGAGTGGTCGCCGACCGAAGTGCGTTCGGCGATCAACCTGACCTCGAAGCTCGAGGGCCTGATCCGCGCGGACGGCAGCACGGTCGATGCGTGGGACCTCGGGTCCGGCCGCGTCGACCTCACGCGCGCGGCGCTGAGCGGCATCGTGCTCGACGAGAGCGACGCGAACTTCCTCGCCGCGAACCCGGGTGCGGGTGGCGACATGTCCACGCTCAATCTCGCGAGCATCGCGAGCGCGAACTGCGCGACGACCTGTACGTTCACGCGCACGCTGACCAGCACCCAGCTCGTCGACAAGGATTACGTGCTGACCATCGACGGCGTGCCGACCGGCTCGGCCACGGTGGCACCCGCCACGTTCACGCTCCCCGCCGGGGGCACCCAGGCGATCACCGTGACGATCGACGGAACGATGATGGCGAACGGCTGGAACTTCGGTCAGCTGCACCTGGTCGCCGACGACGTGTTGCTGCCGCCGTTGCGGATGCCGATCGCGATCCGCCACTGAGTTCGCAGGCCTTCCCCCGCACGGCGGGGGAAGGCGCCTGCCGGGAGACGGCATCGGTCCAGGAGCGTGGCCGGGGCGAAGACGGAGTGCAGGTCGCCGCAGGGCGGCGGCGCGGCGCCTTGCGCGGCTGCGCGCTGGAATCACGGGCGGGAGTCCCCATCTTACGCGGCTCGCATCGATTGCAGAAGACTGTTCGGGCGCGGCGAGCCGCGCCTATGATCGAGCCATGTCCGTCGTACTCGAAACCTCCCGCCCACTGCTGCCGAGCCGCTTCGCGTGGCTGATGGGGCTGCATGCGGAGAATTACCATCGGCTCGCGCGGCTGTTCGCGCCGCAACGGCTTGCGCCGGGCGCGTACGTGTCCAGCCTCGACGACGGGCTCGACCTGCGACTCGAGGTGCTCGAACGCCACCGCTACACGCTCGACCTGCACCTGACGTACTGCTTCGTCGACAGCGAAACCGGCGAGCGTGCGCCGTCGGCGCTGCTGCGCATGTATCACGATGCGCACATGGCCGAGGTGCTGGACCTGCGTGACGATCCCCGACTCGCGCGCGCGATCGGGCCGCTGTTGCCCGCGCGCAGCGAGTTCCAGCGCCGCCTGCGCATGAGTTCGTTCCTGAATCGCTGGCTCGAGTACCTCGCCGAGCAGGGCCATTCGATCGGCACGCTCGAACCGCTTCGGTCCGACGCGGCCCTGCTGCCGCAGCAGGACTGATTCCCCCTTTCAGCTGTCGGCGCGGCGTCGCGGCGCCGGCGCGGGCGCATCTTCCGCATCGGCGGCCAGCGGCATCAGCGCCGGCGTGTCCAGGTCGTCGTACTGGTCATTGTCGACCGCCCAGAAGAACGCTGCGCCCGCGAGCGTCAGCAGCACGATGCTGAGTGGAATCAACACGAGGATGATCGTCATGGCGTCGCACCGGGTTGCGCGGGCGGCACGGCCTCTGGCTGTGCATGCGTCGGCGGGATCCTGCTCGGGCGCGGCTCGTCGTTCGGCACCGTGAGGTGTGCATCGGGATGACGCACGGCGGTGACCACCAGCGAAATCGAACCGATCACGGTCGCGCCGAGCAGCAGCAGCACCAGCCACATCTCGGGCACGCGGTACCACGGCGTTTCAGGGAGGGCAGGCGACGCATTCATGGCGACTCCGGGGCGAAGAAGTGCGAGCGGCTCTCGGCCGCGACGCTGCCATCGGGCAGGATCGCGTGGACGACGATCGCATGGCGGCCCTGCACCGCGCCAGATTCGGCGCGCAGGGTCAGCGGCAGCGAGAACACCTCGCCGGGTTCGAGCGTGACGCCGGGCGCGCCGACCATGCGCAGGCGCAGGTCGGTCACGGGCCGCACGACGATCGCGAGCGCCTGATCGCCCTTGTTCACGAGCTTGACGTTGTAGCTGTTCTCGACCGCGCCGCCGCCGAGCGTGCGATAGAGCGCATTGCGGTCATGCAGGACTTCGATCGTCACGGTGTCGCGCGTGGCGACCGCCCACAGGAACGCCGCGATGAAGCCAGCGAGGATTGCCGCGTAGACGAACACGCGCGGGCGCAGCACGCGCTGCCGACGACCGGCCATCGCATGCTCGGTGGTGTAGCGGATGAGCCCGCGCGGAAACTCCATCTTGTCCATCACCGCGTCGCAGGCATCGATGCAGGCGGCGCAGGCGATGCATTCGATCTGCAGGCCATCGCGGATGTCGATGCCGGTCGGGCAGACCTGCACGCACGCCATGCAATCGATGCAGTCGCCGAGCACGCTCGCGCCGGCATCCTGCGCAAGGCGCGAGGGACTGCCGCGGCGACGGTGCCCGCGCGGCTCGCCGCGCGAGACGTCGTAGCTGATCACGAGCGTGTCGCGGTCGAACATCGCGCTCTGGAAGCGCGCGTACGGACACATGTACTTGCACACCTGCTCGCGCAGGAAACCCGCGTTGCCGTAGGTCGCGAACGCGTAGAACACGATCCAGAACGCGGCCCAGCCGCCAAGCGTGCCGCCGATCACCTGCGGCGCGAGTTCGCGGATCGGCGTGAAGAAGCCGACGAACGTGAACCCGGTCCACAGCGAGAACGCGATCCACACCGACTGCTTGGCGAAGGCGCGCCAGATCCGGTTTCGGTTCCACGGTCCCTTGTCGAGCCGCATGCGCGCGTTGCGGTCGCCTTCGATCCAGCGCTCGGTCCAGAGGAAGACCTCGGTCCAGACCGTCTGGGGGCACGCGTAGCCGCACCAGAGCCTGCCAGCGATCGCGGTGAAGAAGAACAGGCTCAGTGCCGCGATCACGAGCAGCAAGGTCAGCAGGTAGAAGTCCTGCGGCCAGAACACCAGTCCGAACACGTGGAAGCGGCGCGCCGGCAGGTCGAACAACACGAGCTGCTGCCCGCCGATGCTGATCCACGGGAACACGTAGAACATGCCGAGCAGCCAGAACACGACCGCGGTGCGCACGCGCTGGAAGCGGCCATCGATCTCGCGCGGATAGACCTTCGGCTGCTTCGCATAGAGGGAATCGCCGTCGAGTACGCGGATGTCGAGCCTTGGCGTGCTCATGGCGCGCGCGCGCGCACCTCGCAACGGGGGCAGCCGGTGTGGCGCAGCAGCAGCGACGTCACGTAGCAGGCGGGCAGGGTGCACGACCAGAACAGGAAGAAGCCGATCGTGTAACCGAGCTCGCGCGAAACCTCGAAACGCGGCCAGGTGATCGCGGCGAGATCGACGGGATCGACGATCGCGAAGAACACCATCGTCGCGACGCCGGCCGCGAAGAACGAGGGCCACGCGATCGCGCCGACGCGCTGCGTGGTCGCGATGCGCTCCGCGCCGCCGCGCAGAGCCTGCGGAGGCGAGGTGCGCGTGGTCACGGGGATGCCCCGGGCGCGGCCGTCGCCGCGGCGGCGGCGACCGGTTGTTCGCGCTGCGCGATCAGCCAGGCGACCGCGAGTCGCGCGCGGTCCTCGCCGATCAACGGACCCCACGCGGGCATCACGCCTGCGCGGCCTTTCTCGATCGCGGTGCGGATCGCGGCGAGATCGCCGGGTCCGTAGAGCCAGACGTCGTCGGTGAGATCGGGCGCGCCGAGCATCGGGTTGCCCCTGCCGTCGATGCCATGGCAGGCCGAGCAGATCGCCTCGAACTTCGGTTTGCCCGCGGCCGCAAGTGGGGCATCGTGCGCGAGTCCCGACAGCGACAGCGCGTAGTGCGCGACCTCGTCGACGCCACCGTCGGGCAGCGCCGCGGCGAGCGGCGGCATGATCCCGTGCCGGCCACCGAGCACGCTCGCGAGCATCGTGTCGGCGTCCGCGCCGTACAGTGAATCCGCGTCGACGAGGTTGGGGTAGCCCTTCGCGCCGCGCGCATCCGAACCGTGGCAGGCCGCGCAGTTGTTCGCGAACACGTTGCGCCCGACCTTGGTCGCGGCCGGATCGGATGCGAGTTCGTCGATCGGTCGGTCGCGAAACTTCGCGAACAGCGAGTCGAGGCGCTCGTGCGTCGCCGCGACTTCGCGATCGGCTTCGCCGAGCGAGGTCCATCCGAACTTGCCGGCGAAATTGCCGAGGCCTGGGTAGACCACGAGGTAGCCGATCGAGAACAGGATCGTCAGCACGAACAGGCCGAACCACCAGCGCGGCAGCGGGTTGTTGAGCTCGGCGAGATCGCCGTCCCAGACATGGCCCGTGGTCGAGTCCTTCGCGGAAGGGTCGGGTTTCGATCGAGCGTTGGCGAACAGCAGCCACACCAGCGCGACGATGTTGAGCACGGTGAGGGCGACGACGAACAGGGTCCAGGACGTGCTCATGCGCGTGGCTCCTCGCGGCGTGCGGGCGCGCGCTCGACCAGCGGCAGCTGCGCGGCCTCGTTGAAGTCCTCGCGACGGCCGCTGCTCCAGGCCCAGGCCACGAGGCCGAGGAACAGCACCATCATCACGGCGATCAGGATGCCCGAGATCATGGCGCCGCTCCGCCGGCGCGCACGCCGAGTCCCTGCAGGTAGGCGATCAGCGCATCCATCTCGGTCTTGCCTTCGAGTTCGGGTCCAATCGAGGCGTAGTCGGCCTGCGCGTACGGCGCGCCGAGCCATTGCAGCGTTTCCATCTTGCGCTTGATCAACACCGGATCGAGCTTGCCCTGCGACAGCCACGGATAACCCGGCATGTTCGACTCGGGCACGACGTTGCGCGGGTTGGCGAGGTGTTCGCGATGCCAGTCGTCGGAGTATCGACCGCCGACGCGCGCGAGGTCCGGACCGGTGCGCTTGGAGCCCCACTGGAACGGCCGGTCGTACACCGATTCGCCGGCGACCGAGTACGCGCCGTAGCGCAGGTTCTCCGACGCCAGGGTCCGGATCATTTGCGAATGGCAGCCGTAGCAGCCTTCGCGCACGTAGACGTCGCGCCCGGCAAGCTGCAGCGGCGCGTACGGCTTCACGCCGGGTGCGGGTTGGACCACCTGGGCCTGGTGCATCAGCGGCACGATCTCGACCAGGCCGCCGATCGCGATCACGACCACGACCAGGATCGCCATCAGGCCGATGTTCTTTTCGAGCAGTTCATGCGACATCGTCAGGCCTCCTCACGCGTGCGCCGGCAGCGGGACCGGAACGTCCGCGCGGTCCTTGCCCGACGCGCAGGTCTTCCACGCGTTCCAGGCCATGATCAGCATGCCGGCGAAGAACATCAGGCCGCCGACGAAACGCGTCACGTAGTAGGGATAGGTTTCACGCAGGGACTCGACGAACGTGTAGGTCAGCGTGCCGTCCGCGTTGGTCGCGCGCCACATCAGGCCCTGCATCACGCCAGCGATCCACATCGCGCAGATGTAGAGCACGATGCCGATCGTCGCGATCCAGAAATGCAGGTCGATCGCCTTCGTCGAGTGCATGCGCTCGGCACCGAACAGGCGCGGCAGCATGCTGTAGATCGAGCCGACCGTGATGAACGCGACCCAGCCGAGCGCGCCCGCATGCACGTGGCCGATGGTCCAGTCGGTGTAGTGCGACAGTGCATTGACGGTCTTGATCGACATCATCGGCCCTTCGAAGGTCGACATGCCGTAGAACGAGAGCGAGACGATCATGAACTTCAGGATCGGGTCCGTGCGCAGTTTGTGCCACGCCCCCGACAGCGTCATCATCCCGTTGATCATGCCGCCCCAGCTCGGTGCGAGCAGGATCAGCGAGAACACCATCCCGAGCGACTGCACCCAGTCCGGCAGCGCCGTGTAGTGGAGGTGGTGCGGGCCAGCCCACATGTAGATCGAGATCAGCGCCCAGAAGTGCACCACCGATAGGCGGTAGGAATAGATCGGGCGACCGGCCTGCTTGGGCACGTAGTAGTACATCATCCCGAGGAAGCTCGTGGTCAGGAAGAACCCGACCGCGTTGTGCCCGTACCACCACTGCACCATCGCATCGACCGTTCCCGAGTAGATCGGGTAGGACTCGGTCCACGACACCGGGATCGCGAGGTTGTTGATGATGTGCAGCACCGCGATCGTCAGGATGTAGGCGCCGAAGAACCAGTTGGCGACGTAGATGTGCTTGATCCGGCGCCGCATGATCGTGCCGAAGAACACGATCGCGTAGGCGACCCAGACCAGCGTGATCAACACGTCGATCGGCCAGATCAGCTCGGCGTACTCCTTGCTCTGCGTGAAGCCGAGCGGCAGCGTGATCGCGGCGGCGACGATCACGGCCTGCCATCCCCAGAACGTGAACGCCGCGAGCCCGGTGCCGAACAGGCGTACCTGGCAGGTGCGCTGCACGACGTAGTAGGACGCGGCGAACAGGCCGCTGCCGCCGAACGCGAAGATGACCGCGTTGGTGTGCAGCGGCCGCAGGCGGCTGTAGGTCAGCCACGGGATGTCGAAATTGAGCCACGGCCAGGCGAGCTGGGCCGCGATGAACAGGCCCACCGCCATGCCCACGATGCCCCAGAGGATGGTGACGATCGTGAACTGGCGGACGACCTTGTCGTTGTACGTTTCGGCGATGGCCTGCATCGGCGGGGTCCCCTCGGGAATCAGGCGGCGCGAGTGTCTCCCGGCGATCCGCGCCGCGAGTTGATTTTCGTCAACGCGCGGCGGTCAGCCAGCGACGCTGCGACCAAGCGACGCAGCTGTCGCGTGGACGGGAGCGGGAACAAGCCCGGAACGCGCACGCGAACAGGGGCTGTCAGGAACGCAACGCGGTGGACACGCAGGGAGCGCCTGGCGCTCCACGGGCGCGGCGCAGGCTGCAAGCTCGCGACGCGATCAGGCGGTCGCGCGCAGCTCGGATTCGTCGGGTCGCGCGAGGTCGGACAGCGCGCGCGAGTCGCGCACCACGATGCGCCTGCGGTCGACCTCGATCACGCCGAGTGCCTGCAGGCGCGAGAACGCACGGCTGACGGTTTCGATCACGAGGCCCAGGAAGTTGGCGAGGTCCTGGCGCGACATGCTGAGCTCGAAGTTGCACGGATCGAGCCCTTGCGCCCTGCGCCGCTCGCTGAAGCCGTGCAGGAACAGCGCGAGCCGCGTCATCGCGTGCTTGCGACCCATCATCACAGGATGCAACTGCTCGCGCACGAACTCGCGGCTCACGATGCGGTAGATCTGCCGCTGCAGCGCCGGCAACTGCGCAGCGACCTCGCCAAGCCGGTCGAACGGGATCTCGCACACGCTCGACTCCTCGAGCACTTCGGCGCTGACCTGGTGGCGTTCGCTGGCGACCCCGTCGAGGCCGAGGATTTCGCCGGGCAGGTGGAAACCGAGCACCTGGCAGTCGCCCTCTGGCAGCAACACCGAGGTCTTGATCGCGCCGCTGCGGATCACGTACAGCGAGGCGTGGCGGCTGCCCTCGCGAAACAGGAACTCGTTGCGTGCCAGCGGGCGCCGGCGCTTGACGATGCCGTCGAGGCGCCGCAACTCGACCGCCTCGATCGGCGCGGCGAGGCACAGATGCGACAGCGCACAGCGCGCGCACGACTGGCGCAACTCGCTGATGTCGATCGCATGCTCGGTTCCCTGCATCGGCCGGGGTCCTGTCTCGGGCGGAACGCCGCCGCCGTTGGGGTGGAGCCTATCGTACCCCGGGCGTCGCCCGATCGACGCGAGCACGCGCCGACGCAGGTTCGCGCGCCGCCCGTCGCCGCGTGCGACCCATCCGTCGGGCGGACGCGCGATGGCATGGCGCGCCGTCCGTGCGCAGCGCGCCGACGTGATCGATCGTCGCGGTGCGGCACTGCGTCGCACGACCCGCCGCAGTTGATCGCGATCAACTGCGCGCAACGGAACGCCACCGAGGATGCGGCCTGGTCCAACGACAGGGGTAAATACATGAAGGCGATCCTTCCACTCGCGCTGGCACTTCTCGCCGGCCTGCCCGCCGCGCAGGCGGTCGAACCAGGTGACTGGGAACTCAAGGTCGGCGTCCATGCGGTCGATCCCGCTTCCGACAACGGTCGTCTCGCCGGCGGCACGCTCGAGACCGGCGTCGACGATGCGGTCGGCGCGACCTTCGCGCTCGAATACCGCGTGCGCCCGCACCTCGGCATCGAGGTGCTCGCGGCGCTCCCGTTCAAGCACGAGGTGACGCTCGACGGCGGCAAGGCCGCCACGGTCCGGCAATTGCCGCCGACCGTATCGCTCCAGTGGCATTTCATTCCGCAGGGCACGGTCGATCCGTTCGTCGGGCTTGGCCTCAACTACACGCGCTTCTTCTCGATCGACGAGACCGGCCCGCTCGATGGCACCCGCCTCGAGCTAGGCGATTCATGGGGCCTTGCCGCGCATGCGGGCGTCGCGTTTGCGCTGCAGGACCGCTGGTCGCTGACCTTGGACCTGCGCTGGATCGACATCGAGTCCGAGGCGAAGGTGAACGGCGCGAAGGTCGGCACGGTCGACGTCGATCCACTCGTCTACGGCGCCGCGCTCGGCTACCGCTTTTGACGGGCATGCACGGATCCGGCGCGCGGGGAAGGAGAAACACCCACGGCAGGCTTGACGGCACCGGCTTCGCGGGACGCTAATCCACGCATGGATACCTGCGCGACCTCATCGGCAACCGCGACCCTGCGCCCGTGGCTGGCGGCGCTCGCGTGCGCCTGTCTCGTCGGCGTTGCGGCCACGCGACCCGCGCGCGCGGCCGACAGCGAGCTGCTCGTCGATCCGGCTTCCGTGCCCGGCGACGAGCTCGGGTTCGCGCTGGATGGCGACGCGAACCACATCGTCGCCGGCAGCCCGGGGCGGGATGGCGGCACCGGTGCGGTCGACCTGTTCGACTGTGCCAGCGTGCCGTGCGCGCCGCCACTGCGCATCGACGCCGCGGATGGCGCGGCCGGCGACCGTTTCGGAGCGGCGCTCGCGCTCGACGCCGGCACGCTCGTGGTCGGCGCGCCGGGCCGGATCCCGGCCGCGGTCTACGTGTTCGTGCAGGCGGGTGGCAACTGGGCGCTGCAGGCGCGCATCGATGCACCGGCGGGACCGTCGTCCGCCGGATTCGGCGTTGCGCTCGATGTGCGCGGTGATCGACTCGTGGTCGGCGCCGACCGTGCCGACGACAATGCGGGTGCGGTCTACGTGTTTGCGCGCGCCGGCTCGGCCTGGAGCCTCGAGGCGAGGCTGGTCGCCGACGACGCTGCCGCAGGGGACCGGCTCGGCCGCGCGCTTGCGCTGCACGAGGACGCGTTCGTCGCAGGCGCGCCGTTCGAGGCGGGCGATGCGCCGGGTGGATACGCACGCGGCGCGGTCTACCTGTTCCAGCGGTTCCAGTCGGAATGGTCGCAGGGTCCGAAGTTCGCCGCGAACGCGGCCGCGGACGGCGACCTGCTCGGGTTCTCTGTCGCGTTCGATGGACAGTCGATCGCCGCGGGTGCACCGATGGCCGATGCGCGCATTGGTGCGACGGTGCTGTTCATGCAGGCCGGCAGCACCTGGTCGCAACGCGCGCGGCTCGTGCCGCCGGCCGGCGTCCCCGGCGATCGATTCGGCTGGTCGGTCGCGTTGACGCCCGATGTCGAGGTGCTCGTCGGCGCACCGTATGCGCTCGACGGCTGCGGCGCCGCCACGCTGTATGCGCGGACCGGCGCAACGTGGAACCCGACCTCGCGCGCGACGCTCGATGCACCGCTTGCGGCGACGATGGCCGGATGGGCCGTCGCGGTGTCGAATCAGCGCCTCGCAGTCGCGGCTCCCGGCCATGCGGGTGCGCTCGAACACCGTGGCGGCGTGCACCTGTTCGGCGGCGGCGACGTGCTGTTCCGCGACGGCTTCGAACTGCCCGTTGCGGACCTCGCCTGCGCAGTTGCCAAGCGTTCCGCGGCCGTCGGCGGGCCGGGGCACTGAGCCTGTCGTTCGCGTCGGGCGGCCTGGCAGCGGCGGTGGCATCGTTCACCAATCCCCGTTCGCGTTGAGCGCAGCGGCCGCAGGCCGCGGAGTCGAAACGCCGCGCGCGCCGCGGGATCGTCGCGCGCGGGCCCTTCGACTTCGGCCTTCGGCCTGCGCTCAGGGCGAACGGATCGCGGTTGCCCTGCATCCGAACTCGTTCACGTGCAC
>JAEYZH010000134.1 GCA_023430685.1 Pseudomonadota bacterium | reverse complement strand
CCGAAGATCAGGAGCAGTCCGAGCACGATGCCGGTAATGATCGCGGCCGCATTCTCGCGCAGCCACTTCTGGACCAGTTCACCTTGTTCGTGTTCGTCGAGGACGTCGAATGCCATGCAGTCACCTGGAAAATCGCGGAAAGGTGCAACCTTGGCGAGGACCGCGGCGGGCCGTCGCAGGCCGGCGGCGTTGCAGCGCCGCGCGCGCAACGCCCGGGTCCTTGCTGATCGCCTGCGCGCGCGGGCGCCACGCAGGCAGCCGGGCGAGTCCGCCGGTTGCAAGGCGGCAAGGGTAGCAGGAATCGGTGCGGGCGCGGCCGGTTGCCGCCGCGCCGGCGGCCTACTGCGTGACGCGCGCCGGCCCGCCCTGGGTGAACAGCCGCACGTGCGCGACGTTGCCGCGGCGGAACGCGTCGAGGTCGACCGGTTGTCCGTCGGTGCGCAACCGGGCGCCCTGCACGTTGCCGATGCGGACCGAGAGCGGACCCGCGCTGCGATAGTCGTGGGTACCGACGCCGAGCATCGCGTATTCGATCTTGCGGCCGTCCTCGGCGGTGATCTCGATCCAGCTCGGTTCGGACAGCTCCAGGCTCAGCATGCGCTCCCGCCCGCTCGCTGCCGTCGACGTCGACGTCGCCGTCACCGTCGGAGCTTCAACCTGCGCGAACGGCGCCATCGACGCGATCACGGGCGGAGGATCGATTTCGGTCGGTGGTGGTGCAACCTCGGCAGGCGTGATCACGCGCCCGTCGCTGCCGGGTACCGCGAGTGGCGCCGAAACGCTCGCGATCGGTGCCGCGACGTCAAGCGGGGTCGTGCGCGCGAGGTTCTGCTCGAGCCCGCCATGGGTTGCGAGCCATACCGCGGGCACCACGATGATCGCGGTCAACACGAGGTACGTCGCGCTGACCGAGTAGCGATCGATGAGGTAGCGCGAGCGAGATACGGTGCCGGTCGCGACCAGCGGCGTCGCTTCGGCATGGGAGGCGGCGACGTCGACCGCATGCTCGACCGGGATGCCGACCAGCCGCGCGTAGCTCGCAAGGTACCCCTGCAGGAAAACACCCTGGGTCAGGCCTTCGTAGTCGTCGCGCTCGAGCCGCCCTATGAGCTTGACCGGCAGTTTCAACCGCGCGGCCACTTCGGACTGACCGAGGCCCAGGCGTTCGCGGGCGGCCGCGAGTCGCTGGCCGAGGGAAGCCGCGCTGCGTTCGTGCAGCTCGATGACATGTTCGGATCGGGGCGCGGCGCCCTCAACGTGCTCTGTCGGCAGCATGGATTCGTTCACCTCGGCGGCCTCTGCGGCTCTGATCGTGTTTGACTGTGCACGGACGCACCGGCGGCACAACCGCCATCGCATCCCCCTCGTTCCGGCGACGGTTCCCTGCGCCTGCCCATTCCCCTTCCCGTCCACCTCGCCCGGCGCGCGGCCGTCACCGTCGCGCCGGTCAGTTCCCCGTTACTTGCCTGGCTGGACATCGAGCGAACGAGCCTGCTCGGAACCGGGGAACGACTGCAACAACTTGCGCGTGTATTCGCGGGCTGCTTCACCATTGCCGAGGTGCAACTCGACGTTCCGGCCCAGCAGCAGTGCATCCGGGCGCGCCTGCGACAGGCCTTCGTGCCTCTGCACGAACGCGCGCGCGTTGAAATACTCGCCCTTGTCGTAGAGCACCGTGGCGAGCTGCAGCAGCGCCTCGGCATCGTTCGGATCCAGCGCCAGCGCGCGGCGCAGCGTGGCCTCGGCTTCGACGCGCTGCCCGGCCTTGAGCAGGCAGGTTCCGGAGTTGCTGAGCGCGAGCGACGGCGTCTTGTAGAACGGGTCGGCCAGGGCACGCTCGAAATAGGCCTGCGATTCCGCGGCGCGCCCGTTGCGGCAAAGGAACCAGCCGTAGTTGTTGTTGACCGCGCCCGCCTTCGGCTTGAGCTCCGCCGCGCGCTTGTAGTGTTCGCCGGCCTTGGTGGAATCGCCTATCGTCTCGAACAGCACCGCGATCACGGTGTGCGCATCGACGTAGCCGGGATCGAACTCGAGCGCCTTGTTGAGCTTCTCCAGCGCGAGTTCGAGGTTGCCCTGGCGCATGTACTGCTGGCCGAGGTCGGTGTTCACGCGCGCCGCCTCTTGGCGACTGCTCTCGGCCGATTCCTTCTTCATTCCGCCACCGCCGCTCGCACAGCCGGCCAGCAGCAGGAACAGTGCGGCGCCGAGCACGCGTCCCCAGGTTCGGTCAGGCCGCATCGGCGACGCCCCCTTCGATCTTGCGGCGGAACTCGGCCTGGCGGCGCGTGCGATCCATGACCTGGCCCTTGAGCTGGCCGCAGGCCGCGTCGATGTCGTCGCCGCGCGTGCGGCGCACCATCGTCAGCACGTTCGCGTCGAGCAGGATCTTCTGGAACGCGCGGATCACGTCCTCGTCGGAGCGCTCGAAGCGCGTGCCGTGGAACGGGTTGAACGGGATCAGGTTGACCTTTGCCGGCAGACGGCGCATGAGCTTGATCAGCCGCCGCGCATGCTCGGGCTTGTCGTTGACGCCCTTCAGCATCGTGTACTCGAACGTGATCGTCGTGCGCGGGCGGCGCTCGGCGTAGCGCGCGCAGGCGGCGAGCAGTTCGTCGATCGGGTACTTGCGGTTGAGCGGCACGAGTTCGGTGCGCAGGTCGTCGTCGGGCGCGTGCAGCGACACCGCGAGCGACACATCGCTGCATTCGGACAACTTGTCGATCATCGGGACGAGCCCCGCGGTCGACAGCGTCACGCGCTTGTTGGCGAGGCCGAATCCGAAATCGTCGCGCATCACCGACATCGCGGTCACGACGTTGTCGAAGTTCAGCAGCGGCTCGCCCATGCCCATCATCACCACGTTCGTCAGCTTGCGCTGGTGATGCGGCACGTTGCCGAGGTGGCGGGCGGCGACCCACACCTGGCCGACGATCTCGGCCGCCGACAGGTTGCGGTTGAAGCCCTGCGTCGCGGTCGAACAGAACTGGCAGTTGAGGCCGCAGCCGACCTGCGAGGACACGCACAGCGTGCCGCGCGAGGTTTCCGGGATGAACACCGCCTCGATTGCGTTGCCGCCGTCCATCCCGAGCAGCCACTTGTGGGTGCCGTCGACTGCCTGCTTCTCGAACAACGTGTTCGGCGGCAGGATTTCGATCGCGCCGTCGAGCTTTTCGCGCAACGCCTTGCCGACGTCGCTCATCTGCGCAAAGTCGGTGACGTGGCGGTGATAGACCCACTTCATGACCTGGTCGGCGCGATACGGCTTTTCGCCGAGTTGCGCGAACAGGTCGCGCAACCCCTGGCGGTCGTAGTCGAACAGGTTGGCCTTCGCCGTCGTCACCGTCGGGTCCTCAGCGCGAGCTGATCTCAGTGTCGTCGAAGAAGTATGCGATTTCCACCTTTGCCGTTTCGGGCGCGTCCGAGCCGTGCACCGCGTTCGCATCGATCGAATCGGCAAAGTCGGCGCGGATCGTTCCCGGCGCCGCGTCCTTCGGGTTGGTCGCGCCCATGAGTTCGCGGTTCTTCGCGATCGCGTTCTCGCCCTGCAGCGCCTGGATCATCACCGGGCCTGAGATCATGAATTCGACCAGCGCGTTGAAGAACGGACGCTCGCGATGCACCGCGTAGAAGCCTTCCGCATCCGCGCGCGAAAGCTGCTTCATCTTCGCCGCGATGACCTTGAGACCGGCCTTCTCGAAGCGGGTGTAGATTTCGCCGATGACGTTCTTCGCGACCGCGTCGGGCTTGATGATGGAAAGGGTGCGCTCCAGCGCCATGTGCCGGTATCTCCGAGGGATCAGGATTCAGGGATGGCCCGAGGGGCCGTTATAACGCCAAACCCGCGCCAATCCACGGGCTTAGCTCACATTATGACGCATGATTCTAGCTAAGTGTTGACGACAATGACACCGCGCCTTGGCGGCGTTGACCGGTCCGCCCCGCTCGCCTACCATTCAAACGGTCGTTTGACAGGCTCGATCCCTCCCCCGTGCGCATCGCCCAGCCGAGTTTCTCCACCCGTGAACGCATCCTCGGCGTCGCCGAGGCACTGTTCGCGCGCCACGGTTTCGCGGGCGCCTCGCTTCGCCAGGTCACCGCGGCGGCCAAGGTCAATCTCGCCGCGGTCAATTACCATTTCGGCTCGAAGGAAAGCCTCATCGAAGAGGTGTTCCGTCGCCGTCTCGACGAGCTCAACCGGCATCGGCTGGCGGCGCTCGCCACGGTCGAAAGCACGCCGGGTCATGCGCTCGAGGACGTGCTGGCCGCCTTCATCCGCCCCGCGCTCGAGCAATCGATGGACAGCGCAGGCGGCGCCGCGTTCGTGCGCGTGCTCGCGCGCGCCTATGCCGAACACGATGAGCGCCTGCGCAAGTTCCTTTCCGACAACTACGGCCACGTGCTGCGCGAGTTCGCGGCCGCGTTTTCGCGCCTGCTGCCGGGCCTCGACCGCGAGGAGCTGTACTGGCGGCTGGACATCGTCGCCGGCGCCCTGACCTATGCGATGGCCGATTTCGGCATGATCAAGCGGCGTGCCTCGACGAGCGAGGAAACGCATCGCGAGCTGACCGCCGAACACCTGATCCGGTTCGCGGCGGCTGGCCTGCGCGCGCCCGGGCCTGTGACGAGAGACGAGCGACGAGAGACGAGTGGCGGAAGCTGACCATTCGCTCCGGCAGATCGCACGATTCGTCCCGCCTTCCCCTCGCCCTTCGCCGCTCGCCCCACACCCCACAGACACCTTCTTCCTGGAGCCCCGCATGCCCCCGACTCCCCTCCGCATCCGCAAGGCCGCCGTGCTCGGCGCCGGCGTCATGGGTGCGCAGATTGCCGCGCACCTCGCCAATGCCGACGTCGAAACGCTGCTGTTCGACCTGCCTGCGAAGGAAGGCGACAAGAGCGCGATCACGCAGAAGGCGCTCCAGAACCTCACGAAGCTGTCGCCTGCGCCATTGGCCGAGAAATCGAAAATCGCGGGCATCACGCCGGCCAACTACGACGAGCACCTCGATGCGCTGCGCGACTGCGACCTCGTGATCGAGGCGATCGCGGAACGCCTCGACTGGAAGCTCGATCTGTACTCGAAGATTGTTCCGTATCTATCTGATTCTGCGGTGATCGCAAGCAATACCTCGGGACTCTCGATCGACGCCCTCGCGCAAGCGCTGCCGGCCGCGATGCAGCGCCGCTTCAGCGGCATCCACTTCTTCAACCCGCCGCGCTACATGCACCTCGTCGAGCTGGTTCCGCACGCCGGCAGCGACCGCGACGTGCTGGCCGGCCTCGAGGCGTTCCTGACCACCACGCTCGGCAAGGGCGTCGTCTACGCGAAGGACACGCCGAACTTCATCGGCAACCGCATCGGCGTGTTCTCGATCCTCGCCACGATTCACCACACCGCGCGCGCGGGACTCGGCTTCGACCTCGTCGATGCGCTGACCGGCCCCGCGATCGGTCGCCCCAAGAGCGCGACCTACCGCACCGCGGACGTGGTCGGCCTCGACACGATGGCGCATGTGATCAAGACGATGGCCGACACGCTGCCCGATGATCCCTGGCATGCGCATTTCCAGTCGCCCGACTGGCTGCAGGGGCTCGTCGCGAAGGGCGCGCTGGGTCAGAAGAGCGGCGCCGGCATCTACACCAAGCGCGGCAAGGACATCGCGGTGCTCGATGTCGCCACGCAGGACTACGTGCCTGCGACCGCGAAACCCTCGGACGAAGTCGCCGCGATCCTCGCGGTGAAGGACCCGGCCGCGCGCTTCGCGCAACTGCGTGCGTCGCAGGACCCGCAGGCCCGATTCCTCTGGGCCGTGTTCCGCGACCTGTTCCACTACGCTGCATACCATCTCGCCGACATCGCCGAGACAGCGCGCGACGTCGACTTCGCGATCCGCTGGGGTTACGGCTGGAAGCTCGGTCCGTTCGAGACCTGGCAGTCGGCCGGCTGGTCCGAGGTCGCGAGCTGGATTGCCGAAGACATCGCCGCCGGCAAGGCGATGAGCACTGCGCCGCTGCCCGACTGGGTACGCAAAGTCGATGGCGTGCATCGCGACGGCGGCTCGTATGCGCCAAGCACGGGTCGCCATGAGCCGCGTTCGCGGCATCCGGTCTACGCGCGACAGTGGTTCCCGGACGCGCTGGTCGGCGAACGTTTCGACACCGGCAACACGCTGTGGGAAAACGAGGGCGTGCGCCTGTGGTCGCGCAGCGACGACGGCGTCGGCATCCTGTCGTTCAAGACCAAGATGAACACCGTCAACGACGCGGTGCTCGACGGCATCCAGCAGGCGATCGGCTACGCCGAACGCAACCTGCGCGCGGTCGTGATCTGGCAGGACAGCGACAAGGCGTTCTCGGCCGGCGCGGACCTCAAGGGCATGCTCGCCTTCGTGCAGGGCGGCCAGGTCCCGCGCCTCGAGACGATGATCGCGAACTTCCAGAAAACGAGCCAGCGCATCAAGTATTCGCTGGTGCCGGTCGTCGCCGCGGTGCGCGGACTCGCGCTCGGCGGCGGCTGCGAGTTCCAGATGCACTGCGCGCGCACGGTCGCCGCACTCGAAAGCTACATCGGCCTCGTCGAAGCCGGCGTCGGCCTCGTGCCCGCCGGGGGCGGCCTCAAGGAGATCTCGGTGCGCGCCGCGCAGCGCGCGGCCGATGGCGATCCGTTCCCCGAGATCAAGCGCATGTTCGAGGCCGTCGCGATGGCGAAGACCTCGGGAAGCGCGCTCGAGGCGAAGCAGCTCGGCCTGCTGCGACCGGACGACGTGGTCGTGTTCAATGGCTTCGAACTGCTGCATGTCGCCAGGCAGGTCGCGCTCGCGCTGGCCGAGTCCGGTTATCGCCCGCCGCTGCCCGCGCGCGCGGTCACGGTCGCGGGCGACGTCGGCACTGCGACGCTCAGGATGATGCTCGTCAACATGCTCGAAGGCGGATTCATCTCGGCGCACGACGACGTGATCGCCTCGCGCGTCGCCGACGTGCTCTGCGGCGGAAATATCGAACGCGGCTCGCAGGTCGACGAGCAGTGGCTGCTCGACCTGGAGCGCCGCCATTTCCTCGAGCTCGCGCAGATGCCGAAGACGCAGGAACGCATCGCGCACATGCTGGCGACGGGGAAACCGTTGCGCAATTGACGAGCGGCACAAAGCACAGCCGGGCCTGGAGGACGTCGTCCATGCCTGCCCGGTGTTTCGGCCTCGGCCCTCGGCCCTCGCCCCTCAGCCCTAATCTTCAGGAACAAGAGCCATGCCCCGCCAACTCCAGGACGCCTACATCGTCTCCGCCGTGCGTACGCCGGTCGGCAAGGCGCCGCGCGGCGTCTTCCGCAATACCCGCCCCGATGACCTGCTCGCGCACGTGCTGCGCGGCGCGCTTGCGGCGGCCCCGGGCGTCGACCCCGCACGCATCGCCGACGTGGTCGTCGGCTGCGCGATGCCGGAGGCCGAGCAAGGCATGAACGTCGCGCGCATCGGCCTGCTGCTCGCGGGACTGCCCGATTCCGTGCCTGGCGTCACGATCAACCGCTTCTGCTCGTCCGGCCTGCAGGCGCTCGCCTACGCGGCCGACCGCATCCGGCTCGGCGAAGCCGACCTCATGCTTGCCGCCGGTACCGAAAGCATGAGCATGGTGCCGATGATGGGCCACAAGATCGCGATGAACCCGCTCGCGTTCCGCGACGAGAACGTCGCGATCGCCTACGGCATGGGCATCACGGCCGAAAAGGTCGCGCAGCAGTGGAAGGTCAGCCGCGAGGACCAGGACGCTTTCGCGCTCGCGAGCCACCAGAAGGCGCTCGCTGCGATTGCCGCGGGTGAGTTCGCGGACGAGATCCTGCCGTTCACGCTCGGCGACCGCTATCCGGACCTCGCCGCGCGCGCGATCCGCGACGACCAACGCGTGGTCTCCGTCGACGAAGGTCCGCGCGCCGATTCCAGCCTCGATGGTCTCGCGAAACTGAAGCCGGTGTTCCGCCTCGGCGGCAGCGTCACCGCGGGCAATTCCTCGCAGATGTCCGACGGTGCCGCCGCGCTGCTGCTCGCGAGCGAGCACGCGGTGAAATCGTACGGATTGACGCCGCTCGCGCGCTTCGTGTCCTACGCGGTTGCCGGCGTGCCGCCCGAGATCATGGGCATCGGCCCGATTGCCGCGATTCCGAAGGCGCTCGCGCTCGCCGGTCGCGACAAGAACGAGCTCGACTGGATCGAGCTCAACGAGGCGTTCGCGGCGCAGGCGCTCGCGGTGATCCGCGACGTCGGCCTCGACGCCGCGAAAGTGAATCCGCTCGGCGGCGCGATCGCGCTCGGCCATCCGCTCGGCGCGACCGGCGCAGTGCGTGCGGCGACCCTCGTGCACGGCATGCGCCGGCGCAAGCAGAAATACGGCATGGTCACGATGTGCATCGGCACCGGCATGGGCGCGGCGGGTATCCTCGAAGCGCTTTGAGACGCGAGCGCCGGTCGGTCCGCCGACTGGCCTACTCCCTCAGCGCGGCGGCGGCCGACTCCATCGGAAACGCGGCGGACCAGGCCTTTTCCGCGTCGGGTCCCGCGGGCGTGCGGTATTCGGTGAGCACGCGCCAGCGGTTGTCCTCGACGCGGGAAATCGCGTGGAAGCGGCTGTAGAACGTGCGCGGGGGCTTGCCGGCCTCGGTCATCGTGGTGCGCACGAGTCCGCGCTCGGAGCTGTGCTCGCCGTCCGTCATGCGCTCCTCGAAACGCAGCTCGAGCGCGAGCCGCGTGCCGGCCTGCCGCAATTCGCGCATCACCTTGGCCGAGTCCTCGATGTAGAAGTCGTGGTCGAGGAAGTGCGGCTTGCCCTGCTGCACCAGGACGAAATCGCGCGACCGCACGCCGGACCACGCCGCTTCGTCGAATTGACCGACCCCGCGTGCGAACGGCTCCCAGATGTCGCGATTGACCTGCTGCAGCGCCTGCACCTGCGCGGGCGTCGCGTGCGCATGCACGAACGGCAGGACGAGCAGCCATGCACAGGTGGCGAACAGGCGGCGTGGCGTCATGGCGAGGAATCCCGGAGCGAGGAAGCCGCGCAGATTGGGGCTGCGACATCGAGCCTGCAAGGCGCATGCGGCAGGGCGTGCATCCGGTCCGCCGTGCAGCGGCGCTCGCGTCACGCGAGGCGCGTTCCGTTCGGCACCGGGCGTTCGATCGCGGTCAGGACCACGCCGTCGTCGGTGTCGAAGCCGGTCAGCAGGAACTCCGAACGGAACGGCCCGACCTGCTTCTCGGGAAAGTTGATCACGCCGACGACCTGGCGGCCGATCAACTCCGCCGGCTGATAGAGCGACGCGATCCGTGCACTGGTCTTCTTCTCGCCATGGGGTCCGAAGTCGACCCAGACCTTGAGTGCGGGCTTGCGCGCTTCGGGAAACACTTCCGCGCGCGTGACGGTTCCGGCCACCAGCAGCACCTTCTCGAAATCCGCCCAGGTGATCGGATCCGTGGTCATGGCGCGGCTGCGGCCGACACGGCATCCCGCTCGAGCCCGACCTGGACCCAGCCGAGGTTGATGCCGATGCGCGCGGCGTCCGGATCGGCCCATGCATACGCGAGGGCCTGCGCGGTCGCGTCATCGATGACGGAGAGTTTGAGCACCGGCACCTCGCCGTCGCGGTAGGCCAGTCGTTCGAGCAGCAGCGAGTAACCCGAAGGCTGGCCGTCACGCCAGGTCAGCACCGCGCGTCCGCCTTCGCTCGCGAGCTGCAGCGCGCGGTCCATGTGCCAGTCGCTGCTGTCCGCCGACGCACGCGGCCCGCCGCCGTTGATCGCGGCCCAGCCACCGTAGACGCGGACCCGGCGCAGCTCTTCGCGCGCGCCCGGACCACGCGCCTGATCCGCATACACGCGCACGCGCAACCATTCGTCCTCGTGCTCGAGCGCGAGCGGCAGCAGCGCGGCCTGCGCGCCGATGCCCGGCGCGAGCGCGGTACAGGCGGCCGGATCGGCCTGCACGCGCAACGCCATCGGATCCACGGAGCCGCGCAGGCTGCACGCATCGAGTGCGGCCCATTGCGCCGGATCGAAGGCCTTGCCTCGCGCGGGGGCGGTCACCAGGGCGCGATGCGGCACCAGCACCAGCGCTCCGGACTGCTCGCTGCGACGCATCGCCCAGGCCGCCTCGAGCGGCATGCCCGCATCGAGTCGCAGCGTCCAGATCGACCATTCGCGATCGCCCGTTGCCTCGATCACGACACGCACATGCGGCGCGCTGATGTTCTCGCCCTGCCCGCGTGCGCTCCAGACCTGCGCGTGGTTGTCGTAGACGCCGGCGAGCGGTGCCGCCGCAGTCGCGCCGACGCTGGCGCGCCTCGGCGCCGACATCGATTGGCACGCCGAGAGCGTCGCGGCGAGAAACACGAAGACGGGCAGTCGTTTCATGTCCGAAGCATAGCAGCGGCGACCAGCGTGGCGTTTGCGCGATGGGCGGCACGCCGGGCCCGCGGTGCGTTCGCTATAGTGCGGCGGCGCGGACGCGGCCCTCGCGCACGGTGCGCAGGACGGACAGCGGGGACATCGCATGGACAACGGGATCCAGCCGGCCGACCTGCGGCTGCGACGCATCACCGGCATCGTGCTCGCGCTCGCGACGGTGCTCGCGCTCGTGCTCGTCGTCGCGTTCCATCGCTGGCTCTCGGATTTCGCGAACACGCTCCCGCCTGCCCACCTGATCAAGCAGTTGCGGTCATGGATCGGCCTCGGTGCGATCGCCAGTGGCGCGTGCCTGCTCGTGCTCGGCGGCGTGGCGCTCCGGCGCGCGCGCGCAGCAGCGGCGCAGCAGCGCTGGCCCGTGAGGGGCGCACGCGTGCTGCGCGACACGCGAGTGCGCCAGGGGGCGGATGCGCTGCGTGTCGCGCGCATGCTCAACATCGTTGCGTTGATGCTGCTCGCGTTCGGGATTGCAGCGGTCGTGGTCGCCTGGCGCCTGCTGACCCTGTGAGACGCCCGATTCAGATGCGCGCGAGCGCGGCATTGAGGTCGGCGACCAGCAGGTCCGCGTCCTCGAGTCCGATCGACAGGCGCACGAGATCGAGCGAAGCGGCACCGGCGGGATGCATCGGAGCCGCGGCTGCGTGCACTGCGCAAACCGGGAACGCGAGCGACTCGTAGCCACCCCAGGAAACCGTCATCAGGAACCTGCGCAGCGCATCGCAGAAGCGCTCGACGCCGGCGACGTCGGCGACATCGAGCTGGATCGTGAGCAGGCCACTGGCGCCGCGCAACTGGGGCTCGCCGAGGCCGAGCCGGGGATTGCCGCTCGCCTGCGGCGAATACACCCTGCGCACGCGCGGGTGCGCTTCGAGGAACGCGCGCACGCGCGACGTGGTCGCGGCGATCCGTTCCATCCGAAGCGGGAGCGTGCGCAGTCCGCGGATCACGAGCCAGGCGTCGTGGGGCGCGAGGATGGCGCCGAGCGTCATGTAGGGTCCGCGGAACACCTTGCGGATCAGTTCCGCGCTTCCGCACAACGCGCCCGCGACGACGTCGCTGTGGCCATTGAGGTACTTGGTCGCCGAGTGCGCGACGAGATCGATGCCGAGCGCGAGCGGCGACTGGTTCAGCGGCGTCGCGTGGCTGTTGTCGCACAGGGTCAGGATGCCGCGTGCGCGCGCGAGCGCGGCGACCGCCGCGAGGTCCTGCTGCTCGAACGTCAGCGAGTTCGGGCTTTCGAGCACGATCAGGCGCGTGCGATCGGTCAGCGCGGCTTCGAAGTTCGCGGTCTCGGTGCCGTCGACGAAGGTCGTCGCGACGCCGAAGCGCCCGAGCAGGTCCTTCAGCACCGCGCGCGTCCAGCTGTAGGGCCGCGCGACGCAGACGACGTGGTCGCCGCCCGCGAGGCAGGCGATCACGCCAGCCGACACCGCGCCCGCGCCGCTGGCGAACATCAGGCAGTCTTCGGCGCCTTCGAGCGCGGCGACCTTGCGGCGCAGGATCTCGACGGTCGGGTTGTTGCCGCGCGTGTAGACGTGCTGGCCGAGTTCGTCGCGGAACCCGGCGCGCATCGCCTCGACGCTCGGGAACGCGAAGATCGAGGACTGCACGATCGGCGGCGCGACCGCGCCGTGCCAGCGCTCGCGCTCTTCGCCGAGGTGGTTGAGGATGTGGCTCAGGTCAGGGAATCGGGAATCGGGAATCGGGAATGGTCGTTCGTCGCTCATGATGCCCTGCCTCTGGATCGCGACAGCGCGCCGCCTCCGTGCGCCCCGATTCTCAATCGACTGTCCGCATGAACTCCCGTGTCGCCGCGGAGAGCGCGGGATCGGCCAGCGCCATCGCGAGCGTCGCCTTCACGAGGCCGAGCTTATTGCCGCAATCGAAGCGCGTGCCTTCGAAGCGGTACGCGAGCACCGGCTGCTCGGCGAGCAGCGCCTCGATCGCATCGGTCAGCTGGATTTCGCCACCCGCGCCCGGACGCGTCTGCTCGAGCAAGGCGAAGATCCTCCCGGGCAGAACGTAGCGGCCGACGATCGCGAGGTTCGACGGTGCGACATCGGGTTTGGGCTTTTCCACGACGAGGTTGATCTTCGCGGCGCGCCCGGACACCGCCGTCGCATCGACGATGCCGTACTTGTCGGTCTGGTCGCGAGGCACTTCCTCGACCGCGATCGTGCAGCAGTCCTCGCGCGCGGAAAGCTCCGCCATTTGGCGCAATGCGCTCGGCCCCTGCCCGTTCCAGATCAGGTCGTCGGGCAACACCACGCCGAACGGCTCGTCGCCGACCACGGGTTTCGCGCAAAGTACCGCATGGCCGAGGCCGAGCGCCTCGGGCTGGGTCACGAACACGCAGCGCACGTTGCGCGGCAACGTGCCCTGCACGAGCGCGAGCAACTCGTCCTTGCCGGCCTGCGCGAGCTTGCTTTCGAGTTCGTAGGCCTTGTCGAAGTAGTCGGCGATCGCGTGCTTGTAGCGGTTGGTCACGAACACGAGCGTGTCGGCGCCCGCGTCGACCGCCTCGTCGACCGCGTACTGGATCAGCGGACGATCCAGCACCGGCAGCATTTCCTTCGCGACCACCTTGGTCGCTGGCAGGAAACGCGTGCCGAGTCCGGCGACCGGGAAAACCACCTTGCGCAACCGTTTGCTCATGCCGTGTCCTTGTTCATGCGCGCGCCGAATTCGAGCACCACCGCTTCCGGTGCGGCGCCGCCGCCGGTGGCGAATTCGGGCAGGAGTTGTTCGAGGATGCGTTTCAGCATCGCCTCGTCGAAGTCGCGCACCGCGAGTTCGCCCTGCCGCAACTGCGTGGTCAGCAGGCTCCAGGCCATGCTGCGCGGTTGCGCGAGGAAGATCTTCGCGTGCGCGGTGTCGCTGTAGCGTTCCTGCGGGTGGAACAGTTCCTCGAACAGCTTCTCGCCCGGGCGCAGGCCGGTGTAGACGATCGGGATGCCTTCCTCGTGCTTGCCCGCGAGCCGGATCATCTGCTCGGCGAGGTCGCGGATGCGCACGGGCTCGCCCATGTCGAGCGCGAAGATCTCGCCGCCCTTGCCGAGCACGGACGCCTGCAGGATGAGCTGGCAGGCTTCGGTGATCGTCATGAAATAGCGCGTGATCTCCGGATGCGTCACCGTGACCGGGCCGCCGTGCCGGATCTGCTCGCGGAACAGCGGCACCACCGACCCTGCCGAGTCGAGCACGTTGCCGAACCGCACCGTGATGAAGCGCGTGCGCGACTGCTGCGCGAAGTTCTGGCAGAAGATCTCGGCGACGCGCTTGCAGGCGCCCATCACGCTGGTCGGGTTGACCGCCTTGTCGGTGGAGATCAGCACGAAGTTGTCGGCGCCGTGGCGATCAGCCGCTTCCGCGACCGCGCAGGTGCCGAGCACGTTGTTGCGGAACGCCTCGCGCACCTGCCCTTGCAGCAGCGGCACGTGCTTGTACGCGGCGGCATGGAACACCACTTCGGGGCGCGACGCCGCGAACACGTGCTCGCAGGTCGCCGCGTCGCCGCAGTCGCCGATCCAGGCCTGCAGCAGCAGGTCCGGATGGTCGCGGCGAAGTTCCTGCTCGACGAGGTAGAGGTTGTACTCGGACAGTTCGAGGATCGCTAGCGACCCTGCGCCGAGGCGCGCGACCTGGCGGCACAGCTCCGAGCCGATCGATCCGCCGCCGCCGGTGACGAGCACGCGCCGTCCCGCGAGCTGGGTGCGGATCGCGGTCCAGTCCAGCTGCACCGGCTCGCGACCGAGCAGGTCTTCGATCGCGACTTCCTTGAGTTCGTTGAAGCTCGCGCGACCCGACACGACATCCTCGAGCCGCGGCACGGTGCGGAACGGCAGGCTCGACGCCTCGCACAGCTCCACCGCGCGCCGCATCTGCGCCTTGTCCGACGAGGGCATCGCGATCACGATCATGCCGGCCGCGGTTTCGCGCGCGAGTTGCGGCAGTTGCTCGAGCACGCCGAGCACCGGGATCCCCTGCACCCGCGAGCCACGCAGTTGCACGTTGTCGTCGAGGAACCCGACCGGCAGATAGCGATTCTCGCGCCGCAGGTCGCGCACGAGGGCCTCGCCGGCCTTGCCCGCGCCCAGCACGAGCACGCGCTCGCTCGGCGCGCGCGCGATGAAGTCGATGCGGCTGTCCTTCCAGTACCGATACAGCAACCGCGGCGCGCCGAGCAGGATCGCGAGCACGAACGGATACACGACGAGCACCGTGCGTGGCACGGTGACGAGGCGGTTGTAGAGGAACAACGTGATCGCGACCGCGAACGCGCCGAGCAGGCAGGCGCGGAAGATGTTCCAGATGTCGGGCACGCTCGCGAACCGCCAGAGGCCGCGATAGAGACCGGTCCACCAGAAGATCAGCCCCTGCGCGGCGAGCACGATCCAGACCTCGGGTCCGAACAGCGACACTGGCGAGGGGTTGGGCGCGAGCGACCAGCGCAGCATGCTGACGACGGTCCACGCGAGCCATACCATCAGCATGTCGTGCAGCACGACCGCGAGGCGCGGATGAATGCCGGCGATCAGCTCACGCAGCCGCATGCAGCCTCCGCGATCCCGCCCGCCGCAGGCATGCGGCCTTGCCGTGCCACCACAATGCGACCGCGACCGCGTAGACCGCGACGGCCGCGCCGAAACCGGTGCCCGCGCGTGCCTCGGGCGAACGGTTCATCCAGCACACGACGGGCAGCACGATGAGCAGGTTCCAGGCCATGTAGAAGGCGACCGCGCGCGCGTGCGTTCCGCCACGCCGCACCAGCCACTGGTAGAGGTGTTCACGGTGGGCACTATACCAACGGCGGCCACGCAGCATGCGCAGCAGCAAGGTGCAGGTGGCGTCGGTCACGAACGCCGAACAGAGCACGAGTCCGCTCGCCGCGGCGATGCCGGGCGTACCGGCCTGCCACAGCACCGCCACCGCGACCAGCAGGCCGAGCACGCCGCTGCCGACGTCGCCCATGAAGATCCGCGCGCGCGGGAAGTTGAACGGCAGGAAGCCGATGCAGGCCGCCGCCCACACCAGCAGCTGTTGCGCGGGCTCGCGCGCGCCCGCATGCGCGAGCAATCCCGCGAGTGCGAGCAACACGAACAGCGCCTGCGCGACGAGCAAACCGTCGATGCCGTCCATGAAATTGTGCAGGTTCACCGACCATGCGATCGCGAGCGTGACGAGCACCGCCGCGAACATCGCGAGCCCCGCGACCGGCGCGGGGTCGGGCCCCGCGGACATCGCGTGCAGCAACGGCACCGCGAACACGAGCGCCGCGGCCGCGCAGTGCACCATGAGCCGCAAGCGCGCCGACAGGCCGCCGTGGTCGTCGAGCCAGCCGACCAGCGCGACCGCGACGACCGCGAGCGCGAGCAGCCGTGCATCGACGGGCAGCGTGCCGTGGGCCCGCAGGACCCCGGGCAACAGGCCGAGCACGAGGATCGCCGCGACGATCGCGATGCCGCCGCCGCGCGGCGTCGGCACGCGATGGGAGCGGCGCTGCCCCGGGAGATCGATCAGGCTCCGACTGCGCGCGTAGTGGATCGCGCGCCAGGTCAGCAGCGAGGCAAGCGCGCAGGTCGCGGCGAGCCGGGCCGCGAAAACCGCTGCGGACGGCAGTCCGTCCATGCGCCGCTACTCCCCGACCACACCGTGGATCGGCCGTACCGATCCCCAGCTCTTGCAGCTCGGGCATTGCCAGTGGTGCGCCTTCGCGCCGAAGCCGCATTTGTTGCAGCGGTACATCGCCTTGCCTTCGACGAGCTGGCGGGTCAGGTCACGCAGGATCAGGAAATTCTCGCGTGCCTCGCCGCTCGCGGTGTGCAGATTCACGTCGATCAGGGCCATCAGTGCGCGCACCGACGGGCGCTGGCGCAGCACCCGGTTGAGGAACTCGACCGCGTCCTGCTCGCCGCGCGTGGTCGCGTAGAGGCGCGCCAGCGCGAGCACGGGCGAAACACCCTGGTAGCGTTCGGTGATCGAGACCAGGAACTCCTCGGCGCGCTGCATGCTCTGCGACCGCGCGTAGCAGTCGAGCAGCGGCGACAGGATCTCCGGGAGATAGTCCACGTCGAGCTCGGCCACGCGCTCGAATGCGCGGATCGCGGCCTCCAGATTGCCCGCGGTCGCCTCCACGTGGCCCTGGATCATGCACGCGCGCACGCAGTCCGGATCCACCGCGAACGCGTCCTCGACGCGCGCGCGCGCCTCCTCGGCGTTGCCCTGTGCACGCGCCTGTTCGGCCAGTTCGCACTGGAACTGCGCGATCGTCGCGGCCTGCGACTCGTCGCTGGCCAGTTCGAGCTGCCGCGCATGCTCGATCGCCTTGCCCCAGTCGCGCTCGTGCTGGTAGATGCCGATCAGGTGGCGCAGCGCCGACGGCGCCAGCGCGTCCATCGCGACGAGGTCGCTGAACAGCGTTTCGGCGCGGTCCAGCAGGCCCGCGCGCATGTAGTCCTCGCCGAGCTCGAGCAGCGCGACCGTTTTCTCTTCCTGGCTCAGGTTGGGGCGCGCGATCAGGTGCTGGTGCACGCGGATCGCGCGGTCGACCTCGCCGCGGCGGCGGAACAGGTTGCCGAGCGCGAGATGCGTCTCGACCGTGTCGCGATTGATCTCGGCGAGCTTGAGGAAGACCTCGATCGCCTTGTCCTGCTGCTCGTTGAGCAGGTAGTTGAGGCCGCGGAAGTAGCTCGTCGAGAGCTCGCTCACGCGCGCACCGGAACTGCGTTCACTGCCGCGCCGGCCGATGACCCAGCCCGAGAGCGCGGCGACCGGCAGCAACAGGAACAGCAGCGCGAGTTCGCTCATGCGCGGATCGCGGCGGGACCGCGCGCGCTGCGCGACCGATGCAGCCGGCGGAGGATGGCGGGCTTGGACGCTGTGCGGGAATCGTTCGGCATGGCGGCGGGGACACGAGGGCCCGCGCATGATAGCCGTTCGCGCGGCGACTCCGCCGCCACGGCGACGGGGTCGCTCAGGCGACCCCGGCTTCGCGGGTCTGTTCGGCCGGGGCAGTGGCGGTTTGCGCACTCGCGTTGACGCGCTCGCGCAGTTCCTTGCCGGGCTTGAAATGCGGCACGTGCTTGCCCGGCAGGGCGACCGATTCGCCAGTCTTGGGGTTGCGACCCATGCGCGGCGGACGGTAATGCAGCGAGAAACTGCCGAAGCCGCGGATCTCGATGCGCTCGCCGAGCGAGAGTGACTGGCTCATCTGTTCGAGCACGCTCTTGACGGCGAGTTCGACATCGTTCGCAGCCAGGTGGCGCTGCCGCTGTGCAAGGGCCTCGATCAACTCGGACTTGGTCATCTCGTTGGAATGCCGGATTGCCTGTGCCTGTCAAAAAAACGCGCACCGTCACCGGTGCGCGCGGATTTCGGCATGGACGCGGGTCGAAGCCCGCGTCCATGCAGTGCCTCAGCGGTTGAGCTGTTCCTTGAGCAGCGCACCGAGCTTGGTGGTGCCGCCGCTCGCGCTCTGGTACTCCTCGAGCGTGGTCTGCAGTTCGTCCTCGTCCTTCGCGCGGATCGAGAGCTGCAGCGAACGGCCCTTGCGGTCCATCCCGGTGAACTTCGCCTCGACCGTGTCGCCGACCTTGAGGTGCTGCGTCGCGTCCTCGACCCGCTCCTTGGCGATGTCGTTCGCGCGCAGGTAACCCTCGACGCCGTCGCCGAGATCGATCGTCGCGCCGCGCGCATCCACTTCGCGCACGGTGCCGGTCAGGATGCTGCCGCGCGGATGCGCCGCCATGAACTGGCCGAACGGGTCCTGCTCGAGCTGCTTGATGCCGAGCGAGATGCGCTCGCGCTCCGGGTCGACCGCGAGCACCACGGCCTCGATCTCGTCGCCCTTCTTGAAGTTGCGCACGAGGTCTTCGCCGGTGGTCTGCCACGAGATGTCGGACAGGTGCACGAGGCCGTCGATGCCGCCGTCCAGGCCGACGAAGATGCCGAAGTCGGTGATCGACTTGATCGTGCCCGACACCTTGTCGTTCTTCTTGTGGATCGCCGCGAACGCTTCCCACGGATTGGCGCTGGTCTGCTTCATGCCGAGCGAGATGCGGCGACGCTCCTCGTCGACGTCGAGCACCATGACCTCGACCTCGTCGCCGACCTGGACGATCTTGGCCGGGTTGACGTTCTTGTTGGTCCAGTCCATCTCGGACACGTGCACGAGGCCCTCGACGCCGGGCTCGAGCTCGACGAAGCAGCCATAGTCGGTGACGTTGGAGACCTTGCCGAACAGGCGCGTGTTGCTCGGGTAGCGACGCGAGATCGCGACCCACGGATCCTCGCCGAGCTGCTTGAGGCCGAGCGAGACGCGGTTGCGCTCGCGATCGAACTTCAGCACGCGCACGTCGAGCTCGTCGCCGACGTTGACGACTTCGGACGGATGGCGCACGCGCTTCCACGCCATGTCGGTGATGTGCAGCAGGCCGTCGATGCCGCCGAGGTCGACGAACGCACCGTAGTCGGTGAGGTTCTTGACCACGCCCTTGACGACCGCGCCCTCGACCAGCTTGTCGAGCAGCTGCTCGCGCTCGGCGCTGAACTCGCTCTCGACGACGGCGCGGCGCGAGACCACGACGTTGTTGCGCTTGCGGTCGAGCTTGATGATCTTGAACTCGAGTTCCTTGCCCTCGAGATAGGTCGGGTCGCGCACCGGGCGCACGTCGACGAGGGAGCCCGGCAGGAACGCGCGGACGTCCTTGATGTCGACCGTGAAGCCGCCCTTGACCTTGCCGGAGATGCGCCCGGTGACGGCGGCATTGGCGGTCTGCGCTTCCTCGAGCTCATCCCACACCAGCGAGCGCTTGGCCTTCTCGCGCGAGAGCATGGTCTCGCCAAAGCCATTTTCGATCGCGTCGAGCGCGACCTTGACGTCGTCGCCGACGTTGATCTCGAGCTCGCCCTTCTCGTTCTTGAACTGTTCGATCGGGATGATGCCTTCGGACTTCAGGCCTGCGTTCACCACCACGACGTCGGATCGGATCTCGACGACGGTACCGGTGACGATGGCGCCGGAGCGCAGCTTGGAGAGCGACTGCTGGCTCTGTTCGAACAGCTCGGCGAAACTTTCGGTCATGTTGGATTCCAGTATGAAACAGGCCGCCGCCACCAGGGTCGGCAACCCACCTTCAGGGATGCGCAAACGCCGCATCGTTGCGTTCCGGCCGGATGGCCGGGCCATTGCCCTCGCGGGCGAATTCTTCGTCGTCGATCAGGCGGGACGCACCACCGCGAGCACGCGCGCGATCACCTCTTCGATCGGAACCGCGGTACTGTCGATGATCACGGCCCCCTCGGCCGGCTTCAGCGGAGCCACCTTGCGGGTGGCGTCGCGCTCGTCGCGCGCTTCGATCTCGCGCAAAAGGGCGGCGAGTGTAACAGCCAACCCCTTTTCCTTCAACTGCTTATACCGCCTGCGCGCACGCTCCCCGGCACTTGCGGTCAGGAAGAACTTGAACGGCGCATCCCTGAACACGATCGTACCCATGTCGCGCCCGTCCGCGACCAGACCGGGGGCCTTGCGGAACGCCTTCTGCTTGTCGAGCAGCGCCGCGCGCACCGCCGGGATCGCGGCGATCGCCGAGGCCGCCGCACCGCAGGTTTCAGTGCGGATTTCGTCGGTCGCATCGTGCCCGTTGATGATCACGCGCGTGTCGCCGCCGTCCTTCGGGTCGCGGAACACGATCTTCGTGGTCTCCGCGCAGCGCGTGACCGCCGCCGCATCGGACAGGTCGATCCCGGCCATGCCCGCGGCATACCCAACCGCGCGGTAGATCGCGCCCGAATCGAGCAGATGCCAGCCGAGCGTGTCGGCCACCGCGCGCGCGATCGTGCCCTTGCCTGACCCGGACGGTCCGTCGATCGTCAGCACGGGCACGGGATGGTCGGGCTTGGTCATGGCGGTCCGGGGCGGCGTAAAGGCGCGATTCTAAGCGAGGGGCGAGGGTCGAGGGACGAGGGTCGCGCCAGCTGCGCCCTCGAATCGGGCTCATTCCTCCCGGAGGCCGAAGCCGACTCCGCGCGCAAGTTCGGCGAAGCCAGGGAACGAAGTGGCGACGTTCGCGCAGTCGCGGATCCGCACCGCGCCCGACGCCACCTGGCCGGCGACCGCGAACGCCATCGCGATGCGGTGGTCCCCCGCGCTGTCGACCTCGGCCCCGGCGAAGCGTCCGCCCTCGATCATCGCGCCGTCCGGCGTTTCCGCGACCTCGATGCCGAGCGCGCGCAGGCCGGTCGCCATCACGGCGATGCGGTCCGACTCCTTCACGCGCAGTTCGGCCGCGCCGCTCACGCGCGTGCGGCCGGACGCGGCCGCCGCGGCAACGAACAGCGCGGGGAACTCGTCGATCATGTCGGGCACCAGGGCCGGCGGCACGTCGATGCCATGCAGCGGGGCGTGCCGCACCTCGAGGTCGGCGACGCGTTCACCGCCCTGCTCGCGTGCCGAGTGCTCGCGGATGTCCGCACCCATCGCGCGCAGGACCTCGAGCAGGCCGGTCCGCCGCGGGTTGAGGCCGACGCCGCGCAGCAGCAGGCGCGAGCCCGGCACCATGCTGGCCGCGACCAGGAAGAACGCGGCCGACGAGAAATCCCCGGGCACGCGCACGCCGGTGGCCCGCAGCCGGTGCCCGCCCGACAGCTCGGCGAACCCCGGCCGGTAGCGCACGGGCCAGCCGAAGGCGGCCAGCATGTGCTCGGTGTAGTCGCGCGTCGGATGGCGTTCGACCACGCGCGTCTCGCCTTCGGCGTACAGGCCCGCGAGCAGCAATGCGGACTTGACCTGGGCGCTCGCGACCTCGGGCGCATGCTCGACCCCGCGCAGGCGTGCGCGCCCGGCGATCGCCAGCGGCGGACAGCCGTCGCCTGCATCCGCGATCGTCGCACCCATCGCGCGCAGCGGCCCGGTGACGCGTCGCATCGGCCGGCGCGACAAGGACGCATCGCCGACGAGCCGGCTGTCGAAGGCCTGGCCGGCAAGAAGTCCGGCGAGCAGGCGCATCGCGGTGCCCGAATTGCCGCAGTCGAGATCGCCCGGCGCGGGCGCGAGGCCATCGATGCCCGCGCCGTGCACGATCCGACGCGCCGGCGACGGCGCTTCGATGCGCACCCCGAGCGCGCGGAAGATCGCGGCGGTTGCGCGCGTGTCCTCGCCTTCGAGGAAGCCGTCGACTTCCGAGACACCGTCCGCGAGCGCCGCGAGCATGACCGCGCGGTGCGAAATCGATTTGTCTCCGGGCACCTGCATCTCGCCGCGCAGCGATCCCGCGGGCGCGCTGCTCCAATCGACGCGCGCGCTCATGCGAGTGCGTCCAGCAGGCGCTGGTTGTCGTCGCGCCGGCCGACGCTGATGCGCAGCAGGTGGCCGAGGCCGTAGCCCGCCATCGGGCGCACGATCACGCCGCGTTCGAACAGCTGCCGTTCGAGCGCGCGGGCATCGCGCCCCGGATCCACGAGCAGGAAATTGGTCTGCGACGGCAGCGCCGTGAAGCCGTGTCGCGCGAGCCCCGCGCGCAGCCACGCTCGCTCGGCAGTGTTGAATGCGCGCACGCGTTCGAGGTGCGCGCGGTCGCGCAACGCGGCCTCCGCCGCCGCGAGCGCGATCGAATTCACGTTGAAGGATTCGCGCAGGCGTTCCAGCACCGTGGCGACGCTCGCGTGGGCCACCAGGTAACCCACGCGCAATCCCGCGAGCGCATGCGCCTTGGAAAACGTGCGCGTGACGACGAGGTTCGGATGGCGATGCGAGAGTCGCAGCGCCGTGCCGGGACCGTCGCGATCGACGTATTCATGATAGGCCTCGTCGACCACGACGAGCACGTCGTCGCGCGTGCGCGCGAGCAGGCGTTCGAGCGCGTCGTCGGCGAACCAGGTGCCGGTCGGATTGTTCGGATTGGCGAGAAAGACCAGCCGGGTGTCGGCGCGCACCGCGTCGGCGATCGCGTCGAGATCGTGGCCGAGCGGCGCGTTGGCGTGCCCGCGCGGCAGCGCGGCCACCTGGATCGCCTGCGCGCCCGCGGCGGCCGTCGCGATCGCGAACACCGCGAAACCGTACTGCGAGTGGACGACCGAATGCGCGGGATCTGCGAAGGCCTGCGCGAGCAGCATCAGCAATTCATGCGAACCGTTGCCGAGCACGATGCAGGCGGCGTCCACGCCGAGCGAACCGGCGAGCGCGGCCTTCAGCTCGGCGCCTCGCGGATCGGGATAGCGCCACGCGGATGCCAGCGATGCCTGCATCGCCTCGAGCGCGAGCGGACCCGGGCCAAGCGGATTCTCGTTCGAGCCGAGCTCGGCAATCGCATCCCCGAAGCGCTTCCTGAGCAGCGGCAGGTCGTGCCCCGGATCGTAGGCGCGCAGCGAACGCAGCGCGGGGGTCGCGAGCCGCGTCGCGTCGAAGCTCACGGAACCGCGACCGGATAGGACCCGAGCACCTTGATCTCGGAGGCATGCGCGTCGAGTTCGGCGAGCGCCTGGCGCATCGCGTCGTCTTCGACGTGGCCCGATAGGTCGATGAAGAAGCCGTATTCCCATTTCGCCTGGTGCGAGGGACGCGACTCGATCCGGTTCATGCTGATGCCGTGGCGCGCGAACGGGCTCAGCACGTTGAACAGCGCGCCCGGCTGGTCCTTGATGAACACGAGCACCGACGTGCGGTCGTGGCCAGACGTCGGGAAGATCTGCCGGCCGAGCACGAGGAAGCGCGTCGTGTTGTCGGCGTGGTCCTCGATCGAGCCCATGATGACTTTCTTGAGGCCGTAGACGTGTCCGGCCGACTCGCCGCCGATCGCGGCCGCATCGTCGGCGTTGCGCGCGCGCCTGGCGCCTTCGGCATTGCTCGAGACCGCGATCTTCTCGACGTTCGGCAGGTTGCCGCGCAGCCACGCCTGGGTCTGCGCGAACGATTGCGGATGCGCGTAGATGCGCTCGATGTCCTCGATCCGCCCCGAGCGCGACAGCAGGAACTGGTGCACGCGCAGTTCGACCTCGCCGCAGATCTTGAGGTTCGAGGTCAGGAACATGTCGAGCGTGACCTGGATCGTGCCCTGCCCCGAGTTCTCGACCGGCACGACGCCGAAATCCGCGTTGCCCGCTTCCACTTCCTGGAACACTTCCTCGATGCTCGCCATCGGCAGGCCGAGGGCGGATCGCCCGAAGTGCTTGTGCACGGCCTGCTGGCTGAAGGTGCCCTCGGGCCCGAGGTAACCGACCTTGAGCGGCTCCTGCTGCGCGAGGCAGGCCGACATCACTTCGCGGAACAGGTGCACAAGCACTTCGTCGCTGAGCGGGCCCTCGTTGCGGTCGACCACCATGCGCAGCACCTGCGCCTCGCGCTCGGGCCGGTAGTAATCGACCGCCGCGGCGAGCTTGCCCTTGGCCTTGCCGACCTGGCGCGCGAACCCCGCGCGCTCGGCGATCAGCGCCTGGATCTGGCGGTCGATCGCATCGATGCGCGCACGCACATCGGCGAGATCGGGCGCGGCAGGTTCGTCGGCCACGTCCGCGTTCAACCGTTGCGTCGCGCGAAGTCGCGCATGAAGGCGACCAGCGCCTCGACGCCCGCGAGCGGCATCGCGTTGTAGATCGAGGCGCGCATGCCGCCGAGCAGCCGGTGGCCCTTGAGCGCGAGCAGGCCGGCGGCCTCGGATTCGGCGAGGAAGGCCGCATCGAGCCGATCGTCCGGCAGCGAGAACGGCACGTTCATCCACGAGCGCGCCTCGCGCTGCACCGGATTCGTGTACCAGCCGGAGCCGTCGATGTAGTCGTAGAGCAGGGTCGCCTTCGCGCGATTGCGTTCGGCCATCGCGGCGACCCCGCCCTCGGCCTTGAGCCACTTGAACACGAGGCCCGCGAGGTACCAGCCCCAGGTGTTGGGCGTGTTGAGCAGCGAATCCTGCGCCGCATGTTCGGCGTAACTGAAGATCTTCGGCAGGTCCCCGGGGCACCGCTGCAGCAGTTCGTCGCGCACGATCACGACGACGAGGCCGGAGGGCCCGATGTTCTTCTGCGCGCCGGCGTAGAGCATCGCGTAGCGCGCGACGTCGAGCGGACGCGACAGGATCGTCGAGGACACGTCGCCGATCAGCGGCACGTCGCCGACGTCCGGGACCTGGTGGAATTCGACGCCGCGGATCGTTTCGTTCGGCGTGATGTGCACGTAGGCCGACTTCGGATCGAGGTCCCAGCCGGCGCGCGGCGGGACGCGGTCGTAGCGCGTCGATTCCGAACTCGCGGCGACGCGCACGTGCACGAGCGACTTCGCCTCGCGCGCGGCCTTTTCGCTCCAGTCGCCGGTCAGCACGTAGTCGGCCGACTGATCGCGTCGCGCGAAGTTCAGCGGGATCAGCGGGAACTGCTGGGTCGCCCCGCCCTGCAGGAACAACACCTTGTAGCCCGAAGGCACCGCGAGCAGGTCGCGCAGGTCCTGTTCGGCCTGCGCGGCCATCGCCATGAACGCCTTGCCGCGATGGCTGATCTCCATCACCGACGCATTCACGCCATCCCATTCGGGCAGTTCGGCCTGCGCCTGGCGCAGCACCGGCTCGGGCAGTGCGGCAGGACCCGCGCTGAAATTGTAGGCACGACTCACGCAGCGACTCCGGGGATCGTACGGGGCTTGTGGACTCTATGCCGCGCCGCAGCACGCTGGCAACTGCCGGCTCGCGCAACCCCGGGCCGCAACCGGGGTATCGTCGCCCTCGTCGCAGGAGAACAGGATGCCCCCGCGCAAGAATCCTTGCGCTGCCCCGGTCCACCAGCGAGCGATGAGGAGTCCAGATGCCGATCCGCAAGCGTACCGAACCACGGGGCAGCGACATCACGCCCGAGTCCATCTACCGGCGCCGTCGCGAACTGCTCAAGGGTCTTGCCGCAGCGCCGCTGCTGCTCGCGGGTTGCGGCCAGCCCGACGACGCGGTTTCGGCCGCGCCCGTCGCGGCCGCCGCGCCACGGCCGTCACTCGAGATCGCGCGGCGCGGCCAGTACGGCACCGACGAGGCGCAGACGACGTTCCACGACGCCACCCACTACAACAACTACTACGAATTCGGCACCGGCAAGGACGACCCGGCCAAGCGCTCGGGCCGCTTCGAACCTGCGCCGTGGACGGTCGAGATCGCAGGCGCGGCCGAGATGACCGGGACATTCGCGCTCGAAGACCTGCTCAAGGGCCATCCGCTCGAGGAACGCATCTACCGCATGCGCTGCGTCGAGGCCTGGTCGATGGTGATCCCGTGGGTCGGCATCCCGCTCGGTGACGTGCTGAAGCGTTTCAAACCGACCTCGGACGCGAAGTACGTCGCGTTCCGAACCGTGCGGCGGCCGACGCAGATGCCGGGCCTTTCCTATCCGGTGCTCGACTGGCCCTATCGCGAGGGCCTGCGCATCGACGAGGCGATGCATCCGCTCGCGCTGCTCGCGGTCGGGCTCTACGGGCAGGCGTTGCCGAACCAGAACGGCGCGCCGCTGCGGCTCGTGGTGCCGTGGAAGTACGGGTTCAAGGGCATCAAGTCGATCGTGCGCATCGAGTTCACCGAGCGCGAGCCGCGCACCTCCTGGAACATGTCCGCACCGAACGAGTACGGCTTCTACAGCAACGTCAACCCCGACGTGGATCATCCGCGCTGGAGCCAGGCGACCGAACGCCGAATCGCGGGCGAAGGATTCAACCTTCTCGGCAACCGCATCCGCACGCTGCCGTTCAACGGCTACGCCGACGAGGTGGCTTCGCTCTACGCCGGCATGGACCTGCGCAGGCACTTCTGATGACGGGCCCGGGCGCCACCCGTGCGCGCGCATCCGCGCATGCGCGCTTCGACCGTGTCGCCGCGAGCAAGCCGCTCGTGTTCGCGCTGTGCCTGCTGCCGCTCGCATGGCTCGCCTGGGACACGCTGCATGGCCGGCTCGGCACCGATCCGGTCGCGCAGCTCGAGCACCGCAGCGGCGACTGGACGCTGCGCTTCCTGCTCGCGACGCTCGCGATCACGCCGCTGCGCCGGCTGACCGGATGGGCATGGCTGCTGCGCTACCGGCGCATGCTCGGGCTGTTCGCGTTCTTCCACGCGAGCGTGCACTTCGCGCTCTACCTCGTCGTCGACCTCGGCGGGTTCTGGTCGCAGGTGCTCGGCGAGATCGCGAAGAAGCCCTACATCACGGTCGGCTTCCTCGCATGGCTGCTGATGCTGCCGCTCGCACTGACTTCGACGCGGGCGATGATGCGAAGGCTCGGTGGCCACTGGCAACGCCTGCATCGACTCGTCTACGTGGCCGGCGCCTGCGGCGTGCTGCACTACCTGTGGCTCGTCAAATCGGGCAACACGATCGCCGTGCGCGAACCGCTCGTCTACCTCGCGATCCTCGTGCTGCTGCTCGCGCTGCGCGTGCCTGGATGGCTCGCGCGGGCACGCGGAAAGCGCGCCGGGCCGCCGGTGCCTCAGGCGCCGCGGTAGATCAGCAGGCCGAGGCCGACCGCGATCAGCGCAGCGACGCCGATCAGCCACCAGATCGACGTGCCCGGTGTTTCGGGCGGGAGCGTGCCTTCGACCACCGGCATCGTCTCGGTGATCGCACGCGCGGGGTCAACCGCTTCGTGGTCGCGCCCGGGCAGGCCCGGCGCCTCCACGATGAACAGGCTGCCGCCGAACGCGAGCTGATCGCCCGGATGCAGCACCGCATCGCGCACGCGCACGCCGTTGACCTGCGAACCGTCGCGCGAGTCGATGTCGCGCAGCCAGATCGCGTCGCCTGCGTGCTCGATCATCGCGTGCCGCGCCGCGACGCGCGCGTCGTCGAGCACGAGGTCGCAGGCGGCGTCGCGACCGAGCACGAGCAGCGGATTGACCGCGATCGTCTTGCCGAAATGGTTGCCCGACACGCCACGCAGCGTCACGCGCGGCGGCACCGCGCCGCTGGCCGGGGGCTCCTCCTGCGGCGGCACCTCGCGCACGATCTGTTCGTCGCGATCGGCCTTCAGCGCGATCACCGCGCGCCCGAGGCAGACGGTGTCGCCGCAGCGCAGCAGCGCACGCTCGCGCACCGGGCGTGCATTGACGTGGGTACGCGCGCCGGGATCGAGTACTTCCAGCACGATCCCGCGCGGATCGACCGTGAAACGCGCATGCCAGGGCGCCAGGTCGCGGTCGCGCAACACGAGCGTGTTGCCGTCCGCATTGCCGAGGCTGATCGACCCGCCATCGACGACGAAATCCGCGTGCTCCCCGTTGGCGAAGCTCAGTCGCATCGTGTCCAATCAAGGGGATGATGGTTCATTTTAACACAGCCCTCATGGTCCTCCGTTGGCGTCCCGGGCAGGCTGCGCGGTGCGTTCGCGGCCCGCGGCGAACGCGATCGGCACTGCCCATGTCCGCCCTGCTCGGGCATCATGCAGGCCCCGGGAAATCGACGCACGAGAAGCTCAATGGCGGTCATCGACATCCGTCGCGAACACGGCAAGTCCATCAAGTCCGCGAAGGCCGCGGTCGAACGCGTGGCCCGGCAGATCGCCGAAGAGCACGGCGTCGACCACCACTGGGAAGGCGATGAACTGCGCTTCGACAAGGCCGGCGTGCATGGCCACATCGCGGTCGAGAAGCGCGAAGTGCACGTACGGGTGGAACTCGGCTTCCTGATGGGCGCACTCAAGTCGCTGATCCAGCGCGAGATCGAGCGCCACCTCGACGAACACCTGGCCTGATCCACGCATGCGATCGACGCGATGCTGACGCTCGCTCCCGCCCCGCATCCACGCCGTCGCCGCGTGCGCGGCCGCATCGGTCTCGCGATGGCCGGTGGCGGGCCGATCGGTTGCACCTACGAGATGGGCGCGCTGCGCGCGTTCGAGGAGGCGGTCGACGGACTCGACCTGCGCGACCTCGATGTCTACGTCGGCATCAGCTCCGGCGCCTTCATCGCGGCCGGACTTGCCAACCGCCTCGACACGGCCGAGCTCTGCCGCATCTTCATCACCGGAGACTCGACCGAGGCGACCTTCCGGCCCGAGGATTTCCTGCGCCCCGCGTTCCTCGAGTACCTGCGCCGCGCTGCGGGCGTGCCGCGCGCGATGCTCGGCTGGCTCGGCGACGTCGCGCGAGATCCGTTCGGCCCGCACCTCAGCGATGCGCTGCTGCGCTTCGGCAGCTTGGTCCCGACCGGCCTGTTCGACAACGCGGCGATCGGCGGCTTCCTGCGCAGCCTGCTCGCGAGCGGCGGGCGCAGCGACGACTTCCGCACGCTCGAGCGCGCGCTCTACATCGTCGCGGTGGACCTCGACAGCGGCGAACCCGTGCGCTTCGGTGGCGCGGGCTTCGACCACGTGCCGATCTCGCGCGCGATCGAAGCGAGCTCGGCGCTGCCGGGCCTGTATCCGCCAGTCGAGATCGAGGGTCGCCACTACGTCGACGGCGCGCTGCGCCGCACCCTGCACGCCTCCGTCGCGCTCGACGCCGGTGCCGACCTCGTGATCGGCGTGAATCCGCTGGTGCCGATCGACACGACCCACGCGCACGATCCGCGCGCCACCGCACTCGTCGACGGCGGCCTTCCAGCGGTGCTCTCGCAGACCTTCCGCGCGCTGCTGCAGTCGCGCGCGCAGGCCACCGCAGCGAGTTACCCGATGCGTTACGCGGGCGCCGACATGCTGATGCTGCAGCCCGACGCGGGTGACGTCGAGATGTTCTTCACCAACATCTTCAGTTTCGCGCAACGCCGCCGCCTCGCCGAGCACGCCTACCAGACGACGCGCGCGGACCTGCGGGCCAACCGCGACCAGGTCGGCGGATTGCTCGCGCGGCATGGGCTCGCGCTGCGCGACGACGTGCTCGACGACCGCGCGCGCACGCTCGCGGGTGGCCTCGAACGCGCGCCGGCGGCACCGGTCACGCGCCACCTGCGCGACGCACTCGACGACCTCGGCCGCAACCTCGACCAGGTGCGCAAGACACCGCGATCGCCCCGGCGGCGTTCGTCCCGCGCGCGACGCGGCCCGCAATAGTGTGTCTGCTCTAGCGGCTGTCGTGACGATCGCGTCGACGCGGCTTCCGCCGCGAACGACGAGGAAACGACGATGGCCAAGCCCAGGTTGAAGAAGCGCGACACCACCGCATCCGCTGCGTCCGATGCGCGCGGCGTCGGCAAGACCGTGATGGACTCCGCCCAGCAGATCTGGCTCGCCGGCCTCGGTGCGTTCGCGAAGGCGCAGGAAGAAGGCGGCAAGCTGTTCGAGGCGCTGGTGAAGGAAGGGACCGCGCTCGATGCAAAGACGCGCAAGTTCACCGAGGCGCGCGTCAACGAAGCACGCGGCAACGTCGAGAGCACGCTCGGCCAGGTCCGCGAGCGCAGCCAGGAAACCTGGGACAAGCTCGAGAAGGTGTTCGAGGACCGCGTCGCTCGCGCGCTCGGGCGACTCGGCATCCCCGGTCGCGACGACCTGCGCACGCTCACGCGTCGCGTCGAGGAACTGTCGCAGGAAGTGCGCCAGCTCGGAGGCGCGAAGCCCGCCGCGAAGCGCGCCCGTGCGACAGGTCGCGCGCCCGCGAAGAAGCGCGCGTCGAAGTAGGAAACAGCAGGCCGCGCAAGCAGCCATCGCTGGCGCTCTCCCGCTTGCCATCCATGGCTCGCGAGAAATCCCCGCGCGCTGCCCGAGGGCAGCGCGCAAGCGCGGGGATTTCTACCAGTGCACGCCGCGCATCAGCGAGGCGAACGCGATCTGCTCGCTGGTCGGCGGCGGCGCCTCGCCGCGGCCCTGCATGCCCTTGGCGGCCTGCGAGTCCGGGAACAGCCGGAACGCGGTGTTCATCACGATCTCGTACACGCGCGGCGCGAGCGCGTAGAACACCTGCGCGAAGGTGCCGAGGCGCGTCGCTATGCGCACCGGCCGTTCGACGATCGCCTCGATGATGATGTCGGCCGCCTCGTCGGGCGAGAGCGTCGGCACCGATTCGTACATCTTCGTCGGCGCGATCATCGGCGTCTTCACCAACGGCATGTTGATCGTCGTGAAGCTGACCCCGTTGTCCGAATACTCGGCCTGCGCGCAGCGCGAGAACGCATCCAGCGCGGCCTTCGACGCGACATAGGCCGAGAACCGCGGCGAGTTCGTCAGCACGCCGATCGAGGAGATGTTGATGATGTGCCCGTGCTGGCGCTCGGACATCCCGGGCAGCACGCCCATGATCAGCCGCAGTGCGCCGAAGTAGTTGAGCTGCATCGTGCGCTCGAAGTCATGGAAGCGGTCGAAGCTCGCGCCGATCGCGCGGCGGATCGAGCGTCCCGCGTTGTTGACGAGGATGTCCACGCGCCCATGGTCCGCGAGCACGGCCGCGACGAACGCGTCGCAGGCAGCGAGGTCGGCCAGGTCGACCTGGTAGGTGTGGCAAGTCCCGCCCGCGGCCTGGATCTCGGCGCGGGTCTGCGCGAGTTCGTCGGCGCCGCGCGCGCAGATCACGAGCGTCGCCCCGGCCTGCGCGATCTTCAGTGCCGCCGCCTTGCCGATGCCGGACGATCCGCCGGTGATCACGACCACCTTGCCCTTGACCTTTCCGCCGAGCGAGTGGTCGACGAACAGGTCGGGATCGAGGTGGCGTTCCCAGTAGTCCCACAGGCGCCAGGCGTAGTCCTCGAGCTTGGGCAGGCGGATGTTCGAGCCCTTGAGCGCGCGTTCGGTCTCGCGCGAGTCGAAGCGCGTCGGGTAGTTGACGAACTTCAGCACTTGCAGCGGGATGCCGAGGTCGCGCAGCAGCACGCCGACTACGCGCCTGACCGGTGGCAGGTTGCCGAGCGCGGCGCGGATGCCGGACGGAACGAACGCGAACATGCGTGCATCCAGTCGCATCGTCATCTGCGGCGCGTGGCCCGCGCGCGCGAACAGGTTCAGTACTTCGCCGATCCGGCGTGGCGCGGGATCGGTCAGGTGGAAGGTATGGCCGTCGAGCGCGGGCTTGTGCGCGATATGGTCGAGCACCGCGGCGACCCAGTCGACCGGGACGAGGTTCATGCGCCCGCCCTCGAGCCCGATCGTCGGCATCCACGGCGGCAGCGCCTGGCGCATCTTCTTGAGCAGGCGGAAGAAGTAGTACGGGCCATCGATCTTGTCGATCGCGCCGGTGCGCGAGTCGCCGATCACGATGCCGGGGCGATAAATGCGGTAGGGGCCTGCATACTCGCGCCGCACCAGCGCCTCCGAATCGTGCTTGGTGCGGAAGTACGGATGATCGAGCTCTTCGGCTTCGTCGAACATGTCCTCGCGGAACACGCCCGGGTAGAGGCCGGCGACCGCGATCGAGCTCACGTGGTGGAAGCAGCCCGCATCGATCGCCTTCGCCGCATCGAGCGCGTGGCGCGTGCCGTCGACGTTCGCGCGCTGCTGTTCCTCCGGTCCGGCTGCGAGGTCGTACAGCGCCGCGAGATGGAAGAAGTGGCGCACCTTGCCCGCGAGCGCGCGACGCGTCGCCGGCGCGATGCCGAGCCCGGGCTTGCCGAGGTCGCCCTGCACCGCGACGAGCCGTTTCGCATCCGCGCCGAGTTCGTCGCGCAACGCCTCGAACTTCGCGATCGATTCCTTGCGCACGAGGCAATGGATCGTGCCCTTGCGCTCGAGCAAGCGCTCGAGCAGATGGCGGCCGATGAAGCCGGTCGCACCCGTAACGAAGTAAGTCATCGCCGCCCGCTCCCGTCGCGTTGCCGATGGCGGCAAGCATAGCCGCGCGCGCGCGCGCCTGGCTACGCGCGTTGACCCCATGGGCGGGGCGTGTTGTAAGCTCGGCATTCGCCTCGCGTGCAGCCACGGTGGAACGTCCATGTCCGACCTCAAGACCCGCTTCGAACAAGCCGCCGAAGACGTCAAGAAGCTTCCCGAGCGACCGGACAACGACACCCTGCTCAAGCTCTACGCGTTGTACAAGCAAGGATCGGAAGGCGACGTCGCCGGACCCAAGCCGGGCTTCTTCGATTTCGTCGGCACTGCGAAGTACGAGGCCTGGGCCAAGCTCAAGGGCACCAAGGGCGAGGACGCGATGCAGAAGTACGTCGACCTCGTGAAGAAGCTCGGCGGCTGAGGCGATGCCTCGCCGAACGCAGCCGCACGCGTGACCGGCCCTCCCGCCCTGAACATCACCGCTGCCCCGCGCATGGCGCGCCAGACTCGCGTCCGCATCCTCGAGGCGAGCCTCGCGATGTTCAACGCGCAGGGCGAACCCAACGTCACCACCAACCACATCGCGGACGAGCTCGGCATCAGCCCGGGCAACCTCTACTACCACTTCCGCAACAAGGACGACATCGTCGAGCACCTGTTCGCGCAGTACGAGGCGCGCCTCGATGCCGCGCTCGAGCTGCCCGAAGGCCGTGCGCCCGACCTCGAGGACATCTGGATGCAACTGCACCGGGTATTCGAGGCGCTGTGGGAGTTCCGGTTCCTCTATCGCGACCTCGTCGACATCCTCGCGCGCAACCGCAAGCTCAAGCTGCGCTTCGCGCGCATCATGGATCGTGCCGCCGCGGGCGCGCGCGAACTGCTCTCAGGCCTGGCCCGCGCCGGCGTGGTGCGTGCGAGCGCCGACGAAATCCGCGCGCTGGCGGAGAACATCCTGCTGATCGCGACGTTCTGGATGAACTTCAACGCGGTGCGCGGCGGCCGCGCCGAGGCCGAGGAAGCCTCGCTGCAACGCGGCATCCATCAGGTCATGTTGCTGGTCGCGCCATTCCTGCGCGATGCGGAACGATTCCACCTCAATTCGCTGGCGGCGACGTACCTGCGCTGAGACACGGCGGGCCGCCGACCGCCGGGGATGCGCGCAGCAAGCGTAATCCTGCCAAGCATCGATGGGTCTCGCCTCTGCGCGGCCGCGACCCACGTTGCGGCATCGCGTGGGTCAATCCCTGGCCGGCGGCGTCGACGATGGGGCGGGCTCCTGCAAGAGCTGCTGCGCGTCGACGACATCGACGCCGAGCAGCGTCCCGAGCAGGTTGTCGAACCACGGCTTGTGCGAGCTGCCCACGATGACCAGCACGCGCGCGCCCGGCTGGTCGCGGAATGCCGCGCGGATGTTCGCGACCATGCGCAGGTTGCGTCCTTCCCATCCTGCGACGTACCGCTGCCCGTAGTGCTGCGGCGACGGATCGCGCATCGCCGCGCCGAAATCGACCGCGACCGCGGTACGCAGCGTGTCCGGTCGATTCGCGTGGCGATACGCCGCGAGCATGTCCTCGCCCTTCGACAACGCTTCTTCGCGTTCGCGCAGCGGCCGCGCCTGCGCGCTGGCCGAGTCCCACGCTCCGCGTACGGCTTTCGCATAGGCCTCTTCGTCATCGATCGCGATGTTGTCGCCGGTGTGGTCGTCGATCGCGACCACGCGCTCGAGTCCGAGCCGCGCCGCGAGCGGAGCCGCGACCAGGTAATTCTCGTTGCGGCGCGTGCGCAGTTCCTCGAGCATGCCGACGAGCACCCGGTCGAGGCCGTCGCCTGCGCGACGCTCCGCCTCGGGCAATTGCAGCCACTGCACGAGCGCCGATGCGCGTTCGTTCGCGGCGAGGAACAGCGCCGCCAACTGCCGTCGCTGCGCCGGTGTCGGCTCGGCCGGCCAGTCCGCGAGCATTGACTTCACCTTCGCGATCGCGGCGGGGACATCCAGGCCGGTCGCATTCCTCGCTTCGTCGGTGTGCCTGCAGTACGCCATCGCGTCCGCGCCGTACACCGCAGGATGCCGGGCCATCAGGTCGCAGCCTTCGCCGGAAATGCCCTCGATCGTGATCACGTCGGGCCTGAATGCAGCGAGCCGCGCGAGCACCGGCTCGAGCGACTCGGGCCTGAAGCCATCCGGGAACGCGGAGAGATGCATCGTGCCGAGCACGAGCACCTGCGCGCGCGGTCCCTTCATGCCGTCATCGAGTACCGACAGGTCCACCTGCGGCGACGCCATGCACGAGCCCGCGATCGCCATCGAGATGCCACACGCCATCCATCGCTTCATTCGAGCACGTTCCTCAGGAGTCGTTGCGCGCTCAGATGCATGAAACGATTGCAGGGTTTAGCAACGGCCTCGACGAACAGCAACGCGGTATCAGCGCGATGCGCGGCGCGCGAACCAGGCCTGGATCAGCCCCGACTGGTAGAACGGCACCGGTTCGCCGAAGCCGCCCGCGCGGATGATCGCCGCGACGCGTGCGGGCGGCAGGATCGCGACGTCGCGCGCATGAAAGGAAGGCGGGCGCCCGCGGCGTCAGCGCCCCGGCCGGATCTGGTTGCGCTCCTGCTGCCGGTCCCACGCGCGCAACTCGTCGCGGATGTGCGCGATGCGTTGCCGGCCGAGCGCATTGCGGCCTTCGTCGAGCACCTGCGCATCGAGCAGTTCGGCGAGGCGCTGCGCGGTCGGCAGCAGCATCTCCCACGCATCGAGTGCGGGCAGCGGACCCGGCAGCGTCATGAACAGGCTCACGCCCGGCGTGCCGACGCTGTCGAGCCGGGTCATGTCGAAATGCCCGGGCTTGATCATGTTCGCCATGCTGAAGACCGGTCCGTCGACTTTCTTGCCGAGCACGAGCCGGTGGAAGATGCCCATGTCTCCGAATTCGAGGCCGGCCTTCTCGGCGGCGACGACGATGTCCGAACCACGCAGCTCCTCGCCCGCGCGCGCGGCGACGAACAGGGTGACGATGCGCTCGATCGCGCGATCCGACGGTCGCACGCCGACGCTCGAACGGACACGCGGCGGGATCGGATCGGCGTCCGGGTCGGTCGGCAGGTCGAATTCCGCCTGGCTCGGCGCGGCCGCGTCGGGATCCGCGTCGCCGAGCGTCGGCTCGATG
>JAEYZH010000056.1 GCA_023430685.1 Pseudomonadota bacterium | reverse complement strand
CGTCTGCATGTTCTCGTAGGAGCGCACCCTGTGCGCGATCGCTGGTGCGCTTCCCGAAGCAGCGGGCGACGACGTAAAGTGCCGGGCGTACCGCACGACGAGGCGCACCATGCGCAGCATCCACGAGTGGTTCGACGGCTATGGTGCGGACCACCAGCACCCGACCAACCGGTTGATCCACTGGATCTGCGTGCCGGCGATCCTGTGGGCAGTCATCGCCGCGCTGTGGGTCGTGCCCGTGTCGCCGCGCTTCGGGCGCCCCGGATTCTGGTGCGGGCTCGCGATGGCCGGCGCGTTCGCGTTCTATTGGCGGCTGTCGCGCCCGCTCGGCGCCTCGATGCTCGGCGTGTTCGTGGTGTTCGGCCTCGTGACCGAAGGCCTTTACCGCCTGCTCGGCCCGCAGTCGCTGCTCTGGCTCGCGATCGCGGTGTTCGTCGTTGCCTGGGTCGGCCAGTTCCTCGGGCATCGCCTCGAGGGAAAGCGTCCTTCCTTCCTGACCGATCTCGCCTACCTGCTGATCGGCCCCGCGTGGCTCGTCGCCAAGCTCATGCGCCGCATCGGCATCGCGTACTGACCTCGTTTCGCGCTAAGAAAAAGGGCGCGTCTTCCGACGCGCCCCTTCGATTCGTGCGTGGACGCGCTGGCTCAGTCGACCGGCTGCAGCACCGACGGATTCAGCACCTGCAGCACTTCGCCGTAGCTCGCGATCATGCTTGCCATCTCGCCCTGCATCTCGACCGTCGCGGCCGGCGATGCCGTCGGATCGAGCAGCGAGCCGTGGTTGCCGACGATGAAGCGCGTCGCCACGCGAATCCCGTCGATCGACACGCTCGATGCATCGGCCGCGCGAAGGCCGAGCGCCGCGATCAGCGGCTCGGTGCCCGAGGTCGGGGCGCCCGGAACGCGGTTCGGGATCACCTGGTCCGGCGGCACGTCACCGCCGCCGACGACTTCCTGCACGAGGAGGCGCTTCTTGAAATCGAGTTCCGGATGCTCGACGCGCTGGTCGAGGTAAGTGCCGTTGCCCGCGAAGTTGATCGGATCGCCGGAGTCGACGACGGTCTGCGCGGCCGCCATGAAGGTGTCGTAGGTCGGCGTGCCCGCGACCACGCCGGACTGCGCGAGCCCGGCGCGGATGCGCGGGCCGAACGTCGGCGAACCGTCGAGCAGGCGCGCGATGCCGCCACCCGGCACGCTGAGCACGCCGACGTAGACGTTCGGGTCGGTCGCGAGGAACGTGGTGCCGACGATGCTGCCGAGCGACTGGCCGACGAAATGCACGGTGCTGGCGTCGATCCCCGCAAACGTCGATGCCGCGCGCCGCAGGCTCATGAGGTCGGCGGCGCCCTGCCGCAGGTTGTCACGCGAGGTCAGCAAGCTCGACAGGTTGATGAAATAGCTGCCCGATGCATCGATCTGGCCGTCGTGGCCCGGCGCGCCGGTCGCGTTGTCCTGCAGGTCGAGGTCGAACGTCCGCTCCTGCGCGAGCGGGCCGAACGGCGAGTTCTCGACGTAGAACGGATTGCTCGTGCTCGTGATGCCGTGCAGCGGCAGGTCGATCGCGACGACCGCGAAGCCTTGCGCCGCGAGCGTGGCCGCGACCGCGAAAGCATCCGTGCGGTTGCGCGTGATGCCGTGCTGGTAGATCACGAGCGGCCAGCCCGACGCCGGACGCACGCGGCCCGACGACGCGTTCGGCACCGTCATCACGAGCGGCACCGTCTGCATCGACTTGACCGCCGGCACCGGGTTGCAGGCGGTGAGGTTCGTCGACGCCGGATCGAGGCCGAACGGCGCGCACTGCGGGATGTAACCGCCCGCGACCGCCTCCCAGCGACCCGCGAGTGGTGCCATCACCTGTTCGTCGCTCGGTGCGGACAGGTAGTACGGCAGTTCGATCGTGCCGATATGGATGTCGGCGAAGCCGGGAAGGCCGAGGCCGAGCGCAGCCAGCGTCATGCCGGTCGGCGCGACGTGCGTCTTCGGCGGGGGCGAGGCGGCGACGATCGCCGCGACCGCCTGCATCGTCGGCGTGATGCTCTGCGTGGTCGCGACCCAGCTCATGACGATCGAATCCGGCGCGACGCCCGCGGCGGCGGCTGCGGCGACCTGCGAATTGGTCAGCTGGCGCAGCGGTTCGAGCGCGCAGGCGCGCGCGGCGTTGAGCGCCGGCACCGTCGACTGGCCGCCGACGCAGAGCGGCGTCGTCATCTGCGAGAGCAGGTACGTGAGCGAACCGCGCACGCTCCCACCCGCGGCGTTCTTGATGCCGTTGGTCAGCACCGCCATGTACGAGGTGCGCTGCTTGAGCGCATGCGTCGGCACGATCGCGAGCGTGCGGCCGGTCGTGTCGGAAGGCGCCAGCGCGACCACGAAGTCCTGCGGCGACTGCAGCTCGCGCGTGACGCCGGTGACGCCGCCTCCGGGACCGCTCAGCGTGACTTCGAACACGCGCACGCTCGACCCGGCCGTCAGCGTGGTCGCGTCGATCGGCGCGGTGAAGCCGGCCGACCACGGCGCGGTGGTGCTGAATCCGTCGAGCGCGTTCATCGCGACCTTCGGATCGCTGAAGTCGCTTGGGTCCTCGACGGGGATGTTGAGCGTGAGGTCCGTGCTCCCGTTGAGCAGCAGGTTGTTCGGGAACGGAATGATCCCGTTTGCCGGATCGAAATTCGCGACCGTACGGAACTGCACCGGCGCGGTGTAATCGTAATCGGCGTGCGCCGCGAACGACGCGAATAGGGTCGCGACGACGGCCGCGGTCGTGATGAGTCGAACCTGCATGGACTTGCCCCTCTGGATGGCGTCCCGGAATGAATGGACCCTGCGTGCTGCCTCGCGATCTTAGGTCGTTCAAACGATCGTTGGCAACGCTGCACTGCGGCGAAACTCCGGCTCGGCGGATGCACGACACCACCAAGATCAAGAGCGGCCTCCTTCTCCCGCTGCGCGGCATCTTCCCCCGCAAGCGGGGGAAGCAAAGGCCGTCCTGGAGCTCCGTTCCCCGCAAGCGGGGAAGCAAGGGCCGTCATGGAACTCCCTTCCCCCGCTTGCGGGGGAAGGTGCCCCGCAGGGGCGGATGGGGGAGGCTCTTGATCTTCGCGCCCCGCACCCTGCGGTGCCGACGGCCGCGCGGCTCAATCCCTGTCGATATCGAGCAGCCGCAGCGGCTGCCCCTGCGCATCGCGGAAATCGCGCTGCAGCCGGTGCAGCCTCTCGAGCTCCGGGCATAGTGCTTCGATGCGCGTGCGCAACGGCTGCATGCGCCGCTCGAGTCGCGGCTCCAGCTCGTCCACGAGCCCGAACGCCTTCTCCTGCAGCTCGGCCGAGCGTTCGAAATCCCCCTCGAGCGTCGACGCGAGCGCCTGCTGCCCCAGATCCGCGGCCGCGAGCGGCGCGACGTCGGCGATGATGCCCTCGAGCTCGCGTTCGAGCCTCTCGGCCTGCCAGGTTTGCGTGCCGGTGCTCGTCGCGATGCGCTGTTTCAAATCGGCCGCATGGCGATCCAGACGGCGTGCGATCTCCTCGCGCGTCGCCGCGCCGAGACCTAGCGCCGCGGCTTCGGCACGCAAGGCGGATACCGCAAGGTCCACGCCGTCGCTCGCGATGCGGCGCACGCGTGGCAGCAGCGCGCGCACCGCCTGGTCGAACTCGACGAGGCGCGCGCGCGTCGCGGCATCGGACGCGATCGCCTGCCCATCCACGCGCAGCGATCGCTCGCCGATCTGCACCAGACGCGGCGCGGGATCCGCGCGATCGAATCGAAGCACGCGCGTGCCGACATCGATGTCGTAGCTGCTGCTGGCGCCACAGGTGTCGGCCAGCGCGGCCGTGTCGGCGCGGGCGATCGACGCGCAGGCCGCGAGCGCGACCGCGATCGCGAGTTTCGGCATCGTGTTCCTCCGTTCGCGGGGGGTTCGCACGAGCATCGCCGATCGCGGCTGAACCCCGACACGCGCGCGTTCAACGTGGCGCGCGCGCGGCCAGCCCCCAGGTCGCCGGATCCGGACGGAACAGGCGCGGATTCCAGCCGAACTCCGCGCGCGCGGGCGCATCGTCGGCGACGAGGTCCTCGCGCAGCCGCGCGA
>JAEYZH010000043.1 GCA_023430685.1 Pseudomonadota bacterium | reverse complement strand
CGCGAAGCGGTTCCAGTCGAGTCGCGTCGGTTCGCGCGGCACGATCGCCGCGGCCGCGTCCCAGTCGCGGCGTTCGAGCACGACGCGCGCCTGCGTCGAGGCGAGGTGGAAAGCGGTCTTGAAGCTCGGCTCGAGGCGCGCAGTCGCCTGCAGCCGGCGCACTTGCGCGGCGGCCTCGTCGTCCCTGCCTTGCTGCAGCAGGGCGTAGACCAGGTACTCGATCGCATGCGGGAACTCGTCCCAGACGTACTCGCCGTGATCGCCGGCCGGGTGCTTCAGCGCCGCTTCGGCCGCGCGCAGGTTGCCGCGCACGACGCCGTCCCAGTCGCCGAGCCGCGTGTAGATATGGGTCGGCATGTGCAGCGCATGCGGATTTTCGGGCGCGATCGATTCGTAGTGGCGCGTGACCGCGAGCGATTCGCGCTCGCGACCGGGCACGTCGTTCGCATGCACGAGGTAGTGCATCGCGCCGGGATGGTCGGGGTCGTGCGCGAGCACGCGCGCGAGGATCGTCGCGGCGCGGTCCGCGTTCGCGCGCGAGCTGCGGTCGGCCGGCGTCGTCGCGAGCAGGCCGAGCGCGGCGAACACCGCGGCCTCGTCGTCATCGGGATCGTGCGCGTGCATCGCCTGCGCCGCATCGGACCAGCGCCGGATGCGCGCCCAGTAGTCGTCCGCCGCGGGGTCGCGGAAGAACGCTTCGGCAGTCGCGATGAAGGCGCGTTCGCGTGGCGTCGGCGGCGCAAGCGCGCGCGCCTTGCGCAATTCGTCCCAGCCGCGCGCACGCGCCTCGGAGTCCGGGCGCGTCGGCCACAGCGGCTGGAACAGCGTCATCGCGACGCCCCAATGTGCCATCGCGCAATCGGGCTCGGCAGCGACGACCTCGGCGAACGCCTCGCGTGCCTGCGGATAGGTCATGTGGTGCAGCAACGTGAGCGCGCGATCGAACCCTGCCTGCGCAGCCGCGTTGCAGCTGACGGGCATGTGCACCTGCGCGTGCGCAGGGTGCACGGCGGCGGCAGGCGCGGGCGTGGCGGACAGCGCGAGCAGGATCAAGAGTGGACGCATGGACGTTCCCGGTGGCGCACGCTGCAGTGCAGTGCCCCACGGGAAACGCCGTTTCGTCCGGCAGCGTGCCACGCGGCACGGCATGCGCCCGGGCGATGAGCTGCCGCTCCATGCCGGAGTGGATCAGGCGGGTGCCAACGCGACGAGCCCGATCGTGCGTTCGCAATCATCGTGCCCGCATTCGCAGACCGCCGCATCGCCCTCCTGTGCCTGCGCTTCCTCGCATTCGTCCGAGCACCAGTCCTGTCCTTCGGCGACCAGGCACAGGCACGGCCGATGGGCGCACTTGCTTCGTGGATCGTGCATGCTTCCTCCGGTGGCGATGGCGGCGCGGCGCGGCGCGCACAGACTGCGCCGCGCGGCATGAACCTACGCGGACGCACGCGCACCGGCCCGGTCACCCGGTCGGATCGAAGCCGTCGGCCAGGATCAGGTCGTAGGCGGGCGCCTCGGGGTTGCGCTCGAACGCCCCGATATCGACGGCTTCGCCGTGCACGCGCGCAAGACCGTCGGCGTCGAACGTGCCGGTACCGCCTTCGGGCGCGGCGACGCCCCTGTCGACGAGCAGGGAATCGGGCCGCGGGCGCGGGTTCCCCGGCGCGATGAAACCGGGATCGCCATGGCCGGGCGCGATGTTCGCGTCGGGCGTGCCGCCGAGGCTACCTGCGTGCACATGCTCGAGCACGATCGATGGCCCGTGCACCCAGATGTCGGGTCCGTCGCTGTCGTTGCCCGAGCTCACGCTGTTGGAAAGCCGGGTCACCGCGGACGCGAAATTGAGCAGCACGATGCCGCTGCCGAACGCGCCGGGATCGGTCGACTGCGTCCCGGTGACACTGACCTGCGCGACGCGCGAAATGCCGCTGTCGTCGGTGTACACCGACAGGCCGCCATTGGACGCGGCGCGTCCCGACAGCACGGCGACGTTGCGCAGCGTGAGTTCGCCGAAATTGACGAGGTTCGCGGACGCATGCTCGCCCTGCAGCGCGCGGCAGTCCTCGAACTGGACGCGTTCGACCCTCGCGCTCGAACCCGGGTTGACGACGCCGAACAGGCAGGCAGCGGCCGCGACCTCGGCGAACTCGGGATTGGTGAAGCGGACATCCTGCAGGTAGACCTGCTGGCCGAACGTCGGCGTCATCGTGAAGAACAGCGCGCGCTTGACCGAGCCGCCCGCGATCGTGGTGCGGGAGGGATCGAAGCGCTTGTGTTCGCAACTGCCATCCGCTCCGCTCCATCCGCCCGAGATTTCGACGAGTTGCTGCCACCGCTGCAGCGACAGCTCGAACGGTGCAGGGGTCGTGCTCGTGTAGGTGCCCTCGCGCAGCTTGATCACGAACAGCGCATCGGCAGCGGCATCGCCCGCTTCGGCGAGCGCACCGGCCAGTTCCTGCGAGGTGCCGACACAGCGTGTCGTCAGCGCCGCGGCAGGCGCTGCGAAGGCCAGCGACGCGAGCGCGCAGGCGAGGGCGGTCGCCACGCGACGGGACCAGGCAAGCAGGGACATGCGCAACTCCAGGCGACGACGGCGGGATCCGCGCAGGCTAGCCG
>JAEYZH010000001.1 GCA_023430685.1 Pseudomonadota bacterium | reverse complement strand
GCTTTCGCCGACGATCAGCCGGAACGGCTGCGCGAGCCCGCCGAGTTCCACGAGGACGCCCTTCGCGTCCGCCGCGGCGACGTCCTCGACGCCGAGCGCGACGTGCCGCGCCGCATCCGCGGTCTTCGGCTCGAGTCGCTTCGATTCGGCGAGCTTGAGCAGGAACGCGCGCAGCTTGCCGGTGTCGACCGCGTAGCCACCCTTCTCCTGCAGTGTCCAGCCGCCGTCGCCGCGCACGAGCGTCGCGAGCACCTTGCCGCCCGCGCCGGTCACCACGAGCTTGTCGACGTCATTGACGTGCCCGACGAGCGCCGGTGCGAGCGCCTCGCTCGGCCTGCCCTCGTCGCCGCTGCTGCGCGGCTGCTGCGAGAATCGCAGCATCACCGCGATGGCGAGCGCGACCGCCGTCGCGACGGCCAGTCCGATCAGCGTCTTGCGGTTCATGCGCGTGCTCCCCGTGCCTGGCGACGACGCTGGTTGCGCCACCACGCGAATGCAAGCGCGGCGAGCGTGACGAGCAGCGGCATCATCACGATGTTGACGACCTTGAGGCGCGTGCCGAGCGATTCGATCTCGGCGTCGAGCTGGCGCCGGACCTGGCGCAGTTCCTTGCGGATCTCGAGCTTGCGTTCGACGAACTTGTCGAGCTCGGCCTTTTGCTCGGGCGACAGGATCTGCGCCTGGTCCCCGCTCTTCTCGCTCTGCAGTTCGGTCAGCTTGCGCTCAGTCTCGGACAGCTCCTGCTGCAGCTCGCGCTCCTTCGCGCGGAAGCGCTCGTCGGCGCCGCGGCGCAGTGCCTCGACGGTCGAGAACGGACGCTGCGAGGTCGCGCGTCCGCGCACCGAGATGAGGTCGCCGGAACCGGCCATGTTGTCGAGCGCGTTGACCGCGAAGTCGCCGTTGTCGGCGAACGCGTTCATGATCTGCTGGCCGAAGAACGGCCGGATCTGCACCCACAGGCGATCGCTGAGGATGTCGGTGTCAGCGACCAGCACGACCTGGCTCTCGCCACTCGATTCGGCCAGGCCGCCCGCGTCCTTGCGCTCCGGGAACGCGCTGCGAAGCTTGCCGGAGAGCCGCGCGGCGACCACGTACGGCGTGCCGGACGGCTGGTAGCCGGCCAGCAACGCGGACGGATCGGGCAGCATCTTGAGGCGCTCGGCGGGCACCGCCATCGCGTCGGAGCTCGTCTGGATCAGCGGATCGAGCCGCACGTCCTTCGCGTCGCCGGAGAGCTCGAAGAAGCCCGCAGACGCGAGGTTCACGCTGTCGAGGTTCGAAGTGACCACGTCGTCATGGTTGAGCTCGGCCGCGGTCAATCCGAGGATGCCCGGGTGGCGGACCGGCGGCGCGCCTTCCGCGATGCTGACCGCGACCGCGCGCGCGCGATCGAGCACGACGCGCTGCGGGTCGTATTCGACGCCCCAGGCCTTCAGGAGCTTCGGCAGATCCGACGACTTGTCCGCCATCATCGCGGCCATCGGGTTCTGCGGGTCGGCGCCGCTGTCGTCGAGCTCCGCATTCGGATCGACGAACGCGAGCAGGTGGCCGCCGCGCAGCACGAACTGGTCGATCGCGTACTGCGCATCGTCGGTGAGCTGCTTCGGATGCACGACCACGAGAACGTCGATCGCCTTGTCGATTTCCTTCAGCGTCGACGCATCGAGCGTGCGCATCTCGAACAGTTGCGACCACTGCTGCTCGACCGCCCACGGCTGGCGCATCTGCCGCGTCTGCGGATCGAACCCGGCGCTCAGCGGCAGGCCCGACAGCAGGCCGACCACCGGCTTCTCGGGCGACTCGAGCTCGTGGATGAGCTTGGCGACGTCGTATTCGAGGAACGCTTCCTTGTCCGGCTGCAGGAACGGGATCGCGGCCTGGCCATCGGTCGAATTGGTGCCGGCGAGGCCGAAGAACACCTTGTCACCGGCCGCCGATACCGGCACCGCCTGCAAACCGAAGCTGGTGGCGCGGTCCTCGTCCTCCGAGAACGGCAGCGGATCGATGACCTCGAGCCTGAGCTTGCCGCCCGAACGCGATTCCATTTCCTGCAGCATCTCGCGCACGCGCGTGAAATAGGTGCGCAGCTGCGGCAGGTCGCGGGTCGCGCGATCGGAGTAGAACAGGTACAGGTTGATCGGCTCGTCGATCGACGACAGGATGTTGCGCGTGCCGTCCGACAGCGTGTAGAGCCGGTTGTGGGTGAGGTCCACGCGCGCGCCGCGGAACGCGAAGTCCACGAGCAGCAGCAGCGCGACGAACAGCACGGCGAGGACGGCCAGTGCGGTGCCCGACAGGGCCTTGCGATGGATGGTCATCAGGGTTCCCTCCTCACGCCGCTTTCTTCATGTCGATGACGACCGCCGTCGCGTACAGCCACACGCCGATCATCAGGACGAAGTAGACGAGGTCGCGCAGGTCGATCACGCCCTTGCTGATCGAGGTGAAATGGGTCAGGAAGCTGAGCCCGGCGATCGCGTCGACCACGCCCTGCGGCGCGATCGCGTGGAACACGTCGAGCACGAGCGGAAAGCCCGCGAGCAGCAGCAGGAAGCACACGACCACGGTCAGGATGAACGCGACGACCTGGTTGCGCGTCGTCGCCGAGATGCACGAGCCGATCGCGAGGAACGCGCCGGCCATCAGCAGCGAGCCGAGGTAGCTCGCGAAGATCACGCCGTTGTCGGGATCACCGAGGTAGTTCACGGTCAGCCAGATCGGGAACGTCAGCGCGAGCGCGATCGCGATGAAGGCCCAGGCCGCGAGGAACTTGCCGAACACCGCCTGCCACAGCGTGACCGGCAGCGTCAGCAGCAGCTCGATCGTGCCGCTCTTGCGTTCTTCCGCCCACATGCGCATCGCGACCGCGGGCACGAGAAACAGGTAAAGCCACGGGTGGAACATGAAGAACGGCTGCAGGTCGGCCTGGCCGCGCTCGAGAAGTCGCCCATGTAGAACGTGAACGCGCCCGACATCAGCAGGAAGATCACGATGAACACGTACGCGACCGGCGTCGCGAAGTAGCTGCGCAGTTCGCGCCTGAAGATCGTCAGCGTGCCGCTCATGTGCGTGCCTCCGCGCCGCCGGCGCCCTGCGTGATCGTGCGGAACACCTCGTCGAGGCGGCCCGCTTCGAGCGCGAGTTCGCGCACCGCGATGTTGCGCGACTTCAGTGCATCACCGACCGCGACGAAGATCGAGCGCCCCGGCTTCGGGAACGCGGTGATGCGGTTGTCCTGCGGATCGACCTCGATCGAGGCGACGTCGGCGACCAGCGCGAGCGCCTCCTTCGCCTGCTGCAGGTCCGGCGCGGTCAGCGACACCGCCTGGTGGTAGCGCGAGCGCGCCTCCAGTTCGGACGGCGTCGCGTCGGCGAGCACGCGGCCACCCGCGATGATGATCGCGCGGGTGCAGACCGCGTGCACTTCCTCGAGCAGGTGGGTCGAGATCACGATCGTCTTGTCGCGCGCCATCGAATTGATCAGTGCGCGCACTTCCTGCTTCTGGTTCGGATCGAGGCCGTCGGTCGGCTCGTCGAGCACGAGCACCTGCGGATCGTGCAGGATCGCGGCGGCGAGCCCGACGCGCCGCTTGAATCCCTTGGACAAGGTGTCGATCGACTGCTCCAGCACCGGCTCGAGGTGCAGGCGGCCGATCGCGTCGTCGAGCCTGCGATGGCGCAGGTCCTGGCCGAGGCCGCGCACGTCCGCGACGAAGCCGAGGAACTCGCGCACGTTCATCTCGCCGTAGCTCGGCGCGCCTTCGGGCAGGTAGCCGAGGGCGCGACGCGCCTGCATCGGCTGCGTCTCGACGTCGAAGCCGGCGACCGTGGCGCCGCCCGAGCTTGGCGCGAGGAAGCCCGCGATCATCTTCATCGTGGTCGATTTGCCGGCACCATTCGGGCCGAGGAAGCCGAGCACCTGCCCGGGCTCGACCCGGAAACTGATGCCGTCGACGGCGGTGAAATCGCCGTAACGCTTGGTGAGTTGTCGGGTTTCGATCATCGTCGTCCAGTCACTTGGTTGAATGCACGAAGCCGCGTGGACCCGGCGTCGCACGGTGGGCTGACAGCTCGAAGTGGCACCGCGATGTGGCCGGGCACGACCGGCGCCGCCGGTCCCTCCCGGCGGCCATCGAACGGGGCGCGTCGAAAGATACCGCAGACGCGTTCGAAAGTTCCCGCGGCGCCGCGCGCGAATGGCGGCGAACCGCGAGCGCGTGGTTTCCTCAGTGCGTGCGCACGGCGTCCGCCGGCGGAACGGCCAGCCGGCCGATCAGGTCGTGCTCGTCCGAATGGACGATCTCGACCTCGACGAACTGGCCTGGCTTCAGCCCATGGCCGTCGTCGATGCGCACGATGCCGTCGATCTCGGGCGCGTCGGCCTTCGAGCGCGCAATCGCGCCGTGTTCGTCGACTTCGTCGACGAGCACCTGCTGGCGCGTTCCGATCCTGCGTTCGAGGCGCGCCGCCGAGATCCCGGCCTGCACTTCCATGAACCGTTCCAGCCGCTCTTCCTTGAGCCATTCCGGCACCGGATCCGGCAACGCGTTCGCCTTCGCGCCGTCGACCGGCGAGTAGGCGAACGCACCCACGCGGTCGAGTTGCGCCTCGCGCAGGAAGTCGAGCAGTTCCTCGAATTCGGCCTCGGTCTCGCCCGGGAAGCCGACGATGAAGGTGCTGCGGATCGTGAGGTCCGGGCACTCGCGGCGCCAGGCCTGCACGCGCGCGAGCACCTTGTCGACCGCGCCCGGCCGCTTCATGAGCTTGAGGATGCGCGGGCTCGCATGCTGGAACGGGATGTCGAGATACGGAAGGATGCGCCCGGCCGCCATCAGCGGGATCACTTCGTCGACATGCGGATACGGATAGACGTAGTGCAGGCGCGTCCACACGCCGAGCTCGGCGAGCCCCTCGCACAATCCCTGCATGCGCGTCTGCCAGGCCCTGCCACGCCATTCGCGCTCGGCGTAGCGCAGGTCCACGCCGTACGCACTGGTGTCCTGCGACACGATCAGCAGTTCCCTGACGCCACCACGCACGAGCTTCTCGGCCTCGCCGAGCACTTCGTCGACGGGCCGCGACACGAGGTCGCCGCGCATCGACGGAATGATGCAGAACGTGCAGCGATGATTGCAGCCTTCCGAGATCTTCAGGTACGCGTAGTGCCGCGGCGTGAGCTTGATGCCGACGCCGTCGACGACGCCAGCGCCATGCCTGCGCGCGCTCGGCACGAGGTCGATGAACGGATCGTGGCGAGGCGGCAGCGCCGCATGCACGGCCGACATCACGCTCGCGTAGTCCTGCGGCCCGGAGATCGACAACACGCCGGGGTGCGTTTCGCGGATCAGCTCGGCGCGCTTGCCGAGGCAGCCGGTGACGATGACCTTGCCGTTCTCCTCGAGCGCCTCGCCGATCGCGTCGAGCGATTCCGCAACCGCCGCGTCGATGAAACCGCAGGTATTGACCACCACCACGTCGGCGGAGGACTGGCTCGGCACGATGTCGTAACCCTCGACGCGCAACTGGGTCAGGATGCGTTCTGAATCGACCAGCGCCTTGGGGCAGCCGAGGCTGACGAAACCGATCTTGGGATTGCGTGGAGGCATGCGGCGGCCGCGACTCGGGACAACCCGCGATTATAGGCCGGGGCGGCCGCCGCCGTCCGGAACCCCGGCTGGTGTAAGCTCGCGGCCGCGACCGCGACCGGCGCCCCCCGGCCGCAGCCCACGCCAAGGAACTCGCGCAATGCCCCTCGCCGAGGGCACCGTGCCGCAACCGCGTACCGGCCGGATTGGCCGCATCGTGCCGATGC
>JAEYZH010000091.1 GCA_023430685.1 Pseudomonadota bacterium | reverse complement strand
ACCCCGAAGTCACCGACCGCTTCGAGCTGTTCATCGGCGCGAAGGAGATGGCCAACGGCTTTTCCGAGCTCAACGATCCGGAAGACCAGGCCGCGCGATTCCGTGCCCAGGTCGAGGCCAAGGACGCGGGCGACGACGAGGCGATGCATTTCGATGCCGACTACATCCGTGCGCTGGAGTACGGCATGCCGCCGACCGGCGGCCTCGGCGTCGGCGTCGACCGCCTCGCGATGTTGTTCGCCGGCGTCGCCTCGATCCGCGACGTGCTGCTGTTCCCCTACATGCGCCCGGAGGCCTGAGCGCGGCCAATGTATACTTTGGTCACGATCGCGCGTGGGCGCGCGCGCCGCGGCGCTGGACGGGCCGGCGCGACGTCGCGCGTGCATGCGCGCGTGCTAACCTAGCTGCGAGCCTGTCCCGGCCGCATCGGCGGTTGGCGGCAACAGCGCCGGCGTCGGCGCGGCGAGGTCGCGGAGCACAGCGTGAATGTCCTGATCGTCGATGACCAGCCATCTGCCCGCACGATGCTGAGGCACGTGGTGGAGGCGATAGGGCCCGGCGTGCGCACCGCCGACTTCGGCAGCCCGGTCGAGGCGCTGCGCTGGTCCGAAGGCCATGCGACCGATCTCGTGCTGCTCGACTATCGCATGCCCGACATGGACGGCCTCGAGTTCGCGCGCCGCTTCCGCCGCTCGCTCGCGCGCCGCGACATCCCGATCGTGCTGATCAGCGTCGTCGGCGACGAGCCGGTGCGGCAGGCGGCGCTCGAGGCCGGCGTGATCGATTTCCTCGTCAAGCCGGTGCGCCCTCGCGAGTTGCGCACGCGCTGCAAGAACCTGTTGCAGCTGCGCCAGCAGGGCGAATCGGTCAAGGAGCGTGCGCGCTCGCTCGAGCAGCGCGTGCTGGAGAGCCTGCGCGAGGTCGAGCAGCGCGAGCGCGAAACGCTCTACCGGCTGGCCAAGGCGATCGAATACCGCGACACCGGCACCGGCATCCACCTGCTCAGGATGTCACATTATGCCGAATTGCTCGCCGAAACCCTCGGCATGAACGAGGAAGAGGTCGGCACCCTGGTGTCCGCCGCGCCGCTGCACGACATCGGCAAGATCGGGATCCCGGACGCCGTGCTGCTCAAGCGCGGCGGGCTCACCGACGCGGAGTTCGCGGTGATGCGCCAGCATCCGCTGATCGGCTACGAAATCCTGCGCGACAGCCAGAGTCGCTTCGTGCAGATGGGCGCGCTGATCGCGCTGCACCACCACGAGCGCTGGGACGGCAGCGGCTATCCGGCCGGGTTGCGCGGCAATGACATACCCCTGGCGGCGCGCATCGTCGCGGTCGCCGACGTGTTCGACGCGTTGACGTCGGAACGGCCGTACAAGAAGGCCTGGCCGGCGGACCAGGCCTTCGAGTACATGCGCGCGAATCGTGGCACGCTTTTTGATCCTGCTTGTATCGACGCCATGTTCAGCCAGGAGGCGCGTATCCTCGACATCCTCCATGCCAGTCTCGTCCCGCCCAGGACGGGACACTGACGGCGGGGTCCGGGGACCGGCGGTTCGATGAGCAGCATCCAGGCATCACTGGCCGGCATCCGCAAGGCCTACGCAAACCGCCCCGACAGCGAGCACGGGCAGGCATTCACGCGCATCGCGGTGCTCGCGGTCGTGCTCGCGTACCTCTGCGGCGTCGGCACGATGGCCGGCTTCCACGATCCGGCGATCCGCTCGGTGCTGCTGCTCGTCGCCGTCGAATTCATCGTCGGCGCGGCGATCCTGATCGCGATCGCGCGCAATCCGGGCGTGTCGCGGCGCCGCCGCGTGGTCGGCATGCTCGCCGACTACTCGATGATGGGCATCGCGATGCACATCATGGGTGGGCACATCGCGCCGGTCTACGTCGTGCTGCTCTGGGTCACGATCGGCAACGGCCTGCGATACGGCACGCGCTTCCTGATGATCGCGGTCGCGCTCGCCGCAATCTCTTTCCTCGCGGTGATCACGACCACCGAGTACTGGCAGCAGAACGCGCCGCTGGCCTGGGGCCTGCTGGTCGGCCTGGTCGCGATCCCCGCGTACCTGACCTCCCTGCTGCGCGCGTTGACGCGCGCGACGGACGAGGCGCGTCGCGCCAACGCGGCCAAGACCTCGTTCCTCGCGAACATGAGCCACGAGTTCCGCACGCCGCTCAACGGCATCGTCGGCATGTCCGAACTGCTGTCGGCGACGCGCCTAACCGTGGAGCAGCGCGAATGCGCGGCGGTGATCCAGACGTCGGCGCGCTCGCTGCTCGGCCTCGTCGAGGACGTGCTCGACATCTCGACGATCGAGGCGGGCAAGCTCAAGCGCGTCGAGGCGGACTTCCAGCTCGGGGACGTGCTCGACGGCATCCGCGTGATGCTGCAGCCACTCGCCGCGGCCAAGGGCATCGCGTTCGAGACGCGCATCGGCGATGGCGTGCCGATGGAACTGCGTGGCGACAGCGTGCACCTGCGCCAGATCCTCGTGAACCTCGTGTCGAACGCGATCAAGTTCACCGAGGAAGGCAGCGTCGCGGTCGCGGTCGAGAAGCTGCCCGAGCCCGTCGAGGATGGCGCGATGCTGCTGTTCTCGGTGCGCGATACCGGCGTCGGCATTCCCGCACAGGCGCAGGAGCGCATTTTCCGGGCGTTCGAACAGGCCGATGCGGGGCATGCGCGGCGCTTCGGTGGCACCGGGCTCGGCACCACGATCGCGAAGTCGCTGACCGAACTGCTCGGTGGCGAGATCGGTCTGGAGAGCCGCGAGGGCGAGGGTTCGCATTTCTGGGTACGCCTGCCGTTCGTCGTGCGCACGGTGGTCGCCGATCCCGCGCGCGCCACCGGGCCCAACGTCATCGAGTTCGCCGATCCGTTCGTGCGCCACCGTGCGCGGATCCGCTCGCTGCGGCTGCTGGTCGCGGACGACCAGCCCGCGAACATCACGGTGCTGGTGCGCCTGCTCGAGAAGGCGGGGCACCAGCCGTTCGTCGTGCACAGCGGCGAGGAGGCGCTCGAGGCGATCGAGCAGGAACGCTTCGACGCGGCGATCATCGACCTGCACATGCCCGGCATCAGCGGCCTCGACGTGCTGCGCCAGGCGCGTGCGATGCAGGCCGGTCGCGTGCAGACGCCGTTCATCGTGCTGAGCGCCGACGCGACCGCGACGACGATACGCGAGTGCAGCCAGGCCGGCGCGCGGGCCTACCTCAGCAAGCCGGTGGTGATCGATCGCTTGTTCGAGGCGCTCTGCGACGTCGCATCCGACGCCACGCGACCGGGTGGCATGCTCGCGGCGCTCCCACAAACACAGCCGCTCGCGGATACCGTGATCGCGCCGCAGGTGATCGAGGAACTCGCCGAGCTGCAACTCGGCGACGGCTTCGTCGGCCTGTTCGTCGCCGAATGCCTCAACGACGCGGCGCGCACGATCGGCGAGATGGAAACGCATGCGATCGCCGGGCAGTGGGATGCCTTTCGCGACGGCTGCCACGCGCTCAAGGGCGTGGCCGGCAACATGGGCGCGGTGCAGCTCGCGGCGGCCGCGTCGGACCTGATGCGGCTCGGCAACTGGCAGCTTCCACGCGAGTTCAAGCCGCGCCTCAGACTCGTGCGCGAACAGCTCGAATCCGCGCGCGCGGCCCTTGCGCGCGCCATGGCGACGCGCGAAGGGCGCGACGCCACGGTATGGGACGCCTGAGCAATGCGCGTCCTGCGCACGCGCTCATCCCGCCGCGATCCGCGCCGGAGCGCTTGTCGCGGACGCATCCGCGGCCACCGGCTTGCGCTGCGCGCGCACCAGGCGTTCCATCGTGCGCAACGACTTCTCGCCGAGCTGCATCGCGGTATCGACCCAGATCTCGGTGATGTGCATGAGTTCGGTCAGGCTCACCTCGCTGCGGATCTGGCGCACGCGATTCATCGCGGCGCGCGCATGCGGGATGCGGTGGTTGCGGCGGATCAGGTCGGCGACCGCCTGCGGGCCCTCGCCCTTCGGCACCAGCACGTCGACGATGCCCATGCGGTGCAACTCGTCGCTGCCGTAGATCGTGCCGTTGAGCATCATTTCCTCGGCGCGCCGCGGGCTCACGCGCTGCGAGAGATACGAATAGGCGCCCATGCCCGGGAACAGGTCGAACAGCACCTCGGGGAAACCCATGCCGGTGCCGCTCTCGGCGACGATCGTGTGGCACGACAGCGCGAGCTCGAAGCCGCCGCCGAGCGCATCGCCCTGCACCAACGCGATCGTGTTGAAGTTGCGGTTGAGCCCGGCGTGGATCTCGTGCACGCCCTCGACGCACAGGCGCGCATAGGCGAGCAGGTGCTCGCGGTTGCGTTCGCGGATCAGCCGGCAGAACAGCTCGAGGTCGCCACCGAGGTTGAACACGTTCGCGTCGGACGCGAACACGACGTGGCGCGGGACTGCGTCCGACGCAGGCGCCGAATTGGCACGCTCGGCGGTGCGCTTGAGGAAATCGCGCATTTCCTTCATGAGCGGGACCGAGAAACACGCGCGGTACGTGCCGAGGTCGCGCCCGAAACGCTGGGCATGCATGAAGCACCAGTCTGTGTGGCTGGCGGGATCGGACTGCGTGCGCAGCAGGTGGTAGTCGGTGTCGCGATGCAGAACTTCAACGGCGGGCATGTGGATTCCCCTTGGAACGGCGCCGCTCGTGACCGTTCCCGAGCAGCAAGGCCTGCACATCCAGGTGCTCCCGAAATGGGACGGTCGGCGGCAGTCTAGCGCAACGGCTTACCGAAGATTGACAACCGCGTTAAAGTATGGGTATCGGGTGCGAGGCCTGCGTCTAGACGGGTCCGCGATGCGAAGGAGCAGGGGAAGCATGACCAAAGAAGCGGCGGGGAAGAAGCTGCGGCCGGCGCGCATGGCGATCCGGTCGGCTGTCTTCATCAGCAGCGGCCAGCACGGCTGGAGCAGCGAGATCGAGGACATTTCGGCGACCGGGGTGCTGGTGTCCAAGCCCGAGCAGTGGTCGGGGCGCATCGGCGACGTGTTCGCGCTCGACATGCTGATCGGCGAAGCACTCGACATCCACGTCGACGCCGCGCTCGTGCGCGTCACCGACAACAGCCTCGGTTTCACCTATGCGCGCATTCCCGAAGACAAGGAAGCGCCGCTGTGGAACCTGCTCGGGGGCTACGCGGACCGGCTCGAGCCCTATTCGGCCTGAGCGCGGAACGGCGGCGACCGCAGTAGTGGCAGAAACCTGTTTTTCGCGCAGACCGGGCCGGTCGGCCGCGGCTTCCCGGCTCCTGCCAAAGCCTCAGCCACGGCCTCACCCACGCCGCATCCGCGCGCCATCTCAACCCGGCGGCGCGTCCCGCAATTCGCGGCGCAGGATCTTGCCGACATTGGTCTTGGGCAGCGACTCCCGGAACTCGATGTAGCGCGGCATCTTGTACGGCGTCAGGTTCTCCTTGCAGTGCGCACGGATCTGTTCCTGCGTCAGCGAGGGGTCTTTCCTGACCACGACGATCTTGACCGCTTCGCCGGATTTCTCGTCCGGCACGCCGACCGCCGCGACCTCGAGCACGCCGGGCATCTGGGCGACGACGTCCTCGACTTCGTTCGGATACACGTTGAAGCCTGAAACGAGGATCATGTCCTTCTTGCGGTCGACGATGTAGACGAAACCGCGTTCGTCGATGCGCGCGATGTCGCCCGTGCGCAACCAGCCGTCGGCCGAAAGCACCTGGGCGGTTTCCTCGGGTCGGTTCCAGTAGCCCTTCATGACCTGCGGCCCGCGCACGCACAGTTCGCCGATCGCGTCGTTCGCGAGGTCGTTGCCGTCGTCGTCGCGGATCGCGATGTCGGTCGACGGGATCGGCAGACCTATCGAGCCGTTGTATTCGGCGATGTCGAGCGGGTTGATGCAGACGGCGGGGCAGGTTTCGGTGAGCCCGTAAGCCTCGGCGAGCGTGCAGCCGGTCACCTTCTTCCACCGTTCGGCGACCGCACGCTGCACCGCCATGCCGCCGCCGAGGGTCAGCCGCAGGCGCGAGAAATCGACCTGGTCGAAGCCTGCGGTGTTGAGCAGTCCCGCGAACAGGGTGTTCACGCCGGTCAGCGCGGTGAAGCCCGTCGACTTGATCGACTTCACGAATGCAGGCATGTCGCGCGGGTTCGTGATGAGGTGGTTGTAACCGCCGACGCGCGCGAACACGAGGAAGTTCGCGGTCAATGCGAAGATGTGGTACAGCGGCAACGCCGTTATCACCACTTCCTCGCCTTCGCGCATGTTGGAACTGATCCACGCATGCGCCTGCAGCATGTTCGAAACCATGTTGCGATGGGTCAGCATCGCGCCCTTGGCGACGCCGGTGGTGCCGCCGGTGTACTGCAGGAACGCGATGTCGTCCGGCCCGATGTCGACCTTCGGCGCCTTCGAACGCATGCCGCGCCCGAGCGCCTCGTTGAAGCGGATCGCATGCGGGATCGAATAGGGCGGCACCATCTTCTTGACGTGGCGCACGACGAAATTGGTGATCAGCGACTTCGGGAAACCGAGCATGTCGCCGATACCGGTGCAGATCACGTTGCGGCAGGCGGTGTCCGCGAGGACTTCGGCCACCGTCTTCGCGAAATTGTCCAGCACGAGGATCGTGCTCGCGCCCGAATCGACGAGTTGGTGCCGGAGTTCGCGCGGCGTGTACATCGGGTTCACGTTGACGACCGTGAGGCCCGCGCGCAGCACGCCCATGATCGCGATCGGGTACTGCAGCAGGTTCGGCAGCATGATCGCGACGCGTTCGCCCTTGGCGAGCTTGAGGTCGTTGAGCAGGAACGCCGCGAAGATCGCGCTGAGCCGATCGAGATCGCCGTAGGTCATGTCGCGACCCATGTTCTCGAACGCGGGCCGATGGCGGAACCGATCGCAGCTTTCCTCCAGCAGCGCCGTCACCGAACGATACTGTCCCGGATCGATTTCGGTCGGGATGCCCTTCGGATAGCTGGCGAACCAGGGACGTGGCAGATGGCTCATGCGGTTTTCCCCTTGGACCCCGCGCAGGCACTGCGCTGCAGGCGTCGTTGCATTAGTCTGTACGCATCCGCAAGTCCGCTGGCGACGCGGACCGCGTGGCCGCCCGATTGCAGCACACCCACTGAACGAGCGGCAAGCCGCAATGCAACGTGAGCCCGGAGGAAGCGTGCGCCTCGTACTGGTCCTGCTGATGTGCCTTGCCGTCGTTGCCTGCACGCGGCAAACCGACGCTGACGCGGTGCGCGCACGCATCGGCGAGGTCGCCGCGGCTGCCGAATCGCGGGAAGTGGGCGACGTCATGGACGCGATCAGCGCGGACTTCGTCGGCAACGATGGACTCGACCGCGCGCAGCTCGCGAACCTCGTGCGCGCGCAGGTACTCGGTGGTGGCGCGGTGGGCGTCTCGCTCGGAACCATCGAGGTCGAGGTGCACGGCGATCGCGCGACCGCGCGTTTCGGCGCGACCCTGACCGATGGAAGCGGCCGCTGGATCCCCGACCGACGCGCGCGGTTCGCGTTCGAAACCGGCTGGCGCCGCGAGAATGGCGACTGGGCCTGCTACAACGCGAGCTGGTCGCGCGAGGAGGATTGAAGCGCGCCTGGGTACGCGGGGTCCCGGTTGCGTCGCGGCAGACCGGGACCCGCGGCGAGCGCGTTCGCGTGTGGCTCAGGCCGCCTTCGATCGCGACGCGAGCTGGCGCAGCACGTACTGCAGGATGCCGCCGTGCCGGAAGAACTCGCGTTCCTTCGGCGTCAGCAGCAGCACCTGCACCTTGAATGCGGTGCGCCGGCCATCGGCCGCGGTCGCAACCACTTCGGCTTCGCGCGCCTCGCCGCCGGCGAGGCCGGTGACGTCGAAGGTCTCCATGCCGGTAAGGCCGAGCGAGCGAGCGTTCTGTCCCTCGAGGAACTGGCACGGCAACACGCCCATGCCGACGAGGTTGGAGCGGTGGATGCGCTCGAAACTCTCCGCGATGACGGCCTTCACGCCGAGCAGCAGCGTGCCTTTCGCCGCCCAGTCGCGCGACGAACCGGTTCCGTATTCCTTGCCCGCGATGACGACCAGCGGCGTCCCTTCGGCCTTGTACTTCATCGCGGCGTCGTAGATCGCCATCTGCTCGCCGCTCGGGACGTGCCGCGTGTAGCCGCCTTCGACATCGTCGAGCATCTGGTTGCGGATGCGGATGTTCGCGAACGTGCCGCGCACCATCACGTCGTCGTTGCCGCGCCGCGAGCCGTAGGAGTTGAAGTCCTTCGGCTCGACGCCGCGGCTGATCAGGAAGCGGCCGGCGGGGCTGTCCTTCTTGATCGAACCCGCGGGCGAGATGTGGTCGGTCGTGATCGAATCACCGAACAGGCCGAGCACGCGCGCGCCGTGGATGTCGTCGACGCTGCCGGGTTGCGCGGTCATGCCTTCGAAGTAGGGCGGGTTCTTGATGTAGGTCGAATCGTCCCACGCGTACAGTGCGCCGTCGGGCGAGGCGATCGAGTTCCAGCGGCTGTCGCCCTTGAACACGTCGGCGTAGTTCTTCGTGAACATCGCGGGATTGATCGCGCCCGCGATGGTGTCGGAGATCTCCTGGTTGCTCGGCCAGATGTCCTTGAGGAACACGGGCTGGCCGTTGCTGCCGATTCCGAGCGGTTCGCGCGTCAGGTCGATGTCGAGCGTGCCGGCAAGCGCATACGCAACCACCAGCGGTGGCGAGGCGAGGTAGTTCATCTTGACCTCGGGGTGCACGCGGCCCTCGAAGTTGCGGTTGCCCGAGAGCACCGATGCGACCGCGAGGTCGCCCTCGGCGATGCCCTTGCTGATCTCGACCGGCAGCGGACCCGAGTTGCCGATGCAGGTGGTGCAGCCGTAGCCGACGACGTAGAAACCGACCTTCTCGAGTTCCTTCAGCAGCCCGGTCTTCTCGAGGTAGTCGGTGACGACGAGCGATCCCGGGCCGAGCGAGGGCTTGACCCACGGCTGCGCGCGCAGGCCGCGCGCGGCGGCCTTCTTCGCGAGCAGGCCCGCGCCGAGCATGACCGCCGGATTGGAGGTGTTGGTGCAGGACGTGATCGCGGCGATCACGACGCTGCCGTCGCCGAGCTTGAACGTCTCGCCATCCTTCTCGATGCGCACGCCCCCGTTGGTGATCGAGTTCGCCGCATTGCCGATCGCGGTGGTGCCACCTTCATTGAGGAACTGGGCGGTCTCGTTCGTGCGTGGCGCGCGGTGTGCCGTGAGCACCTTGACCGCGTCGAGATAGCTCTGGCGGACGTCGCCGAGCAGCACGCGATCCTGCGGGCGCTTCGGGCCCGCCAGCGAAGGACGCACGTTGGCGAGGTCGAGTTCGAGCGTGGTGGTGAACTCGGCCGGGCGCGTGCCCTCGTCGTGCCACATCCCCTGCGCCTTCGCATACGCCTCGACGAGACGGATCTGGGCTTCGTCGCGACCCGACAGGCGCAGGTAGTTCAACACCTCCTGGTCGATCGGGAAGATGCCGCAGGTCGCGCCGTACTCGGGCGCCATGTTCGCGATCGTCGCGCGGTCGGCCAGCGGCAGGTAGCGCAAGCCTTCGCCGAAGAACTCGACGAACTTGCCGACCACGCCGAGCTTGCGCAGCATCTGGGTCACGGTGAGCACGAGGTCGGTCGCGGTGACGCCCTCGCCGAGGCGGCCCGTGAGCCGGAAACCGACCACCTGCGGGATCAGCATCGAGGACGGCTGGCCGAGCATCGCGGCTTCCGCCTCGATGCCGCCGACGCCCCAGCCGAGCACGCCGAGCCCGTTGATCATCGTGGTGTGCGAGTCGGTGCCGAACACGGTGTCCGGATAGGCCCAGCTTTCGCCGTCGCGGTCGGCCGTGAACACGACGCGCGCAAGGTGCTCGAGGTTGACCTGGTGCACGATGCCGGTGCGCGGCGGCACCACCTTGAAGTTGTCGAACGCCTTCTGGCCCCAGCGCAGGAACGCGTAGCGCTCCTGGTTGCGCTCGAACTCGATCTCCACGTTGGTCTCGAGCGCGGCAGCCGAGCCGAACGCATCGACCTGCACCGAGTGGTCGATCACGAGTTCGGCTGGCGCGAGCGGATTGATCTGGGTCGCGTCGCCGCCGAGCCGCACCACCGCATCGCGCATCGCGGCGAGGTCGACCACGCAGGGCACGCCGGTGAAATCCTGCAGCACGACGCGCGCGGGCATGAAGGAGATCTCGGTGTCCGGTTCCTTCTTCGCGTCCCAGTTCGCGACTGCCTCGATTTCCTTCGCGGTGACGTTGAGGCCGTCCTCGTGGCGCAGCAGGTTCTCCAGCAGGATCTTCAGCGAATACGGCAAGCGCGCAAGGTCGAAGCGCTGCCCGAGCCGGGCCAGGCTGGAATAGTGGTAACGCTTGCCGTTGACCTCGAGGACGTCCCGGGTCGAGAACGAATCTGTCATCTGAATCTCCTGGCTGGCGTTTCGCGTGCGCGAAGGGCCGCGGTGGCACCGCGGGCGCGGCCCGGCGTGCGGGCGGCGAACTGGGCCCGCCATTATCGCTCATCGGCCGCCGCGTCGCGAGATCGTGCCCGGCGCCGCAGATCCCGGATCGCCGGATTCAGCCGTTGTCGAGCGTGCTGCGCGACAACAGGCCGCGCGCGAGCATCGCGTACTCGCGCCGGCGCAGCAGCAGCCGCAGTTGCGAACCGCCGACCTGGCGCCAGAGAACCGCGGCACGCACGCCGGCGAGCAGCAGCGCACGCACCTGCGCGACCAGTTGCGGATTGGCGAGGTGGACCGGGTTGCCGTGCACGACCACGCGTGGCTGCAGGCGCGAGAGCGTGGCCACGTAGAGGTCGGCGAGGCGTCCCTGCACGGTCGCGTGCGCGACGCCGAAGTGCTCGACCTGGCGCTGGATCGCACCGATGCCCTCGCCGAGTTCCGCCTTCACGCGCGGGCTGCGCGCGAGCCGGCGTTCGAGCCGCAGCACGCCGAGCACGAGGCGCGTCAGCGCGACGTCGCGCTGCTCGCCCTCGAACTGCGCAAGCAGCGCCTCGAGCCCGGTTCGCACGCCGCCGATGCCGCCGAACACGGCTGCGGCGCTGTCGGCATCGATGCGGAACACGCTCGCGAGGCTGGCCTCGGTCGCGGTCTCGCTGGTGCGGCCCGTGGTGGCCACTTCGTGCACGAGCCGGCAGGCCTGGAGCACGCCCGCGAGTGCGATCACGCGCGATTCACGCATGCGGCACGCTCCGCCGGTCGGCGTCGGTCCAGTTCCCGAACGGCGCGTCGCTGCGCTCGATCACGGCGCCGCCAAGGCAAGTGTCGCCGTCGTAGAAGACCACCGACTGGCCCGGCGTCACCGCGCGCTGCGGCTGGTCGAAGCGCACGTGGCAGGCATCGCCGTCGAGCACCACGCGGCAGGGTTGCTGCTCCTGGCGATAGCGCACCATCGCGCTGCAGCGGAACGCGGCCGCGGGCGCTTCGCCCGCGATCCAGGTGGCGTTGCCCGCGGCGAGCGCATTCGAATGCAGCCAGTGGTTCATGTTGCCCTGGGCGACGTAGAGCACGTTCGAGGAGACGTCCTTGCCGACGACATACCAGGGGGCGTCGCCCGCACCGCGGCGGCCGCCGATGCCGAGGCCACCCCGCTGGCCGAGCGTGTAGTAGAACACGCCTGCATGCTCGCCGAGTGCGGTGCCCTCGGGCGTGCGGATCGCGCCGGGCCGCGCCGGGATCCAGGTTTCGAGGAACGTGCGGAAGTCGCGCTCGCCGATGAAGCAGATGCCGGTGGAATCCTTCTTGCGGTGGGTCGCGAGCCCCGCCTCGGCCGCGAGCCTGCGCACGTCGCGCTTCTCGAGTTCGCCGAGCGGAAACAGCGTCGCCGCGAGCGCAGCCTGGCCGAGCGCGTGCAGGAAATAGGTCTGGTCCTTGGCGCGGTCGCGCGCGCGCAGCAGGCGCCAGCGGCCGTCGACTTCGGCGACGCGCGCGTAGTGGCCGGTCGCGATGCGCGAGGCGCCGAGCGCGAGCGCGTGGTCGAGGAAGGTCCGGAACTTGATCTCGCGGTTGCACAGAACGTCGGGATTCGGGGTTCGACCCTGCCGATAACCCTCGAGGAAGCGCTCGAACACCTGCGCGCGGTATTCGGCCGAGAAGTTTCGCAGGTGCAACCGGATGCCGAGGCGCGCGCACACCGAAAGCGCATCCTTGCGATCCACGTCGGCGGTGCAGGGGCCGGCGTCGCCTTCGTCCCAGTTCTGCATGAACATGCCCGCGCAGTCCACGCCTTCGCGTTGCAGCAGAAGGGCGGCCACCGAAGAGTCGACGCCGCCCGACATGCCGACCACGACCGAGGGCACGGCCTGCACGTTCATGCGACGGCTCCGGCGGACCGCGGCCGCGGCCACGCGCTGGTTACAGGGAGCCCGCTCATGGATCGGCTTGCAGGCTCCGGATCGCATCGAGCGGCAGGCGCCGGCCGGCGAGCCAGTCGTCGATGCTCGCGAGCACCATCGGGCTGCGCAGGCGATCGCCCGCATCGCGCACGTCGTCGCGCGCGAGCCAGAGCGCGCGCACGATGCCCGCGTCGAGCACGCGCTGCGGGTCGTGCCGCAGCGGCTGCGCCGCGAACGTGAAGCGCACGAACTGCCGACCCGAAGGCGAACTCCATTGCTGCACGCCGAGCAGGCACTCGAGGCGAACCTCCCAGCCGGTCTCCTCGAGCGTCTCGCGCACGGCGGCCGCCTGGAGCGTTTCGTCGGGATCGAGGTGGCCGGCGGGCTGGTTCAGCACGAGGCGGCCGCGCACGGCCTCCTCGACGAGCAGGAATCGCCCGCGGTCGGGCACCACGGTGGCCACCGTCACATGTGGCCGCCAGACGTCGTCCGCGGCCTCGGGCGGCATGAAGATCTGTGTCATCGGCAAATTCTATCAGGGCGCGCGCGGCGCGCCGGTCGCACCCGCGGCGGCGGGTGGCCTTGCGCGCGCGCGCCGTGGCTCCACCTAGGGTGGTCCGCCCCAGCGCTATACTCGGGGCCAGCGTTGGATCCGACCTTTCCTGCATGCCACAGATTCCCGATCCCGGAACCGAGCACACCCGCGGTCTCGCCGTCGAAGAAGCGCGACCGGAGGTGGTCCGGCCGCCGCTTTACCAAGTACTCCTGCTCAACGACGACTTCACGCCGATGGATTTCGTGATCGTCGTGCTGGAGTCTTTCTTCAGCATGGATCGCGAACGCGCGACCCAGGTCATGTTGCACGTGCATACCCGAGGCAAGGGCGTGTGCGGCGTGTTCACGCGCGAGGTGGCCGAAACCAAGGTGACCCAGGTCAACGAGTTTTCGCGCAGCCACCAGCATCCGCTGTTGTGCACGATGGAGAAGACCTGAGCCATGATCGCGGCTTGCTGCGAGGGTCTCGGCGAAGAATGCGCGCAAGCGGCAAGGGAGATTGAACCTCCGCGTGCGGTCCATATATTGCATGAGCCACTACAGGCAAGGCAGTCCGGAGCACCCTGAATGTTCAGCAAGGATCTCGAAGTCACGATCGGCCAGTGCTACAAGGAAGCACGCGAGCAGCGACATGAGTTCATGACCGTCGAGCACCTGCTGCTTGCGCTGCTCGAGAATGCATCGGCCACCGCGGTCCTGCGCGCATGCGGGGTCGACATCTCCAAGCTCGCGCGCGACCTGCGCTCGATCATCACCGAGACGGTACCGGTGCTGCCGCCGAATGACGAACGCGACACCCAGCCGACGCTCGGGTTCCAGCGCGTCCTGCAGCGCGCGGTCTACCACGTGCAATCCTCGGGCAGGAAGGAAGTCACCGGAGCGAACGTGCTCGTCGCGATCTTCGGCGAGAAGGATTCGCACGCGGTGTACTTCCTCGGCCAGCAGGAGGTCACCCGGCTCGACGTCGTCAACTACATCTCCCACGGGATCGCGAAGATCGGCCACGAGTCCGGCGGCGCGCAGCCCGCGGCGGGCGGCGAACCCGCGCGCGAAGGCGAGGGCGGCGAGGAGGCGCGCGGCAATCCGCTGTCGGAGTTCGCGAACAACCTCAACGAGCTCGCGCGCGAAGGCAAGATCGATCCGCTGATCGGACGCCACGAGGAAATCGAACGCACGATCCAGGTGCTGTGCCGCCGTCGCAAGAACAACCCGCTGTACGTCGGCGAAGCCGGCGTCGGCAAGACCGCGCTCGCCGAAGGGCTGGCCAAGCGCATCGTCGACGGCGAGGTGCCCGACGTGCTCGCCGATTGCACGATCTGGGCGCTCGACCTCGGCGCGCTCGTGGCCGGCACCAAGTACCGCGGCGACTTCGAGAAGCGCCTCAAGGGCGTGATCACGCAGCTGCGCAAGGAACCCGGCGCGATCCTGTTCATCGACGAGATCCACACGATCATCGGCGCGGGCTCCGCCTCGGGCGGAACCATGGACGCGTCCAACCTGATCAAGCCCGTGCTCGCGAGCGGCGAGCTGCGCTGCATCGGCTCGACCACGTTCCAGGAATACCGCGGCGTGTTCGAGAAGGACCGCGCGCTCGCGCGGCGCTTCCAGAAAATCGACGTGGTCGAGCCCTCGATCGCGGACAGCTTCGAGATCCTGAAGGGCCTGAAGACGCGCTTCGAGGAGCACCACAAGGTCGAGTACACCAACGACGCGCTGAAGGCGGCCGTCGATCTCTCGGTCAGGCACATCGCGGACCGCCTGCTGCCGGACAAGGCGATCGACGTGATCGACGAGGCCGGCGCGCGCCAGCACCTGCTGCCCGAAGCCGACCGCAGCGGACTCGTCGACGTGCCCGACATCGAATTCATCGTCGCGCGCATGGCGCGCATCCCGCCCAAGCAGGTCTCGGCATCGGATCGCGACGTGCTGCGCAACCTCGATCGCAACCTCAAGATGGTCGTGTTCGGCCAGGACGATGCGATCGACAAGCTCTCGGGTGCGATCAAGATGGCGCGCTCGGGGCTCGGCAACCCGGCCAAGCCGATCGGCTGCTTCCTGCTGACCGGCCCGACCGGCGTCGGCAAGACCGAGGTCACGCGCCAGCTCGCGATGCAGCTCGGCATCGAGCTCGTGCGTTTCGACATGTCCGAGTACATGGAGGCGCATTCGGTGTCGCGCCTGATCGGTGCACCCCCGGGCTACGTCGGCTTCGACCAGGGCGGCCTGCTGACCGAGCAGATCGTCAAGCATCCCCATTGCGTGCTGCTGCTCGACGAGATCGAGAAGGCGCATCCGGACGTCTACAACATCCTGCTGCAGATCATGGACCGCGGCGCGCTGACCGACACCAATGGACGCGAGGCGAACTTCAAGAACGTGATCGTGGTGATGACGACCAACGTCGGTGCGCAGGCCGCGGCGCGGCGGACGATCGGCTTCGTCGAACAGAACCACCAGACCGACGCCATGGAAGCGCTCAAGCGCGCATTCACGCCGGAGTTCCGCAACCGCCTCGACGCGGTCGTGCAGTTCAACGCGCTCGACTTCGAGCACATCCTGCGCGTGGTGGACAAGTTCCTGATCGAGCTGGAATCGCAGCTGCAGGAGAAGCACGTCGCACTGCACGTGGACGCGGATGCGCGGCGCTGGCTCGCCGAGCATGGCTTCGACCCGCAGATGGGCGCGCGGCCGATGGCGCGCGTGATCCAAGAGAACGTCAAGCGGCTGCTCGCCGACGAGCTGCTGTTCGGCAAGCTGTCCGAAGGCGGCAAGGTCGCGCTGTCGGTGCAGGACGGCAAGCTCGCGGTCTCGACCGAATCGGCCGAGAAGCTGCCGGCCGTGGTCGAATAAGCCGCGAACCAGGGACGTCCGGAGGCCGGGACCGCGAGGTCCCGGCCTCGTTCGTTTCAGCGCTCGTGCACGCGTGCCGCGGTCCCTCCGCCAGCGCGAGGTGCAGCTCGAGGCGCGCGGTGATTCGAGGCGCCGGGGAGCCCGGGTTACTTCATGCGGTAGGTGATGCGACCCTTGGTCAGGTCGTACGGCGTCATCTCGACCTTGACCTTGTCGCCGGTCAGGATGCGGATGTAGTTCTTGCGCATGCGGCCCGAAATGTGCGCGGTGACCACGTGCCCGTTCTCGAGCTTCACGCGGAACATCGTGTTCGGCAGGGTTTCGAGGATCGCACCCTCCATCTCGATGACGTCGTCTTTGGACATTGTTTCCTTGGGGGCAGCGGGGCCGGGTCAGCCGGCAAAGGCGCGAGATTCTGCCATGTTCGGGCGGTCGCGGGAAGCAAGACCCTCGCAAGCTGCGACCGGCTCACGGATTTCCGGGCTTCCAGGCCGGTTGTCCACCCCGCGGCATGGCCAGCCCGGCAGCCTCGATGCGCACGCAAGTCGAGGGCCATTCGGAGCGGGCGAATGGCAGGTCGGCGAGTCGAGCGACCTCGGCGCAGAACGCTGCGCGCGGCATTTCCCGCGCGCCGAGCGTAAAAAGGTGCGGCGAGGCGACCTGCGCGTCCAGCAGCGGACAGCCGCATTCGTCGAGCAGGCGGCACAGCGCGAGCAGCGCGACCTTCGAGCCGTTGGTCGCGGCACTGAACATCGACTCGCCATGGAACATGCGCCCGATGCGGACGCCGTAGATGCCGCCCACGAGGGCGTCGCCGTCGCGCACTTCGACTGAATGCGCATGGCCGAGGCGGTGCAGTCGTTCGTAGGCCGCGATCATCGATGCGCCGATCCAGGTGCCGTTGGCATCGCGCCGCGTGTGCGCGCACGCACGCATGACCGCGCTGAACGCGTGGTCGGTGGCGATCGTCCATTCGCAGCCGCGCAGCCAGCGCACGAGTCGGCGTGGCACATGCGGCGTCGCGGTGTCGAACACCGTGCGCCGCGCGGGCGACCACCAGAGGATCGGCTCGCCCTCCGAGTACCACGGGAAGATGCCGCGACGGTACGCCGCGAGCAGGCGCGCGGGCGACAGGTCGCCACCGGCGGCGAGCAGGCCGTCGGGTTCGCCCATCGCGTGCTCGACCGCCGGAAACGCATCCGGATCGGCAGGATCGAGCCAAGGCAGGCGGATCATGCGGGCCGTTGCGCGTCGCCGGGCGTGCCGGTGCGCGCGTACGGTGAATGGCGCTCGAGCTCGGCGCGGTACTCCTCGAGCGCAGCCGCTTCGCGCGCGAGCGCACGCGCGATCGCCGCGCGGAAGCGCGCGTCCGCGACCCAGTGGAACGAGCGCGTGCGGGTCGGCACGAAGCCGCGCGCGAGCTTGTGTTCGCCCTGCGCGCCGGGCTCGAAGTGCCGCAGGCGCTCGCGCAGGCAGTAGTCGATGCCCTGGTAATAGCAGGCCTCGAAGTGCAGGCCGTCCACCTGCTCGCGCGCACCCCAGTAGCGCCCGTACAGCGTGGTCGCGCTGCGCAGCATCAGCGCGCCGGCGATCGTGCGCCCGGCGCGCCTGCAGAGCACCGCGACCACGCTGCGCGGCAACACGCGCCCGAGGTGGCGGAAGAAGTCGAGCGTCAGCGCGGGATGGTTGCCGTGGTCCTCGAACGTCGCGAGGTAGAACGCATGCAGGTCGGCCCAGTCGGCGTCGCCGAGTTCGTCGCCGTGGCGGATGCTGCATTCGATCCCGGCGCGCGCGACGCGCGCGCGTTCCTGGCGGATGTTCTTGCGCTTGCGCGGGGACAGGTCGGAGACGAATGCGTCGAAGTCCAACCAGCCGCGGTTGCTCCAGTGGAACTGCCAGTCGAAGCGTGCGAGCCAGCCTCCTGCCTCGAATGCATCTTCCTCGCGCGCTTGCGTGAAGTTCGCATGCGCAGAGGACACGCCGAGCTCGACCGCACGCGAGCGCATCGCGTCGACGAGTGCATGGCGCAGCGCGCCCGCATCCGATCCGGTCCCGACCAGCAGCCTCGGACCGCTCACGGGCGAATAGGGCACCGCGCAGAGCAGCTTGGGGTAGTAATCGAGCCCGTGTTCGGCGTAGGCATGCGCCCAGCTCCAGTCGAACACGAACTCGCCGTGCGAGTTGCCCTTGAGGTAGAGCGGCGCCGCTGCGACGAGGCGCGCGCCGTCGTGCAGCGCGAGATGGTGCGGCAGCCAGCCGTGCGCAGGCTCGACGCAGCGATGGCGTTCGAGTCCGGCGAGGAAACGATGATCGAGGAACGGGTTGTCGTCCGGCAGCAGGGCGTTCCACGCCTGTTGCGGGATCTCCTCGATGCGCTCGTGGAAGCGTGCCTTCATCCGCGGCGATCGCCGCGCGGACGGCGGGTCATGCAGGCCACGGAGAACGGCTTACGAAGGACACGAAGGAAAGCTCCCGAAAGACCGCGTTCGATGCGCAGCACCAGCTCGACGCATGCGGGCCGGCATCAGCCCTTGTCGAGGAACTTCTCGGCATCCAGCGCGGCCATGCAGCCGAAGCCGGCCGAGGTCACGGCCTGCCGGTAGACCTGGTCGGCGACGTCGCCCGCGGCGAACACGCCGGGCACGCTGGTCGCGGTCGCGCCGCCTTCGAGGCCGGTGCGGATCGTGATGTAGCCGTTCTTCATCTCGAGCTGGCCGTCGAAGATCGAGGTGTTCGGCGTGTGGCCGATCGCGATGAACGCGCCGGTCGCCTGGATGTCGCGCGTGCTGCCATCGAGGGTGCTGCGCAGGCGCAGGCCGGTGACGCCGCGATCGTCGCCGAGCACCTCGTCGACGGCGTGGTTCCAGATGATGTCGACCTTCCCCGCGCGCTGCTTCTCGAACAGCTTGTCCTGCATGATCTTCTCGGCGCGCAGCTTGTCGCGACGGTGCACGAGCGTGACCTTGCGGCAGATGTTGGAGAGGTACAGCGCTTCCTCGACCGCCGTGTTGCCGCCACCGACGACCGCGACGTCCTGGTCGCGGAAGAAGAAGCCGTCGCAGGTCGCGCAGGCCGACACGCCCTTGCCCTTGTAGTGCTCTTCCGAGCGGATGCCGAGGTACTTCGCGGTCGCGCCCGTCGCGATGATGAGCGCGTCGCAGGTGTATTCGCCCGCATCGCCCTTGAGCCGGAACGGTCGTTGCGAGAGATCGGTGCTGTGGATGTGGTCGAACACCATCTCGGTGTTGAAGCGCTCGGCATGCTCGGCCATGCGCTGCATGAGCTGCGGACCCTGCAGGCCTTCGACGTCGCCAGGCCAGTTGTCGACGTCGGTGGTCGTCATCAGCTGGCCGCCCTGGGCGAGCCCGGTGATCAGCGTGGGCTTGAGGTTGGCGCGCGCCGCGTAGACGGCGGCGGTGTAACCGGCGGGGCCGGAACCGAGGATGATCAGGCGCGAGTGCTTGGCAGTGCTCATGTATAATCCGGGCCGCTTTCGAGGCAGCCATTCGTGGCGTGATCCCTTCGACACCGGCGCAGTCGATCACGCGGCCGGTGGATCCGGTTCCCTTGTCGTTCCCCGGGCGCCATGGCGTCGCGTGCGGTCGCGCGGGAACACGGAGAATGGAGGGAACACGCGTGCGATTCAAGGCGCCGGCCGTGCTTCCACGTTCCTTCGAGGATTATCGCAATGCGTATCGGTGTGCCGTCGGAAACCAAGACCCTCGAAGGGCGCGTCGCGCTCGTGCCGGCCGCCTGCGCGGACCTGGTCCGACGCGGGCACGAGGTCTACGTGCAGGCAGGCGCGGGCCTCAAGAGCGGTTTCAAGGATGAAGATTATGCACGCGTCGGCGTCAAGCTCGCGGCCGATGCGAAGGCGCTGTACGAGGCCGGCGAACTCATCGTCAAGGTGAAGGAGCCGATCGCGGGCGACCTCGCGTTGCTGCGCAAGGACCACCTGCTGTTCTGCTACCTGCACCTCGCGGCCGAGCCCAGGCTGACCGAGCGCCTGCTAGAGATCGGCCTCGCCGGCATCGCGTTCGAGAGCGTGCAGGAACAGGACGGCTCGCTGCCGCTGCTCGCGCCGATGTCGATCATCGCGGGCCGCATCGCGACGCAGGTGGGCACGCAGCTGCTGCACCAGCCCGCGGGCGGCAAGGGCAAGCTGCTCGGTGGACTGCCTTCGACCGAGCGCGGCAAGGTCGTCGTGCTCGGCGCCGGCGCTGCGGGCGGCAACTCGGCGGCGCTCGCGGCCGCGGGCGGCGCCAACGTGGTCGTGTTCGACATGCGCCAGGATCGCCTTGCGCAGATGATGGCGCTCGGTCCGAACGTGACCGCGCTGTATCCGTACGAGGAACAGGTCGCGCGCGAAGTGCGCGATGCCGACCTCGTGATCGGCGCGGTGCTGATCCCGAGCGCGAAGGCGCCGCGCGTGGTCACGCTCGACATGGTCAAGTCGATGGAGGCGGGCTCGATCCTCGTCGACATCTCGATCGACCAGGGCGGCTGCTTCGAAACCTCGCGCCCGACGACCTGGAAGGAGCCGACCTACGTGGTCGAGGGCGTGACCCATTTCTGCGTGACCAACATGCCGGGGGCGGTGCCGCAGACCTCTTCGCAAGCGATCTGCGCGGCGATCCTGCCGTATGTGAACAGACTCGCGTCGGACGCGAACTGGCGCGCCTACGAGCCGCTGCGCAGCGGCATCAACGTGGAGGGCGGCCAGATCGTCCATCCGGCGTTGAAATCCTGATATAACAGACGCTTGTCTGGAATATTTCGGGTAGATTCTCCGGGTGGCGCGCACATCCAAATCGGTCAAGTCGGCTCCCCGCCTCGACGAGCACTGGCACAGGCGCCTGCGCGAGGCGGGCTTCCTGCTGTTGTTGCCGCTCGCGGTCTACCTGCTCGCCTGCCTCGTCAGCTATGCGCCAGCCGACCCCGGCTGGTCGCATGTCGGTGATCCCGGGCGGGGTATCCACAACTTCGGCGGCGCATTCGGCGCGTGGATCGCGGACCTCGCGTTCTACCTGCTCGGCGTCGTCGCGTACGCGATGCCACTGCTGCTGCTCGCGGTCGGTGCGGTCGTGCTGCGCGGGGCAACCGCGGTCGAACGCTCGCCGCTGGAGCCGACACTGCGGTTGATCGGCTTCGTCGCGTTCTTCATCGCGGCGCCCGGACTCGCGTTCCTGCACGGCGTCACGCCGACGATCCTGCCCGCGGGCGAGGGGGGCATCCTCGGACAGCTCGTCGGCGGCAGCCTGCAGCGCAGCTTCGGTCCGCTTGGTGCGGGACTGTTCCTGCTCGCGCTGGTGCTCGTCGCGATCACGCTCGCGACCGGCCTGTCGTGGTTCAGGCTCATGGATGCGATCGGACGCCTGCTGCTCGGCGCCGGCGCCGGCGTTGCGGAGCGGATGCGGCGCAGCGGCGATCGCAGCGCCGCGCGAGAGGCCCGGGCGGAGCGCGAGGTCGTGCGCCGCATCGAAACGGTCAAGCAGTCCAGGCGCGAGCCGATCCGCATCGAGCCCGTGGTCGCGCCGATCGAGAAGAGCGAGCGCGCGCAGCGCGAGACGCAGATCCCGCTGTTCGCGGGTGCGTCGTCCGATGGCGGATTGCCGCCGCTGTCGCTGCTCGACGAGCCGCGCCAGCAGGTCAAGGGCTATTCCGGCGAGACGCTGGAGGCGCTTTCGCGCCAGGTCGAGTTGAAACTCAAGGACTTCCGCATCGAGGCGCAGGTGGTCGGCGTGTTCCCGGGGCCCGTGATCACGCGCTTCGAGATGCAGCCGGCGCCCGGCATCAAGGGCAGCCAGATCTCGACGCTCGACAAGGACATCGCGCGCGGCCTGTCGGTCACCTCGGTGCGCGTCGTCGACGTGATCCCGGGCAAGTCGGTGATCGGGCTCGAGATTCCGAACGCGAACCGCGAGATCGTCTACCTCTCGGAAATCCTGCGGTCCGATCGCTACGAGGCGGTCAAGTCGCCCCTCGCGCTCGCGCTCGGCAAGGACATCGGCGGCAAGCCGGTGGTGGTCGATCTCGCGAAGATGCCGCACCTGCTGGTAGCGGGAACCACGGGTTCGGGCAAGTCGGTCGCGGTCAACGCGATGGTGCTGAGCCTGCTCTACAAGTCGAGCGCGCAGGACGTGCGCCTGATCATGATCGACCCGAAGATGCTCGAGCTGTCGGTCTACCAGGGCATCCCGCACCTGCTCGCGCCGGTCGTCACCGACATGAAGGAGGCCGCGAACGCGCTGCGCTGGTGCGTGGCCGAGATGGAGCGGCGCTACAAGCTGATGTCGATGGTCGGCGTGCGCAACCTCGGCGGCTTCAACAAGAAGGTGCGGGATGCGCAGGACGCGGGCCAGCCTTTGCTGGATCCGCTGTTCCGTCCCGACGCGTCCCAACCGTCGCGCACGGCCGAGCCGCTGCAACCGCTGCCCTACATCGTCGTGATCATCGACGAGTTCGCCGACATGATGATGATCGTCGGCAAGAAGGTCGAGGAACTCATCGCGCGCCTCGCGCAGAAGGCGCGCGCGGCCGGCGTGCACCTGATCCTCGCGACCCAGCGCCCTTCGGTCGACGTGATCACCGGCCTGATCAAGGCGAACATCCCGACGCGCATCGCGTTCCAGGTCTCGAGCAAGATCGATTCGCGCACGATCCTCGACCAGTCGGGCGCCGAAACCCTGCTCGGGCACGGTGACATGCTCTACCTGCCGCCGGGCACCGCGGCACCCGAGCGCGTGCATGGCGCGTTCGTCGACGACCACGAGGTGCACAAGGTGGTCCAGTGGCTGCACGAGCAAGGTGAACCCGACTACATCGAGGGCGTGCTCGAGGAAGTGCAGTCGCTCGGCAATGGCAAGGTCATCGACGATTCCGGCCTGCCGCAGGACGCGTCCGACAACGAGGGCGGCGAGGACGCGCAGCTCTACGACCGCGCGGTCGCGATCGTCACGAAGACGCGTCGCGCATCGATCTCGGGCGTGCAACGCCACCTGCGCATCGGCTACAACCGCGCCGCGCGCCTGATCGAGCAGATGGAGCGCGACGGCGTCGTCAGTTCGCCCGAGCACAACGGCAACCGCACCGTGCTCGCGCCACCACCACCGGCCGACTGAGCCCGCGCCAGCCGCGCGCGCCGTCGCCCCGTGCGCGGCCCTGCAAGTGCGGTTCAGCATCGATGCCGCATCGTCGGTCGTCGATGCGACGGCGTGGTGCCGGTCGCGCGTGCAGGAGAGAACCCATGAAGACGATCGGTGACGTGATGACGCGCAACGTGCAGCTTGCGCGCCCGGAGCAGAGCATCCGGGAGGCCGCGGAAGTGATGGCGCGCGCGGATGTGGGCAGCCTGCCGGTCAGCGAGGGCGACCGCCTGGTCGGCATGATCACGGATCGCGACCTCGCGTTGCGCGCGGTCGCGCGCGGTCTCGGCCCCGAGACCACGGTGCGCGACGTGATGACCTGCGACATCAAGTATTGCCAGGACCACGAAGACGTGGCCCAGGTCGCGCGCAACATGGCCGAACTCGGCGTGCGCCGCCTGCCGGTGGTCAATGCGGAGAAGCGCCTGGTCGGCATCGTCGCGCTCTCCAACATCGCGCAGTCGGGCAACGAGCAGGCGTCGGAGTCGCTGCTCGACGGCGTCGCGCAACCGCACTGAGGGAGCACTCGTCCGAATGGTTCGCTCCGCGCGGTCCTGCGGGAAGGCTTGAGTCCGGTTGGCTGCGCGCGAATCGCCTGCAAGGCCCCTCGACCGCACGGACGGGGCGGGGGAAGTCGATCGCGACCGATGCGTCGAGCTTCCCTGGTTCAGACGTCGCCGCGATAATGGGCGCCCCCTGGATGGTACCGAACGCCATGCGCATCCCCTCGCTGTTCGTGGTCCTGTGCGCACTCTCGACACCCCTCGACGCGGCCGATTCCGCGCGCGCGCGCATGGAAGCGTTTTCGAGCGGACTGGCGTCGGTGAGCGGGCGTTTCAGCCAGTCGGTCACCGACGCGAACGGCCACCAGGGCGATGCGTCGTCGGGCACGTTCGCGTTGCAGGCGCCGCGCCAGTTCCGTTGGGTAACAACGGATCCGTACCAGCAAACGATCGTCGCGGATGGGCGTCGCGTCTGGGTCTACGAGCCCGACCTCGAGCAGGTGTCGGTGCGCAACCAGGGCGTGGCCGAGGCGCAGAGCCCGCTCACCGTCCTGACCGATCTCTCGCAGCTCGATCGACAGTACGTCGCGAGCGAGGCCGGCGTGCGCGACGGTCTTGCCTGGTTGAAGCTCACATCGAAGGCCACCGAGCCCGAGTTCGAATATGCCGAACTCGGATTCGACGCATCGGCCCTCGTGCGCATGGTGTTCCGCGACCAGCTCGGCAACACGACCGAGATCCGCTTCGA
>JAEYZH010000070.1 GCA_023430685.1 Pseudomonadota bacterium | reverse complement strand
GCGTGACAGCCTCGCCGCGGTCGGCCGACCGCTGCCAGAGCTCACGATGCTGGACCAGCGCGGCCAACCGGTTTCGCTGTCGCGCTTCCGTGGCAAGCCGTTGCTCGTCAATTTCATCTATACCGGTTGCTTCCGCATCTGCCCGAACAGCACGCGGGTGCTGCACAAGTCCGTCAATGCGATGCGCGACCGCTTCGGTGACGACCAGTTCAACGTGGTCAGCATCGGCTTCGACCAGCCGACCGATTCGCCGATGGCGCTGCGCGAGTACGCCGCGAAGCAGTCGATCCGGAATCCCAACTGGACCTTCCTCAGCCCGTCCCGGGCCGACGTCGCCGAGGTTGCGCGCGCTTTCGGTTTCAGCTTCATGCAGACGCCGATCGGCTTCGACCACACCTTGCAGGTCAGCGTGGTCGACTCCGCCGGGGTCATCCGCCAGCAGGTCTTCGGTGACGCGTTCGGACCCGATTCGCTCGGCGAGCCGCTCAAGCGCCTGCTCGGCGGGGGGCTGGTCGAGGAAACCCGGTCGCTCAGCGACCTGTTCGCGAGGATCCGCATCCTGTGCTCGGTCTACGACCCGGAAACCGGCCGCTATCGGGTCGATTATTCGCTCTACATCGAACTCGCCGGCGGGATCACCTTCATCGGGCTGATGGCGTGGTTCGCGATCCGCGAGTGGCGCGACCATCGGGCCAGGAAGCGCCTGCAGCGAGCATGAAGGCCTCCGCGACAAGGCGCGCGTGGGATTGGCTCGAACACGCACTCGACAGCTTTTTCCCGGGCAACAGCAATCCATTGCGCCACCTCGGCGCGATCGCGTGCCTGATGTTCGCGATCCTGCTGCTCAGCGGCATCTGGCTCTACGCGGTGTTCGACACCTCGATCGCGGGTGCGTGGCGATCGATCGACGCGCTGTCGCGCGAACAACCCTGGCCCGGCGGCTGGCTGCGCAGCCTGCATCGCTATGCGGCCGATGGTTTCATGCTCGCCACGCTCGGGCATCTGCTGCGCGAATGGATCATGGGCCACTACTCGCGCTTCCGCGCGATCACCTGGCTGACCGGCATTCCGTTGCTGGTCCTCATGTACGTGAGCGGCGTGGGCGGCTTCTGGCTCAACTGGGACACGCTCGCGCAGTACGCGGCGATCGGCAGCGCGCAACTGATCGATGGCTTTCCGCTGCTCGGCAGTGCGCTCGCCCGCAATTTCCTGAGCCCCGCGGCGGTCACCGATCGGCTGTTCTCGCTGCTCGTGTTCATCCACGTCGGCATGCCGCTGCTGCTGCTGTTCGGCCTCTGGTTCCACCTGCAGCGGATCACCCGGCCCGCGATCCTGCCGCCGCGCACGCTGGTGATCGGCCTGCTCGCGAGCTTCGGCGTGATGGCGCTTGCGTGGCCGGTCACGAGTGGCGCGCCGGCCGACCTGGATCGCGTGCCCACCGCACTCGGGCTGGACTGGATCACGCTGCATCTGTTGCCGATCGCCGACGCACTCTCGCCGGGCCCGACCTGGGTTCTGCTCGCCGCGATGCTCTCGCTGCTGTCGCTGCTGCCACTGCGACGCACTGCACCGGCGCTTCCGGTCGCGCTCGTCGATGCCGACAACTGCAACGGCTGTCGTCGCTGCGTCGAGGATTGCCCGTATTCGGCGATCACCCTCGATCCGCATCCCGACGGCAGGCCCGGCAAGCAGATCGCGGTGGTCGCAGCCGGACGCTGCGCCAGTTGCGGCATCTGCGCAGGCGCCTGTCCGTCGGCGACACCGTTCCGCAGCGCGAGCGAGCTCGTCAACGGCATCGACATGCCACAGTTGTCGGTCGACGCCTTGCGTCGCAGCCTCGTGGATGTGATGCGCACCGCGGCGGTGCCGCCGATCATCGTGTTCGGCTGCAGCCACGGCCTCGATGTCGAGAACCTGCACGAGCCGCACGTGTCCGGCCGCAACCTGCTCTGCATCGGCCAGCTGCCGCCGTCCTTCATCGAGTACGCGCTGCGCGCGGGTGCCGCAGGCGTCGTCGTCGCCGGCTGTGCATCCGGGACGTGTGCGTACCGCCTCGGCAACCGGTGGACGGCGCAGCGCCTGCGCGGCGAGCGCGAGCCGCACCTGCGCGCGAGCGTGCCTGCGCAGCGCTACCGGTTCATCATGGCGGGCGCGCGCGATCGCGCGATGCTCGTTGAAGCGATCGGCGAATTGCGCCACTCTGCGACAACAGGAATCCATCCATGAACACGATCGGCGCATGGCTCGGGCAAGCCCTCCTCTACGCGGCACTCGCCGCGGTCATCCTCGTGTTCACGCGTTGGCCGGTCTACGAGAACCTCGCGGCGGACCGCGCGCTGATCAAGATCAGCATCAGCCACCAGGGCAAGCTGCTCGGCGATTGCGTGGAGTTGAGCGCCGAGGAGCTGGCCAGTCTGCCGCCGAACATGCGCGTGCCGAGGAACTGTCCGCGCGAGCGTTCGCCGCTCACCGTGGAACTCGATGTCGACGGCGGACTCGCCCACCGCCAGGTGTCCCAGCCCTCGGGCTTGTCGAGTGACGGCGCGGCCGTCGTCTCCCGCCGGCTCGAAGTGCCCGCGGGCACGCACGAGATCGTCGTGCGCATGAAGGATGATGCGCGCAGCGAAGGCTTCGATTACACGCGCGCGGAAACGGTGACGCTTGCGCCGGCCGAGATCCTCGTGGTCGATTTCGACGCCGCGTCGCGCCGGATCATCCTGCTGTGACGGGCGAACACGCCGCGGCATCGTCCGCATCCGGTTCGAACCGCACTGCATCGAGCGCGTCCCCCTATTCGCTGGAGCTGTCGGCCGAATCCGACCGCGCGCTCGTGCGCGGCTGGCTCTGGCTCGGCCTGCTGGCGCTGATCGTGTCGGGGTTCTACTCGGTCCTGCTGGTGGCATCGCGCACGCCGGGCGTGAATGCGTGGTTGCCGGTCGCGGACTTCTTTCGCGTCGCGCTGGTGGTGCATGTCGATCTGTCGGTGCTGGTCTGGTTCCTCGCGCTCGCCGGCATGCTCTGGAGCCTGTGCAGCCGGGCGCGCGCGAATGCGCTGGGCTGGCTCGCGCTGCTGCTCGCGTATGCGGGCACCGCGCTGCTCGGCATCGCGCCGTTCGCCGGCAGCGCCGAGCCGATCATGTCCAACTACATCCCGGTGCTCGATGGCGGAGTCTTCCTTGCGGGCCTCGGCGTGCTCGGCGTCGCGGCGTTGCTACTGGTGCTGCGCAGCCTGATCGCCGCGCCCGCGCTCGGACTCGAGCTCGACGGCAGTGGCGTCCTGCGCTTCGGCCTGAATGCGGGCGTGGTCTCGACGGCGGTTGCGCTGCTGGCGTTCGCGGCGTCGCTGCTGCTGACGCCGGCCCAGCTCGAGGGCAACGCCTGGTACGAGATTGCATTCTGGGGCGGCGGCCACGCGCTGCAGTTCACCTGGACGCTGCTGATGCTGGTGGCCTGGCTGTGGCTGGCCAGCACGATCGGCGCGCAACTGCCGCTGAGTCCGCGCATCGCGCTGCTGCTGCTGGCGCTCGCGCTGGTCAGCGTGTTCGTCACGCCATGGGCCTACCTCGCGCATGACGTCGCGAGTGTCGAGCATCGCGACCTGCACACCTGGGCGATGCGCCTCGGCGGCGGTGTCTCGATCGTGCCGATCGGGCTCGCAGTCGTCGTGGGGCTGTTGCGCTCGCCGCGCGCGACCCGACCCGGGCACGATGCGCTGCGTGCCGCGCTGGTCGCCTCGATGGTGCTGTTCGCCGCGGGCGGCGTCATCGGCGTGTTCATCAGCGGCAACAACGTGAAGATTCCGGCGCACTATCACGGCTGCATCGTCGGCGTCACTCTCGCGTTGATGGGCGTGGTCTACCTGCTGCTGCCGCGGCTCGGCTATCGCACGCCGCAAGGCCGGTTCGCGCGCTGGCAGCCCACGCTGTACGGCGGCGGCCAGCTCATGCACATCGTCGGCCTGGTCTGGTCCGGAGGCTACGGCGTGCAACGCAAGGTCGCCGGCGCCGAACAGGTGCTGCGCAGCAAGGCCGAGGTGGCCGGCATGGGGCTGATGGGCCTCGGCGGATTGATCGCGATCATCGGGGGACTGATGTTCGTGCTCGTGGTCTGGAACGCGTTGCGCGGTCGTGCGCCGACGCATGAATCATCGGGAAGCCCGCCATGATCGCTGCCCTGCAAGGCGCGCTGCGCCGCCTGTTCATGCTGGTCGAGGGCGTGTTCAATCGCGCGTTCGGCGACCGCCTGAATCCGTTCTACCACCTGGGGTCGATCACGTTCTTCCTGTTCTGGATCGTGGCCGGCAGCGGCCTCTACCTGTATGCGTTCTTCGACACCAGCGTCACCGGCGCCTACGCGTCGGTGCAGTCGTTGACCGACAACCAGTGGTATGCGGGCGGGATCCTGCGCAGCGCGCATCGATATGCGTCCGATGCGATGGTGCTCATGCTGGTGCTGCACATGCTGCGCCATTTCGCGTTCGACCGGCTGCATGGATTTCGCGCGTTCTCGTGGCTGACCGGTGTCGGCCTGATCTGGCTCGTGTACATCTCGGGCATCAACGGCTACATGTTGCCGTGGGACAAGCTCGCCCAGTACGTGGTCGTCTCCAGCTTCGAGTGGATGGACTGGCTGCCCGGGTTCGGCGGCACCCTGAGCCGCAATTTCATCGATCCGTCCAGCGTCAACGATCGCCTGTTCTCGCTGCTCGCGTTCATCCACATCGGTGTTCCGCTGCTCTTGCTGTTGTTGATGTGGGTGCACATCCAGCGCGTTCCCAAGGCCAGCACCAACCCGCCAAGGCCGATCGCGATCGGCCTCGCAGCGACCCTGCTCGCAATGTCGCTGCTGGTGCCCGTGCACAGCCACGGCGGTCCCGCGGATCTCGGCAGCGAAGTCGTGTCGGTCGCGCTCGACTGGTTTTTCCTGCTGGTCTATCCGTTGCTGAAGACGTGGTCGTTCGCGGCGGTCTGGGCACTGGTCGTGATCGGGACCGGCGTACTCGTGGTGATGCCATGGCTGAGCGGCGCCAGGCGCAAGGCCGGGAGGCAGAGCATCTATCAGCTGGCCGCGCACCCGGGGCCCGAACACGTCAACGCGCGCGACGGTGAAACCCTGCTCGAAGCCGGCCTGCGCGCCGGGCTCGTGCTGCCGTACGAATGCCGCAACGGCGGCTGCGGCGTCTGCGTATGCACGGTGCTCAATGGCCGCTTCGATCCTGGCCCATACCAGCCGAATGCGCTGACCGAGCAGATGCGTGCCGAAGGCAAGGCGCTGATGTGCTGCGCGGTCGCGCTGGAAGATCTCGAGTTCGAGGTTCCGGCGGTCGACACCCTGCGTTCGTCGAACGCGCCGGTTATCAATCGCTACCAGGGCCGGGTCGAGCGCATGGAGCGGCTCAGCGAGACGGTGATGCGGGTGATGATCGCGTTGCCGGGCAGCCAGCGCATCGAATTCGTCGCCGGGCAGTACATCAACATCCTGCTCGAAGACGGCGCGCGCCGCGCGTTCTCGTTCGCCAACCCGCCGCACGAGAACGAACTCATCGAACTGCACATCCGCCGCATTCCCGGCGGACGCTTCACGACCCATGTGTTCGAACGGATGCAGGTCGGCGACGCGCTCGACTTCGAGGGGCCGATCGGTCGCTTCACGCTGCATGCGGGCACCCGGCCGATGCTCATGGTTGCCGGGGCCACCGGCTTCGCGCCGATCAAGAGCATCCTCGAGGATGCGTTCCATCGCGGCGTGCAGAGGCCGATGGAACTCTACTGGGGCGTCAGCAACGTCGATGACCTGTACCTGCTCGAACTCGCCGAAGGATGGGCGCGCGCGCATCCGAATTTCCGCATCGTCCCGGTGCTCTCGGATCCGGCGAGCGCGCCGTCCTGGCAAGGCCGCACCGGCCTCGTGCACGAGGCGATGCTCGCCGATCACGCCGATCTCCGTGGCTACGAGGCCTATGTCTGCGGCTCGGTCAGGATGGTCGACACCGCCGTGCCCGAATTCATCGCGCACGGCCTCGGCGCGGATGCCTGCTACTCGGACGCGTTCAACCCGGCCGCGCCGCCGGCTGGTGCCGGCCCTGCGTCGGCATGAACCCCGCTCCGGCCAGGCCGGAAGCGCTGCCGCGGCGCTTGCGATGCGCGGGCGGGCATGCTGTAGTGCGGACATGACGTCGATCCGCCACCTCCAATCCTGCTGCCCGCGCGCCGCCATCGGCAACGCGCTGAATAATGCCTGCTCGATCAGGAGGGCCGGCTTGTAGCGGATTTGCACCACCGACACGAGACGAAGGCCCGCCCAGTGCGGGCCTTCGTCGTTTCTGCCGCCGCGATTTCCTGCCACGACGAGGTTCCCGATGTGTTCGATCTTCGGCATGTTCGACCTGCAACCTGGTGACGACCTCGCCGCGCTGCGGCAGCTCGCGCTCGCGCATTCGCAGCGCCAGCGCCACCGTGGTCCCGACTGGAGCGGCGTGTACGTCGACACCGGCGTGATCCTCGTGCACGAACGGCTCGCGATCGTCGATCCGGCGAGCGGTGCGCAACCCCTGCGCTCGCGCGACGGCGTGCTCGCGCTCGCGGTCAACGGCGAGATCTACAACCACAGCGAACTGCGGGCAGGCGGCGACTACGAGTACACCAGCGGCTCGGACTGCGAAGTCATCAACGCGCTGTACCGCGCGCACGGCACCGGCTTCCCCGACCGTCTCAACGGGATCTTCGCGTTCGCGCTCTGGGACGGCGCGGCGCGGCGCTGCGTGATCGCACGCGATCCGCTCGGCGTGTGCCCGCTTTACTGGGGTCATGACCGCATGGGTCGCCTGTGCGTCGCATCGGAAATGAAGGCGCTGGTCGACCTCTGCGCCGACATCTCGGTCTTCCCGCCCGGCCACGTCTACGACAGCGCCGACGGCTCGCTGCGGCGCTTCCACGAACGCGCGTGGCGCGATCCGGCGTCGGCGCGGGGGCGCTCGGTCGCGCCCGCGGCGCTGCGCGGCGCGCTCGAGGCCGCCGTGCATCGCCAGCTCATGGGCGATGTGCCCTATGGCGTGCTGTTGTCGGGTGGGCTCGATTCCTCGCTCGTTGCTGCGTGCGCGGCACGCTGTGCGCGCCAGCGCGTCGAAGACGGCGACCGCAGCGAGGCCTGGTGGCCGCGACTGCACTCGTTCGCGATCGGACTCGACGGCGCGCCTGACCTGGCCGCCGCCGCGGTCGCGGCGCGCGCGCTCGGCACCGTGCACCACGGCTTCACGTACACGTTCTGGGAAGGGCTCGACGTGCTGCCGGAGGTGATTCGGCATATCGAGAGCTACGACGTGACGACCGTGCGCGCGTCGACGCCGATGTTCCTGCTCGCGCGAAGGATCAGGGCGATGGGCGTGAAGATGGTGCTCTCGGGCGAGGGGGCCGACGAGATCTTCGGCGGCTACCTGTACTTCCACAAGGCGCCGTCGGCGACCGCGTTCCACGAGGAAACCGTGCGCAAGCTCGATGCGCTGCACGCCTACGACTGCCTGCGCGCGAACAAGGCGATGATGGCCTGGGGCGTCGAGGCGCGCGTGCCGTTCCTCGACCTCGAGTTCCTCGACCTCGCGATGTCGATGGATGCGCGTCACAAGATGGCCGGGCACGGTCGCATCGAGAAGGCCGTGCTGCGCGAGGCGTTCGAAGGCGTGCTGCCCGGCGAGATCCTGTGGCGGCAGAAGGAGCAGTTCAGCGACGGCGTCGGCTATGGCTGGATCGACGGGCTCAAGGCGCACGCGGAGCAGGCGGTCGGCGATCGCGAGTTCGCGGCCGCAGCCGCGCGTTACCCGCACAACACGCCCGCGAGCAAGGAGGCATTCCTCTACCGGCGCCTGTTCGAGCAGCATTTCCCGGGCGAGGCCTGCGCGGCGACCGTGCCGGGCGGCAAGTCGATCGCATGCTCGTCGAGTGCCGCATTGGAGTGGGACCCCACATTCGCGACTGCCGCCGATCCGTCGGGCCGGGCGGTTGCGGGCGTGCACCACGCGGCGACGGCGCGCGCGTTCGCCTAGGGGGCCGCCGCCTGCCCGCCGCGCGCGGGGCAACCGACGCTGCGCGCGTGATCGCGCACAGGGTGCGCTCCTGCCGATACCTTGTGAGTAGGAGCCCACCCTGTGGGCGATCCGCGCAGTGAGTCGATTGCGCGACGGCATTCGAATTCATGCGATCGCGCACAGGGCGCGCTCCTACGGAAGACGGTCGAGTACCGCGAGGGTCGGACGCGCGCGATTGAGCGTGTAGAAGTGCAATCCCGGTGCGCCGCCCGCGACGAGGCGGCGGCACAGGTCGGCGACCACGTCGGCGGCGAACTCGCGGATCGCATCGACGTCGTCGCCATACGCCTGCATGCGCTTGGCCAGCCAGCGCGGGATCTCGGCGCCGCACAGGTCCGAGAAGCGCTTGAGCTGGCTGAAGTTCGCGATCGGCATGATGCCGGGGACGATCGGGATCGAGATGCCCGCGCGGCGCGCGGCTTCGACGAAGCGGAAATACGCATCCGCGTTGTAGAAGTACTGCGTGATCGCGCCATCGGCGCCCGCATCGACCTTGGCCTTGAAATGGCGCAGGTCCGCATGCGCGTCGTCCGATTGCGGATGCACTTCCGGGTAGCAGGCCACCTCGATGTGGAACAGGTCGCCGTGCTCGGCGCGGATGAACTCGACGAGCTCGCTCGCGTAGCGGAAGTCGCCATGGCTGGCCATGCCGGACGGCAGGTCGCCGCGCAGCGCGACGAGGCGACGGACGCCGGATGCCTTGTAGTCCTCGAGCAACGCGCGAATCTCGTCGCGCGTGCCGCCCATGCACGAGAGGTGGGGCGCGGCGTCGAGCGCATGCTGTTCGCGCAGGCGCTGGATCGTTTCGGGCGTATAGCGCAGCGTCGAGCCGCCCGCACCGAACGTGCAGCTCACGTACTCGGGTTCGCGCGCCTTGAGCCTGGGCAATGCCGCATCGAGCGTCGCCCGCTGCTCGTCGGTCTTGGGCGGGAAGAATTCGAAACTGATCGGCATCGCGACGCGTCCGCGGCTGGATCCGGATACTATATCGCTATGTCGCGATGAAGCGATACATGCGGTTCCGGCGGCTCCCTGGGCGTGAACTGCGTCACGCGGCGGACTCGAACCGCGTCGGGGTGCGAAAATGGACGGCTCGCTATCCTCTCGCTCCGCTCGAGCGACCGCCATGCCCGATCCGAACACCGAGACGTCGATCCACCGCTTCGCCCACCTCGAGATCGACGGTCGCCGCCGCGAGCTGCGCGTCGACGGCCGGCTCGAAGCCGTCGAGCCGCGCGTCTACGACCTCATCGCGATCCTCGCCTGCAACCGCGACCGCGCGTTCGGCAAGGACGAGCTGATCGCGCGCCTGTGGAACCGGCCGGTTTCCGATGCGTCCCTGTCCCAGCTCGTCTACAAGGCGCGACGTGCGCTCGGCGAAACCGAGGGTCGCCGATTCATCCAGACCGTGCATGGACATGGGTTCCGCTGGACCGCCAAGCCGCTCGATCCGGATACGTCGGCACGCGAGGCGGTGCCGACGCCCCCGGCTGCGGCCGCGCGGCCTCCGGCCGTCGCGCGGCGCGGCGGGGCCTGGCGAGCGCTCGCACTGGTGCTCGCGTGCACGCTGCTGTCCGCCGTGTTCGTGCGATCACAGCTGACGGCGGCAGGCGACAGCGGGCGACGCATCCTCGTGCTGCCGGTCGTCGACCGCTCGGGCGACGCAGGCCTTGCGTGGGCGCAGCGCGGACTCATGGGACTCGTCGCGAGCGTGATCGCGCAGCGTCCGGGCATCGTCGGCCTGCAGCACGAGGGCGCGGACATGCACGATGCACGCCTCGACGATCCGGACCGCCGTCAGTCGTTGCGCGACCATGCCGGCGCCGACGACATCGTGTTCATGACGCTCGACCGCGCAGGCGGCGTGCTGCGCCTCGTCGTCGTGCTCGAAGGGCGCGATGGCCGGCGCGAAGACACGTTGTACGGCTCGGACGCAGCGGCGCTTGCGGTGGATGCCGGGCGACGCATCGATGCATGGACGGCGGCCGGGGCGGGCGCACCTTCGGCGCCCATCGCCGGACTCGACGGCTATCTCGCGGAGACGTTCGCGCGCGGCATCGAAGCCTATCTCGACGGGCGCTTCGAGCACGCCCGCAGCTATTTCTCGATCTGTGCAGCACAGCGTCCCGAACTGGTCTGGCCGCGCCTGCACCTGGCCACCACCCTGTTGCGCCTCGGGCGCACGCCCGAAGCGCTCGAGTTGTTGGCGGGCATCGAAGCCGGCGCGGCGGCGCTCGAGCCCGCGCAGGCTCGGCATGTGCGCATGCGCATGGCTGCCGCGCGCCTCGCGAACGGCGACCTCGCGGCCGCGCGCGAAGGCTTCCTGCGCGTGCGCGACGAAGCCGAGTCGAGCAACGATGCGCTGAGCCTGCGCATCGCGAGCGAAGGTCTCGGAGAGGCGGCCCTGGCTGCGGGCGACCACGCACAGGCGGAGCACTGGCTGCGCCGCGTGCTCGACATGGACCGCCGAAGCGGCGACCGGCGGCGCGAAGCGCGCTCGCTCGCGAACCTCGGCTCGGTCAGCCTGCACCGAGGCGACCTGGCCGAAGCCGCCCAGCAGTACCTGCGCGTGGCCGATCTCGCGCGCGAACTCGACCTGCCCGCGCTGCGGCAATGCAGCCTGCAGGCGCTCGCGATGATCCGCCAGGCGCAGGGCCAGTACGTGTCGGCGCAGCCGCTGCATCTGCAGGCATTGCAGCTTGCGCGCGATGCGGGCGACGTGCGCGGCGAGGTCATTGCGCATGCGGGGCTGGCCAAGTCGTTCGCCGCGCATGGCCGCGTCGAACCCGCGCAGCGGCACGCGCGCCGTGCGCTCGAGCTCTCCGATGCGCACGCCCTCACGGTCGAACACGCATTCGCCCTCGTCGCGGCGGGCCACGCCGCGCGCGCGGCGGGTCATCCGGAGGAGGCGTCGCGATTGCACGAAGAAGCCGCGGACGCATTCGGCCGCATGCGCAACTGGTCGGTTCTGCTCGGGCAGGCGCTCTGGCTTGCGCGCGATGCGCGCGAGCGCGGCGATGCGGTCGCGCTCGCGCGGTGGGTCGCGCGCGGCGCGGAGATCGCGCGCGCGCATGGCGAGGCGGCCGGCGTGGCCGCGCTCGGATCCGCAG
>JAEYZH010000052.1 GCA_023430685.1 Pseudomonadota bacterium | reverse complement strand
GTCGTCGCGGCAAAGCGCGCAGCCAAGGCCGCGCCACCGGCGCAGCCCGCCGCGCCGCCTCCGTCCCCCGTCGTCGAGCAGGCGCCCGCCGCGCCGATGCCATTCCCGCAAACCCGGCAGGACGATGGCGCGGCCGACTCGGCGAACGGCCTCGGCCATGAGCGCGCGGAGACGGCCGAGTCGAAAAGCGAAGCCGAACCACCGCGCGAGCCCGATCGCATGCGTGCGCGTGCCGCGCCCGCCCCGTCCGCGTCGGTGCAACTGCGGCGCGACCAGCAGCTTGCGCCGACCGAATGGCTCGCGCACGTGCGCGAACTGCTGCGCGACGGTCGCCGGCAACAGGCGTCCGAGAGCCTGCGGCTGTTCCACCGGACCCATCCCCGCCACCAGATACCGGAAGACCTGCGACACCTGATCGAGTGAGCGGGTGGCCTCGCGCCGTTACACTCGCGCGATGGCCACGACGACCACGCTCGCCTCCGAGGCGAGCTTGCAGCAGGAGATCCGCAAGAGCCGCTTCCTCGCGCGCGCCGCGCCCGTCGACACCGGCGCGGACGCCGGCGCGTTCATCGCGCGCGTGGCCGAACGAGACGCCACCCACAACTGCTGGGCATGGCGCACCGGCGCGAACTACCGGTTCAACGACGATGGCGAACCCGGCGGCAGCGCTGGCCGACCGATCCTCGCCGCGATCGACGGCCAGGACCTGGACCGCGTGGTGGTGGTCGTGACGCGCTGGTTCGGTGGCGTCAAACTCGGCGTCGGTGGCCTCGTGCGCGCGTACGGCGGCTGTGCGGCGGAGTGCCTGCGCCTCGCGCCGAAGCGCGAGATCGTCGAGCGCGTGCACGCGGTCATCCACTGCGAGTTCGCCGCGGTGCCGTTGTTGTACTCGCGCCTCGCCGACTTCGATGCCCGCAGGCTGTCCGAACAGGCATCGGTCGACGGCATGGCGCTCGAGGTCGAAGTCCCCGGCGAACGCATCGAGGCACTCGCCGGCTTCGTGCGCGACCTCACGCGCGGCCGGGGCCGCATCGAAACCCCGGCTTGAAGCACGCGCGCGCGCCTGCCATATCCTCCCTGCCCCCTCCATCCGAATCTCCATGACCGAATCGAACGCCGACACCCCGCGCAAGCTGCGTTCGCTGCGACGCCTGTTGCCGTACCTCAGGCCCTACCGCGGCCTGCTCGCGGGATGGCTCGGGTTCCTCGCGTTGTCCTCGACCGCGACGCTCACCTTGCCGCAGGCCGTGCGCGTGATGATCGACCGCGGCTTCAGCCAAGCCGACGCGGCCGCGATCAATGCGAGTTTCCTCGGCCTGTTCGGCGTCGCGGTGGTGCTCGCGATCGCGACGTCGGCACGCTACTACTTCGTCTCGCTGCTCGGGGAGCGCGTCGCCGCCGACCTGCGCCGGCGGCTCTACGACCACCTGCTCACGCTCGACCAGGCGTTCTTCGAACGCACCCGCACCGGCGAGCTCGTCTCGCGGCTCGCGGCCGACACCGAACTCGTGCAGACCGTGGTCGGTTCGACGTTCTCGGTCGCGGTGCGCAGTTTCGTCACGCTGGTCGGCGGCGCCACGCTCATGGTGCTGACCAGCCCGCGCCTCGCGGGCTTCGCAGCGCTCGTGATTCCGCTGGTGGTGCTGCCGATCGTCGTGTTCGGGCGCCGCGTCGCGCGCCTGTCGCGCGCGAGCCAGGACCGCATCGCCGACACCTCCGCGGTCGCGGGCGAGGTGCTGAACGCGGTCCACACCGTGCAGGCCTACACGCGCGAGGCGGCGGAATCGCGCCGCTACGGCGACGCGGTGCTGCGCGCCCTCGCGGCCGCGCGTCGCCGCATCGCGACGACCGGCGCGCTCACCGCGATGGTGATCCTGCTGACCTTCGGCGCGATCACGCTGGTGCTGTGGGCGGGCGCGCAGGCGGTCATCGCGGGCACGATGGGTGCCGGCGTGCTGAGCCAGTTCGTGCTGTATGCGGTGCTGGCCGCGGGTTCGGTCGGCGCGCTCACCGAAGTCTGGGGCGAGGTGCTGCGAGCCGCCGGTGCGCTCGGGCGCATCGGCGACCTGCTCGATACCGATCCCTCGATCCGCTCGGCGCAACCGGCGCAGGCACTGCCGAAACCGGTGCGCGGCTCGATCCGTTTCGAACAGGTCGAGTTCCGCTACCCCTCGCGTCCCGACCGACCCGCGCTGCATGACTTCACGCTCGAGGTCGAACCCGGCCAGACGATCGCGCTGGTCGGTCCCTCGGGCGCGGGCAAGACGACGGTGTTCCAGTTGCTGCAGCGGTTCCACGATCCGCAATCGGGGCGCATCCTGCTCGACGGCATCGACCTGCGCGCGCTCGCGCTCGCGGACCTGCGCGGCGCGTTCGCGCTGGTGCCGCAGGATCCCGTGCTGTTCGGTGCGAGCGCGGCGGACAACATCGGATTCGGCCGCGGCGGCGCGAGCGAAGCCGAGGTCGTCGCCGCGGCGCGATCGGCGGAGGCGCACGAATTCATCGACGCATTGCCGGAACGCTACGCGACCTACCTCGGCGAACGCGGCGTGCGCCTGTCGGGCGGCCAGCAGCAACGCGTCGCGATCGCGCGCGCGTTGCTGCGCGATGCGCCGGTGCTGCTGCTCGACGAAGCGACCTCGAGCCTCGATGCGCAGTCCGAGCACCTGATCCAGCACGCGCTGGAACGGCTCGAACACGGGCGCACGACGCTCGTGATCGCGCACCGCCTCGCCACGGTGCAGCGCGCCGACCGCATCGTCGTGATGGAGGCAGGTCGCATCGTCGCGCAGGGCAGCCACGCCGAACTCGTGCGCGCAGGCGGCTTGTACGCCGAACTTGCGCGCCTGCAGTTCGCGACGTGAGCGAGCGCGCGGGCGAACAGCGCTTCCAGGCCGCGATGCGCCTGGCCGAGATCGGCGAGGCCGCCCACGCCGAAGCCGAACTCCTCGCGCTGATCGCGGAGCTTCCGCAGGTCCCCGCGCTGCACCATGCGCTCGTGCGCGTGCGCCTTCTGCAAGGCCACCCCGATGCGGCGCTGGTTGCAGCACGCCATCCGACGCTGCTGCGCGAGCCGCGCGTATTGTCCGAGGTGGTTGCAGAGTTCGGCGCGGCAGGCGCCATCGTGCAGCGAGCCGACCTGTTGCGCGACGCCGCGCGCGAA
>JAEYZH010000156.1 GCA_023430685.1 Pseudomonadota bacterium | reverse complement strand
CCGCACCCTGAGCGTCAGTCGCGCGCAGGTTCGACATCGGGTCCCAGCGCATCGGCTTCGATCGCGAGATGGCTCGCGAGCAGCGCGGCCTGGGTGCGGTTCGACACGCCGAGCTTGCGCATGATCGCGGTCATGTGCGCCTTCACGGTCGCCTCGGACACGCCGAGTTCGTAGGCGATCTGCTTGTTGAGCAGGCCGTCGGCGATCATGCCGAACACGCGGAACTGCTGCGGCGTCAGCCCGGACACCTGCGCCGCGGCGTTGGCCTCGTCCTCGCGCAGCCGACTGCCGCCGCCGCGCACGCTCGGCGGCACCCAGAGGTCGCCTTCGAGCACCCTGGAGACCGCCTCGACGATCTGCGTGGCCGCGGTCGATTTCGGAATGTAGCCCGAGGCGCCGTGCGCGATCGCGCGCCGGATCACCGCGCCCTGCTCGTGCGCCGACACCACGACGATCGGCAGGCCCGGATGCTGGTGGCGGATGTGCACGAGCGCGGAGAATCCGGATGCACCCGGCATCTGCAAGTCCAGCAGCAGCAGCTCGAGTTCCGGATGCGCATCGACCGCCACCTGCAGCGAAGCGACGTCCTCCACCTCGACCAGGCGCGCGTCCGGCACCGCCTGCGCGACCGCGCGCTTGAGCGCATCGCGAAACAGCGGATGGTCGTCGGCGATCAGGACTTCGCGCATGGCCCGGGAGTGGGTAATGGGGAATGCGGAATGGTCCGAGGCGAAGCGAAGCGCGCGCAGCGTGCTGGTTGCGCAATCGATTCCCTGTTCGCCATCCCCCATTCCCTGCTCATCGCACCAAACGCTCGTCCACCAGGCTCTGCACCACCGAGGGGTCTGCGAGCGTGGACGTGTCCCCGAGTGCTTCGGGCTGGTTTTCGGCGATCTTGCGCAGGATCCGCCGCATGAACTTGCCCGAGCGTGTCTTCGGCAGGCTCGGCGCCCACTGCAGGAAATCCGGGCTGGCGATCGGGCCGATCTCCTTGCGTACCCACGCGATCAGTTCCTTGCGCAATGCCTCGCTCGGCTCCTCGCCGGCCTTGAGCGTGACGTAGGCGTAGATGCCCTGGCCCTTGATCTCGTGCGGACAGCCGACGACCGCGGCTTCCGCAACCTTCGGATGCGCGACCAGCGCGCTTTCGACCTCGGCCGTGCCCATGCGATGGCCGGACACGTTGATCACGTCGTCGACGCGGCCGGTGATCCAGTAGTAGCCGTCCTCGTCGCGGCGCGCGCCGTCGCCGGTGAAATAGGTGCCGGGATAGGTGCGGAAGTAGGTGTCGATGAAACGCGCATGGTCGCCGTAGACGGTGCGCATCTGGCCGGGCCACGAATCGGTGATCACGAGGTTGCCCTCGGCGGCGCCCTCGAGCACGCTGCCGTTCGCATCGACGATCGCAGGCCGCACGCCGAAGAACGGCAACGTGGCCGAGCCCGGCTTCTGGTCGATCGCGCCGGGCAACGGCGAGATCAGGATGCCCCCGGTCTCGGTTTGCCACCAGGTATCCACGACCGGGCAGCGTCCCTCGCCGACGACGCGCCAGTACCATTCCCAGGCCTCGGGGTTGATCGGCTCGCCGACCGTGCCGATCAGGCGCAGCGACGCGCGCGAGGCCTTGTGCACCGGCGCCTCGCCCTCGCGCATCAGCGCGCGGATCGCGGTCGGCGCGGTGTAGAAGATCGTCACGCGATGCTTGTCGACGACCTGCCAGAACCGCGACGAATCGGGATGGTTCGGCACGCCCTCGAACATCACGGTGGTCGCGCCGTTCGCGAGCGGCCCGTACAGCACGTAACTGTGCCCGGTGACCCAGCCGATATCGGCGGTGCACCAGTAGACGTCGTCCTCGCGCAGGTCGAACACGCATTCGTGCGTGTAGCTGATGAAGACGAGATAGCCACCGGTCGTGTGCAGCACGCCCTTCGGCTTGCCGGTGGAGCCGCTCGTGTAGAGGATGAACAGCGGGTCCTCGGCGCCGACCGCGACCGCTTCGTGGCGTTCCGGTTGCCCCTCGACGAGATCGTGCCACCAGCGGTCGCGAGGCGCCTGCATCGAGACCGCGCCGCCGGTGCGGCGCACGACCAGCACGGTTTCCACGCTGTTCGTGCCGGGTCGTTGCAGCGCTTCGTCGACGTTCGCCTTGAGCGCGACGCGCTTGCCGCCGCGCAGCCCTTCATCGGCGGTGACCACGAGCTTGCATTGCGAATCGGCGATGCGGCCGGCGAGCGAATCGGGCGAGAAGCCGCCGAACACGACCGTGTGGATCGCGCCGATGCGCGCGCACGCGAGCATCGCGACCGCGGCTTCCGGGATCATCGGCAGGTAGATCGCGACGCGGTCGCCCTTGCCGATGCCGAGGTGCGCGAGCAGGTTGGCCGCCTTGCACACGTCGCGGTGCAGCTCGCGGTAGCTGATGCGGCGCGATTCGGACGGATCGTCGCCCTCCCAGATGATCGCGGCCTTGTCGCCGCGCGCCTCGAGGTGGCGATCGAGGCAGTTCGCGGCGAGGTTGAGTTCGCCATCGGCAAACCAGCGGATGTGCAGGTCGGCCGGATCGAACGAGGTGTCCTTGACGCGCGTGTACGGCCTGGTCCAGTCCAGGCGCTTTCCGACGCGGCCCCAGAACGCGTCCGGATCGCGCACGGATTCGGCGTAGTCGCGTTCGTAGGTGGCCTTGTCGATGCGGGCGCTCGCCGCGAACGACGCGGGTACGGCATGGATGTTCGACATGGTTCCTCCCCGGCACCCGATGGTGCCCTCGGCGTGCGCCAGTGTGCCACGACCACCCCGCGCGGTTTCCCGTCATTCGACTTTGGTCGCAACCACGACCATTGGCGTATTGCCGCGGGCCCGCGATCCCGCGAACGTCGGTCCGGCACAACGGGAGGGTTGTCATGAAGATCCGCAAACCACGACATGCCGCATTGGCGTTCGCACTCGTCGTCGCCCTCGGGCCGGCGTATGCACAGGCGGGTGAAACGCGCGAAGCCGCGCTCGAGCAGCGCATCGACGAACTCGAGCGCCAGCTGCGCGACCTGATGGCCGAGGTCCGCACGCAACGCGCGGCACCTGCGCCGGCGACGCCGGTGGCCGCCTCGGCGCCGCTGCCGAAGGCGACCGAAACCGTCGGCGGCAAGCCGCGCATCCAGGAAACCACGATCACGCCGGCCGCGAATCCGAACACGACGTTCCGCGTGGGCGGCTTCGTCAAGGCCGACTTCATGGCGACGCGCACCGGCGACGGACAGCTCGCCGACGGCGCGGTCGGGCGGGCGCTCTACGTGCCGAGCCAGATCCCGGTCGGCGGCAGCGGTTCGGGAACCGACTACGACGCCCACGCGAAGTTCTCGCGCTTCAACATCGGGGTGGACACCGTCACCGACGACGGCCACAAGCTCGGCGCATTCTTCGAGATGGACTTCTTCGGCAACGCGCTCGGCAACCAGAACGCGACCAATACCTACGGCGTGACCGTGCGCCACGCCTACGCGTACTGGGATGGCTGGCTCGCGGGCCAGACCTGGTCGAACTTCATGGACGTCGCGGCGCTGCCGGAGTCGGTCGATTTCATCGGCCCGACCGACGGCGTGCTGTTCGTGCGCCAGGCGCAGCTGCGCTACACCAACGCCGGCTTCTCGGTCGCGATCGAGAATCCCGAGACCACGATCATCCCGAATGGCGGCGGCGGCGCGATCGCGTCCGACCGCGGCGCGCTGCCTGACCTCACGCTGCGCTACGGCTGGAAGGGTGATTGGGGTTCGTTCGGCATCGGCGGCCTGCTGCGCGAGCTGCGCATCGACCGCAACGCGACCGCCGACGCCGCCGCGATCGACGACAGCAGCTTCGCCGGCGCCCTCACGGTCGGCGGCAAGTGGGTGATGGGCGCGAGCGACGACTTGCGCTACCAGGTCACGGTCGGCAGCGGCTTCAGCCGCTATGTCGGCCTCGGAGTCACCGGCGACAGCATGCTCGACGCCGACGGCGACCTCGATTCGCTCGGCGGCCTCGCCGGCTTCGTCGGCTGGCGCCACGCGTTCACGCCGAAACTGCGGTCGAACCTGATCTATGCGCGCAGCCAATACGACAACGACTTCGCGCTGACCGGTGGTGGCGTCACCAAGAACGTGCAGAGCTGGCGCGCGAACCTGCTGTATTCGCCGTATCCGAAGCTCGACATCGGCGCCGAGCTGATGTTCGGCCAGCGCGAGCTCGAGGACGGGCGCGACGGCGACCTCACCCGCCTGCAGTTCACCACCAAGTACTCGTTCTAGGAGAGCACCGATGGCAACCACCACCGCCTCAACGCCTTCTGGCGCTCCGCTGACGACGGGCCACAAGCGCGTCATCATCGCCTCGAGCGTCGGCACCGTGTTCGAGTGGTACGACTTCTACCTGTACGGTTCGCTCGCGGCGATCATCGCCAAGCAGTTCTTCTCCGCACTCAATCCGACCAGCGGGTTCATCTTCGCGCTGCTCGCGTTCGCGGCGGGCTTCGCGGTGCGACCGTTCGGCGCGATCTTCTTCGGTCGGCTCGGCGACCTGATCGGGCGCAAGTACACGTTCCTGATCACGATCGTGATCATGGGCCTGTCGACGTTCCTGGTCGGCCTGTTGCCGACCTACGCCTCGATCGGCGTCGCCGCTCCGATCGCGCTGATCGTGCTGCGCCTGCTCCAGGGCCTCGCGCTCGGTGGCGAGTACGGCGGTGCGGCGACCTATGTCGCCGAGCATGCGCCGCCCGGCAAGCGCGGCCTCTACACGAGCTTCATCCAGATCACGGCGACGTTCGGCCTGTTCCTGTCGCTGATCGTGATCCTGCTCTGCCGCAAGTTCCTCGGTGCAGAGTTCGACACCTGGGGCTGGCGCATCCCGTTCCTGATCTCGGCACTGCTGCTCGGCATCTCGGTCTACATCCGCCTGCAGCTCAACGAGTCGCCACTGTTCCAGCAGATGAAGGCCGAGGGCCGCGCGTCCAAGGCGCCGTTGACCGAGTCCTTCGGCAACTGGTCGAATGGCAAGATCGTGCTGCTCGCGCTGCTTGGCGCGACCGCGGGCCAGGCGGTGGTCTGGTACGCGGGCCAGTTCTACAGCCTGTTCTTCCTGACCCAGACGCTGAAGATCGAAGCCTTCACCGCGAACCTGCTGATCGCGGCGGCACTGCTGATCGGCACGCCGTTCTTCGTGGTGTTCGGCGCGCTGTCGGACAAGGTCGGCCGCAAGCCGATCATCATGCTCGGCTGCCTGCTCGCGGCCCTGACCTACTTCCCGATCTTCAAGGCGCTCACGCATTACGGCAATCCCGCGATCGAGACCGCCGCGGCCACCAGTCCGGTGGTCGTGACCGCGGATCCCGCGACCTGCAGCTTCCAGTTCAACCCGGTCGGCACCAGCAAGTTCACGACGTCCTGCGACATCGTGAAGTCCGCGCTGGCCAAGGGCGGCGTGCCGTACTCGAACCAGGCGGCAGCGGCCGGCACGGTCGCGTCGGTGAAGGTCGGCGCGACCGAAGTGGCGTCGTTCGAAGGCGGCGGGCTCGATGCGGCGAAGTTCAAGGCCGACTCGGACGCGTTCAACGCGAACCTCAAGCAGGCGCTCACGGCCGCCGGTTACCCGGAGAAGGCCGATCCCGCGCGGATCAACACCCCGATGCTGATCCTCTTGCTGTCGATCCTCGTGTTGTACGTGACGATGGTGTACGGCCCGATCGCGGCGTGGCTGGTGGAGCTGTTCCCGACGCGCATCCGCTACACCTCGATGAGCCTGCCGTACCACATCGGCAACGGCTGGTTCGGCGGCTTCCTGCCGACCACCGCGTTCGCACTCGTCGCGCTCACCGGCAACATCTACTCCGGCCTCTGGTACCCGATCGTGATCGCGGTGATGACGCTGGTGATCGGCACGCTGTTCCTGCGTGAAACCAAGGATGTCGACATCTCGAAGTAACCTCCCTGCTTCGTGGCGTCGATGAAACGAAAAAGGGCCGGATCGCGTGATCCGGCCCTTTTTCCATGCGTTGCCGTCAGGACGTCAGGCGGCTCGCTTGAACAGCCCGATCAGCACCAGCAGGATCACGGCTCCGATCAGCGCATTGATGATGGCTGCAACGATGCCACCACCAATGGCGAAGCCGACCATGGGCAGCAGGAAGCCGGCGAGGAACGCACCGACGATGCCGACCACGATGTTGCCGACGAGCCCGAAGCCGTGGCCCTTGACGATCTGGCCCGCGAGCCACCCTGCCACCGCACCCACGATCAGGAAAATGATGATCGATTCGATAGTCACGCCGCTCCTCCCTCAAGGACGTCGCGCAATGCGACCCGGCGATTCTGCGCCGCGCGGGCTGAACGCGCATGCGGCGGCGCGGCGAACGATCGGGATCGATTCAGGAACGAGGAGCCGGCTCCGCGCGTGGGCGCTCAGGCGGTTGGATCCACCGGCGGCCTCGGCGGCGGCGACGAAGCCGGTGTCGAACGCGCCGGGATGCGGCGCCGCAACGCATGCAGGTCGTCGACCGAAGCCATCGTCGCTTCCGGGCGTGCGCTGGCCGACACGCGGGCGGCCGCGAGCGCGAACACGAAGCCGATGAAGCCACCGAGACCGAGCAGGATCCCGAGCAGCAGCAGGCCCGAGCTGCGGGTCGTGAACACGATGGCGAAACCGAGTATCGTCAGGCCGAGCATGATCCAGCGGGCCATGGCAAACCCCGAGCGCGTGGCAGGCGTGCGAAGGCTGCCACGCTAGCAGAATCGCGCATCCGCCGCGTCACCGCCGGTCGGCGGATCGGCGCCGGTCGTGGCGGGCATGCCGGACGGGAGGGCGGATGGAATCGTTGTCGCAACTCGCACTCGCGGGCGGCCTCGCCTGGGCCAGCGGCATCCGCCTCTACGTGACGATCCTCGTTGTCGGCCTGCTCGCGCGCCAGGGCTGGCTCGTCCTGCCCGAGTCGCTCGCGCTGGTGCAACACACCTGGGTGTTGTCGGCCGCCGCGGTCATGGCGCTCGGCGAGTTCCTTGCCGACAAGATCCCCGCGTTCGATTCGCTCTGGGACGCGCTGCACACGTTCATCCGCATTCCCGCGGGCGCGCTGCTCGCCTGGGGCGCGATGGGCGATTCGACGCCGGCCGCGCAGCTCGCTGCCGCGATCGTCGGCGGCCTCGTCACCAGCGGCACGCATTTCGCCAAGAGCGGCAGCCGCGCGGCGATCAACACCTCGCCCGAGCCGTTCTCGAACTGGAGTGCGAGCCTCGGCGAGGACGGCCTCGTGCTCGGCGGCCTCTGGCTCGCGATCGCCCATCCGGCCGTGTTCCTCGTGCTGCTCGTGCTGTTCCTGCTGCTGCTCGCCTGGCTGCTGCCCAAGCTCGCGCGCTTCATCGCGCGCGTGCTGCGCCGCCTGCGCGGCCGTGGTCAGCTCGCGCCCTTGAGCTGAGTCGCGCGCGTCGCCACGCGCTTGCCCGCGCGCGGGCCCGGTCGCCCGCAGTAGATCCTGTGCAGCGTCTTCATCACCGCACCCGCGGGACCCGGCGCCAGCGAGTAGTAGATCGTCTGCGCGACGCGCCGCGTGTGCACGAGTTTTTCCTCGCGCAACACCGCCAGATGCTGTGAAAGCGCCGATTGGCTGAGGTCGAGCAGGTCGTTGATCTCGCCGACGGAGCGCTCCGACTCTGCGAGCAGGCACAGCACCTGCAGGCGCTTCTCGTTGGCCAGCGCCTTCAGCAGCTGGGCGGCATCGCCCGCATGCGCCTGCATCGCGGAAAGGTCGAAGGTGCGACTCGTCTTGTTGCTCGTCATGCAGGCTCCTTTGAAGGCGCCACGCGACGCGGCTCGGCCGCGCGGTGCGGCATCGCGACGCCATGTGCATCAGTTGACGCTAATATAAGGGAGTGCTAATGTGTGGTCAATCGGTCCAAGCCGGCCGATCCGCGCAAGCCTGTACCTGCTTCGCCATCGTGACTTCAGACCCGGAGCTTCCGTCATGAACCTCGACCGCGCCATCCTCGCCTTCGCCGGCTCGATGATCCTCGCGAGCCTGCTGCTCGCGCACTTCATCTCGCCACTGTGGCTGTGGCTGACCGCATTCGTCGGTGCCAACCTGCTGCAGTCGGCCTTCACCGGGTTCTGTCCCGTCGCGATCCTGATGCGCAGGTTCGGAATGCGCGACGGCAGCGCATTCAGATAGGCAGCGAGATGCGCACGAACGCGAGCAGGTTCTTCCGCTTCGCCGGTGCGTGGCTGCTGGCCGGCGCGATCGCAGCCTGCGGCGACCCACGGCAAGCGACGACCGCCCCTGCGATCTCGGGTCTCGACACGTGGGTGGTGCCCGCCGCCGACAGCGCCGACGGTCGCGCCTGGGAGGGAGTTATCGAAGCCGTGCGTCAGGCCACGCTGTCGGCGCAGACGCAAGGGCGCGTCGCGGAGGTCCGGCACGATGTCGACGACCGCGTCGCTGCAGGCGACCTGCTGGTGCGATTGACCGCGATCGAGCAACAGGCCGCCGTCGATACCGCGCGCGCGCAGTTGCGTGCGGCGGTGGCCGCGGTGGTCGAGGCCGATTCGACCTGGCGCCGCTACAGCGAGCTGTCCCGACAGCACCATGTATCGATGGCGCAGCTCGACCAGGCGAGGATGCTGCGCGACTCCGCGATCGCGGCACGGGATGCCGCCCGCGCCCGACTCGCCGAGTCGGAGCAGCAGGTGGGCTACACCGCGATTCGCGCACCCTACGCCGGGATCGTCGTCAGCCGGGACGTGGAGGCCGGCGAAAGCGTCGTCGTCAACCAGCCCCTGATCACGGTGTTCTCGCCCGATGCGTTGCGCATCGAGCTCAGCATCCCGCAATCGGATGCCGAGCACGTGCTCGCGCAGCCGCTCGCGCGCATCACGTTCGCCGACGGCCGCAGCGTGGAAGCAGCGGACGTGACCGTGTTCCCGAGCGCCGACCCGGGCACGCACGCGGTCAGGGTGCGCGTGCATCTGCCGCAGCTCGAACCCGCGCCGCGGCCGGGTACGACCGCGAAGGTCGCGTTCCCGGGGCTCGCGGGCGCGGCCTACCCGTACGTGCCGGTGTCGGCGCTCGTGCGTCGCGGCGAGGTCAATGCAGTGTACGTGCTCGTAGACGGTCGCCTGTCCCTGCGCCAGTTGCGGCTGGGCCGGCGCACGGGCGGGAACGTGCAGGTGATCGCGGGCCTGCATCCCGGCGAGACCATCGCCGCCGATCCGATCGCGGCCGCGCAGGCGCTGGTCGCGGCCCGCTCGGCGCCCTGAGATGGCCACGCTCGAGGGAAAGACGCGCCTCGGCCTCTCCGGCCGCATCGCCGCGCGTTTCCAGGCCAACCCGTTGACGCCGATCTTTGCGCTGCTCGGGCTCGTGCTGGGCCTCGTCGCGGTCGTGATCACGCCGCGCGAGGAAGAGCCGCAGATCGACGTGACGATGGCGAACGTGATCGTGCCGTTCCCCGGCGCCGATGCGCGCGAAGTCGAACAGATGGTGGCCTATCCGCTCGAGCAGAAGCTCTCGGAGATCGAGGGGATCAGGCACACCTATTCGTCCAGCCGGCCCGGACTCGCGGTGCTGACGGTCGAGTTCGAGGTCGGCGTCAAGCGCGAGCCGGCGCTCGTGCGCCTGTACGACAAGGTCCTCAGCAACCAGGACTGGATACCGGCCGGCCTCGGCGTCGGCGCACCGATCGTCAAGCCCAGGGGCATCGACGACGTGCCGGTGATGGCGCTGACGCTGTGGACGGACGATCCGCAACGCGGTGCGCAGGCCCTCGCCGAGGTCGCGCACACGCTGGAAACCGAACTCAAGCGCATCCCGGGCACGCGCGACGTGTCGACCATAGGAGCGCCAGAACGCGCGGTGCTCGTGACGCTCGACCCCGCGCGGCTGGAGAGCCACGAACTCACCGTCACCGACCTCGCGACCGCACTGCGCGCGGCGAATCTTGCGCGCCACGCCGGCGACCGCGTCGGCGCCGACGGCGTCGTGCAGGTGACCTCGGGGCAGTTCCTCGCCGATCGCGACGACATCGCCGACCTCGTGCTCGGCGTCGCAGGCGGGCAGCCGGTGCGGCTGCAGGACGTGGCGGACATCAGCGACAGCGCGGATGCGCCGTCGGCCTACGTCTGGCATGGCGCACCGCCGCGGCGCGGCGGGCCCGCATCGGGGACGGCGCCCGCCGTGACGCTCGTGATCGCGAAGAAGCCCGGCAGCAATGCATCCGACATCACGCGCGAAGTGCTGCGGCGCGTCGACGAGCTGCGCGGACAGATGATTCCGGAAGGCATCCACGTCGAAACCACGCGTGACTACGGCCTGACCGCGAGCGACAAGGCCTGGACCCTGATCAAGAAGCTCGCCTTCGCGACGCTGTCGGTGGTGCTGCTCGTGCTGTTCGCGTTGGGACGTCGCGAAGCGGTCGTGATCGGCACCGCGGTGGTGCTGACGCTCGCGCTCACGCTGTTCGCCTCGTGGGCGATGGGATTCACGCTGAATCGCGTGTCGCTGTTCGCGTTGATCTTCTCGATCGGCATCCTCGTCGACGACGCGATCGTGGTGGTGGAGAACATCCATCGGCACATGGCGCAGGGTGGCATCTCGCTGGCCGAAGCGATTCCACGCGCGGTCGACGAGGTGGGCGGCCCGACCATCCTCGCCACCTTCACCGTGATCGCCGCGTTGATGCCGATGGCGTTCGTGACCGGCCTGATGGGACCTTACATGCGGCCCATCCCGGTCAATGCCTCGGTCGGGATGCTGCTGTCGCTGGTGGTGGCACTGGTGGTCACGCCGTGGCTGTCGCTGAAGCTCCTGCAGCGGCATGCACGCGATCCTGCGCTCGACCACGCGGGGCAGGGCCACGCAGCGGGCAGCGCCGCGGAGCGGCTGCATCGGCTGTTCGAAAAGGTGACCGGACCGTTCCTCGATGCCGAACGCGGCGCGCGTCGCCGCGGCGCGCTGTTCGCCGCGATGGCCGCGCTGGTCGCGCTGGCCGCGAGCCTCGCGCTGTTCGAACTCGTCGTCATGAAGATGCTGCCGTTCGACAACAAGTCCGAGTTGCAGATCGTGGTCGATCCGCCCGAGGGACACACGCTCGAAGACACCAATGCGCTGCTGGTCGAACTCGCCGCGGTGCTCGACGCGACGCCCGAGGTGCGGCACTACCAGGGCTACGCGGGCACCGCCGCGCCGATCAACTTCAACGGCCTCGTGCGGCAGTATTACCTGCGCTCGGGCGCCCATGTCGGAGACCTGCAGGTCAACCTCGTCGACCGCCATGAGCGGAACCGCAAGAGCCACGAAATCGCGGTCGCGCTGCGCCCGCTGGTCGAGGCCATCGGGCGCCGGCATGGCGCTTCGGCGAAGGTGGTCGAAGTCCCGCCGGGGCCGCCGGTGCTGTCGCCGATCGTGGCCGAGGTTTACGGCCCCGATCGCGACCGGCTGCGCGCGATCGGCCTTGCGCTCGAGCAGCGCTTCCTCGCCACCGAGGGCATCGTCGACGTCGACACCAGCATCGAAGCCGAGGCCGCGCGCGAGATCCTCTCGATCGACCGCGTGCGCGCCGCGCGCCTCGGCGCATCGCAATCGGCGATCACCGAGGCGATCGCCGCCGGCCTCTCCGGCCTCGACGCCACCTACGTGATCGACGGCAGTTCGAAGTACCCGCGTCCGATCAGGTTGCAGCTGCCGATAGCGGACCAAGCCACGCTTGATGGCGTGCTCGCGCTGCGCGTGCGCGGTGGCGACCAACAAGCGGTGCCGCTGTCCGAACTCGTGAGCGTGGAACACGCCCGCCGCGACGACGCGATCATGCACAAGGACATGCTGCCGGTCGTGTACGTGATGGGCGACGAAAGCAGCCGCATCGACAGTCCCCTGTATGGCATGTTCGATCTCGTCGCGCAGGTATCGAAGCAGGCGGTCCACGGCCAGCAACTGGCGCAACACTTCATCACCCAACCTGGCGACCCTGCCGCGTTCGCGATCAAGTGGGACGGCGAGTGGCAGATCACCTACGAGACCTTCCGCGACATGGGCATCGCCTACGGCGCGGGCATGCTGCTGATCTACCTGCTCGTTGTGGCCTGGTTCCGCGACTACCTCGTGCCGCTCGTGATCATGGCCCCGATTCCGCTCACGGTGATCGGGGTGATGCCCGGACACGCGTTGCTCGGCGCGCAGTTCACCGCCACCAGCATGATCGGAATGATCGCGCTGGCCGGCATCATCGTGCGCAACTCGATCCTGCTGGTCGACTTCATCAACCACGAGATCCAGCGCGGCCGGACGATCGAGGACGCCGTGATCGATGCCTGCGCGGTGCGCGCGCAACCGATCGCGCTGACTGCGCTCGCCGCGATGGCCGGCGCCTTCTTCATCCTCGACGATCCGATCTTCAACGGCCTCGCGATCTCGCTCGTGTTCGGCATCCTCGTCTCGACGGTACTGACGCTTCTGGTGATCCCGCTCGCCTACCATGCACTGCTGCTGCACCGCCGCCGCCGGGAGGTCGCGAGATGACCACGCACCGATTCCATCTCGCCATGCGCGCCGCCATCGACGGAGACGCGCCATGAGCATCGACGTCCCGCGCGCAAAACCTGCCGCTGCGAATGCGTACCGCGCGCACATCATGATCCTCGGCAGCGGCTTCGCCGCACTCACCGCGATCCGCCGCCTGCGCGCACTGGGCGTCGACGCCGACATCACCGTGGTGTCGCCGCGGCGCGAGCTCGTCTACCTGCCGAGCCTGGTCTGGGTGCCGTCGGGCGCGCAAGGCGGCGACGACTTGCGCGTGCCGCTGGCGGCGTTCTTCGCGCGCATGCGCGTGCACTGGGTCGAGGGCAGCGTGCAGCAAGTGCAGGATGGCGGGCGCCGCGTGGTCACCGACCACGGCGAACTCGCGAACGACGTGCTCGTCATCGCGACCGGCGCGCGCACCCTGCGCACGTTGCCGGGAATCGAGCACGCGCTGGTCCCGTGCGAAGGCATCGCGTCGGCCGAAGCAATCCGCGACCGCCTCGCGGCGATGGACGGCGGCACCATCGCGGTCGGCTTCGCGAGCAATCCGCGGGAGCCGGGCGCAGTGCGCGGCGGACCGATGTTCGAGTTCCTGTTCGGCATCGACACCCTGCTGCGTCGCCAGCGACGGCGCGACGCGTTCAAGCTCGTGTTCTTCAATCCATCGACGCAGCCGGGCCAGCGCCTCGGCCCGTCCGCGGTGCGCAGGATGCTCCAACGCATGCACGCACTCGACATCGAAACGCGGCTCGGCCACAAGCCGGTGCGTTTCGAACCAGGCCGCGTCGCGACCGAAGGGGGCGAATTCGCCGCCGACCTGATCCTCTTCATGCCCGGCCTGACCGGGCCCGCATGGCTGGACGCGAGCGACCTGCCTCGCTCCGAGGGCGGCTTCGTCGCGGCCGACGAGCACGGCCGCGTGCACGGGTCGCGACAGGTGTACGTGGCCGGCGACGCGGGCAGCTATCCGGGGCCGGAGTGGATGGCCAAGCAGGCGCACCAGGCCGACCTGCAGGCCGACGCGGTCGCACGCAACATCGCGGAGGAACTGCGCGGCCGGCGCGCGGCGCATGGCTTCAGGACGGAACTCGTCTGCATCGTCGATACGCTGGATGCCGGCATGCTCGTGTATCGCCGCGGCACGCGCACGATCGCGCTGCCGCGCATGCGCGCGATGCACTGGCTCAAGCAGCACTTCGCGACGCGCTACCTGCGCCAGTATCGATGAGCCTCGCCGATGCGCGCCACGGTCATCGTTCGGAGTGGCCGGGCTCGAACCAGTCGCGGCGCGTGAACAGGCCCGGCCGGACCAGGTCGACGAATGCGCGCGCCTCGCTGCTGAGGTACTTGCCCTTGCGCACGACCACGCCGTAACTGCGCTGGGGGAACCACGCGCCCATGTTGCGCACCGCGAGCCGCGCGTGGTCGTCTTCGTCGATGCAGATGCCTGTCACGATCGAGATGCCGAGTCCGAGCGCGACGTACTGCTTGATGACTTCCCAGCCGCCGACCTCGATCGCGACCTGGAACGGCACCTTGCGCTGCTGGAAGATCAGGTCGACGAGGCGGTAGGTGGTCAGGCGTTGCGGCGGCAGGATCAGGCCGTAGGGCGACAGATCCTCGAGCTTCAGCTCACGCAGCCGCGCGAGCGGGTGGCCGGGCGGCGTGATCAGGAACGGGTCGTAGGACTGCACCGGCTCGTAGCTGAGGTCGTTCGGCACGTCGAGCATCGAGCCGACCGCGAAATCCACCTGGTCCGAGCGCAACAGCGCGAGCCCGTCCTTGCCGGTCACGTTGTGCAGCTGCAGCTTCACGCCCGGATGGCGCGTGCGGAACGCGGCGACGAACGGCGGCAGCAGGTACTGGATCGTCGAGGTGCCTGCCGCGATGTGGAGTTCGCCGCCCGCGAGCCCGGTGCGCAGCGCGCGGAAGCGCTGGTCGAGGTCGTCCAATCCCTCGACCAGCGGCAGCGCGAGTTCGTACAGCGCCTGGCCTTCGCGCGTCGGCGCGACGCGGCGCCGCCGCCGCTCGATCAGCACGCTCCCGAGCTCGCGCTCGAGTGCGCGCAACTGCAGGCTGACCGAGGGCTGCGACAGGAACAGCGCCTCGGCCGCGCGCGACAGCGTGCCGAGCTTGACGATCATGCAGAACGCGCGCAGTTGCTTGAGGCGGCTGCCCTTGTAGTAGAAGCGTGCGGGCTCGCCGCCGGGGTCAGCAACGACACGCCGGGTTCGAGGCCTCGCCTCCTTTCGAGCCGCCATCGATGCCTCCGGTTCAGCCGACCACCCGCGCCATTTTTCGTTCCGTGGCGGATACTTGGATGAGTATTGACAATCCCAATAGATTCCATTGAATCGTTTGCTTTGTCAAAGCGGGTGGATCGCACCTAGGCTGGTCTCCCGTGACCCGGAGTGGCCGATGAGCGTCCCGCAGCCGATCCCCGCGCTGGTACAGGTCCTCGGGCCACTCGCGCCGAGCCATGCGGGCGTGCTCGCTCCCGAAGCGCTCGCGTTCCTCGCCGGCCTGCACCGGCGCTTCGATCCCGCGCGGCGTGCGCTGCTCGCGCGCCGCGCGGAACGCCAGGCCGGATTCGATGCCGGCGCACTGCCCGACTTCCTTCCCGAGACGCGCGCGCTGCGCGAATCGGATTGGCAGGTCGCGCCGATCCCGGCCGCGTTGCAGCACCGGCGCGTCGAGATCACCGGGCCGGTCGACCGCAAGATGATCATCAACGCGTTGAACGCCGGGGCGCAGGTGTTCATGGCCGACTTCGAGGATTCGACCGCGCCGACGTTCGCGAACCTGCTCGACGGCCAGCTCAACCTGCGCGACGCCGTGCAGGGCACGATCGACTTCGTGTCCGAGCAGGGACGACGTTACGCGGTGGAACCAGACCCCGCGGTGCTGATGGTGCGCCCGCGCGGCTGGCACCTGCCCGAGCGCCACCTCGAGGTCGACGGCGCGCCGATCTCGGCTGCGCTGTTCGACTTCGGCCTGTTCGCGTTCCACAACGCGCGCGCGCTGCACGAGCGCGACCGCGGGCCGTACTTCTACCTGCCCAAGCTCGAAAGCCATTCCGAGGCCGCGCTGTGGGACGAGGTGATGGCGCATGCCGAGCACGAACTCGGGCTGCCCCGCGGCGTGATCAAGGCGACCGTCCTGATCGAGACGCTGCCCGCGGTGTTCGAGATGGACGAGATCCTGCATGCGCTGCGCACGCGCATCACCGGACTCAACTGCGGTCGCTGGGACTACATCTTTTCCTACATCAAGACGCTGCGCGCGCATCCCGATCGCGTGCTGCCCGAGCGCTCGCAGGTGACGATGGGCGTGCCGTTCCTCGAGGCGTACTCGCAATTGCTGGTGCGAACCTGCCACCGCCGCGGCGCGTTCGCGATGGGCGGCATGGCCGCGCAGATCCCGATCAACCACGACGCGGCCGCGAACGAGGCCGCGCTCGCGAAGGTGCGCGCGGACAAGCTGCGCGAGGTGCGCGCGGGCCACGACGGCACCTGGGTCGCGCATCCGGCGCTGGTGGCGGTCGCCCGCGCGGCGTTCGACGAGCACATGCCTGCGGCGAACCAGCTGCAGGTCGCGCGCGCGGATGTCCTCGCCGATCGCGACCGGCTGCTCGCGCCGAGTGTCGGCACGATCACGCGCGAAGGCTTCGCGGCGAACGTCGCGATCTGCCTGCGCTACCTCGCGGCGTGGCTCGACGGCCAGGGCTGCGTGCCGATCCACCACTTGATGGAGGACGCGGCCACTGCGGAAATCTCGCGCGCGCAGCTGTGGCAGTGGTTGCACCATGCGGCGCGCTTCGACGACGGCACGCCGATCGACTTCACCGCATTCGAATCGGCGCTCGCCGACGCGCGCGGCGCACTCGCCGCGACGTCGATGCCGGGCCAATCGAAGCTCGACACCGCAGTCGCGCTGCTCGACGAACTCACGCATGCGCCGGAACTCGCCGATTTCCTGACGCTCGCCGCGTATCCGTTGCTCGAGGGGTAGGGAACGACAGGGCGGAGCGCGCGCCGCCGCCCGATCCGACCCACCCCCGCCGCCGATCACCCGCCTCTCCCAACGCTTTCCCCCACGCGTCCCCAACCCGCTCGCCCCAGCCCCAGGAGTCCCGCCATGACGACGCCCCTTCCGACCGCCGACCAACTCCAGCGCGACTGGGTCGACAACCCGCGCTGGGCCGGCATCACGCGCGCTTACACCGCAGCCGACGTCGTGCGCCTGCGCGGATCGGTGCACGTCGAGCATTCGCTCGCGCGCCTCGGCGCCGACAAGCTGTGGGCCGCGCTGCAGCGCGAACCCTACGTCAACGCACTCGGTGCGCTGACCGGCAACCAGGCGATGCAGCAGGTCAAGGCCGGGCTCAAGGCGATCTATCTCTCGGGCTGGCAGGTCGCGGCGGACGCGAACATTGCGGGCGAGATGTACCCCGACCAGTCGCTGTACCCGGCCAATTCGGTGCCGCAGGTGGTCAAGCGCATCAACAATGCGCTGCTGCGCGCGGACCAGATCGCGCATGCCGAAGGCGACGACCACATCGATTACCTGCAGCCGATCGTCGCCGATGCCGAAGCCGGTTTCGGCGGCGTGCTCAACGCGTTCGAGCTCATGAAGGCGATGATCGAAGCCGGCGCCGCCGCGGTCCATTTCGAGGACCAGCTCGCGAGCGTCAAGAAGTGCGGCCACATGGGCGGCAAGGTGCTGGTGCCGACGCGCGAGGCGATCGAAAAGCTCGACGCCGCGCGTCTCGCGGCCGACGTCTGCGGCGTGCCGACGCTGGTCGTCGCGCGCACCGACGCGGAAGCCGCCGACCTGCTGACCTCGGACATCGATCCGAACGACCAGCCGTTCACGACCGGCGAGCGCACCGTCGAGGGTTTCTACCGCACGCGCAACGGCCTGGACCAGGCGATCAGCCGCGGACTCGCGTACGCGCCGCACGCGGACCTCGTCTGGTGCGAGACCGGCAAGCCCGACCTCGCGTTCGCGCGCGCGTTCGCCGAGGCGATCCATGCGAAGTTCCCGGGCAAGCTGCTCGCGTACAACTGCAGCCCGAGCTTCAACTGGAAGAAGAACCTCGACGACGCCACGATCGCGCGCTTCCAGCGCGAACTCGCGGCGTACGGCTACCGCTTCCAGTTCATCACGCTGGCCGGGTTCCACGCACTGAACTATTCGATGTTCAAGCTCGCGCACGGATACGCGCGCAACCAGATGAGTGCGTTCGTCGAACTGCAGGAGGCGGAGTTCGCGGCCGCCGACCTCGGCTTCACCGCGGTCAAGCACCAGCGCGAGGTCGGCACCGGCTACTTCGACGCGGTGACCCAGGCGATCCAGCGCGGCCAGTCCTCGACCGTCGCGCTCAAGGGCTCGACCGAAGAGGAGCAGTTCACGGCGACGCGCGCGGCGTGAAGCGCGCGGCGCGGAGGCGGGACGCGAAGGCCGGGCAGCCGCGGCAGCTGAGCCGCGGGCCCGCGATCCCGACAGCGCGGCATGGCATCGCGGGGCCGGACGCACTCGCCTGTCGCTCGTGCCTCCAGTCGGCATTTTCCTACATGCCCACAAGGGGAATTCGCGCACCGCGACGGGCCGCGCGCTGCCCGCCGCGCGCGAACTGGGGTACCATCGGCCATCCGGTCGGGCCCCAGAGGGGAGGTTCGAGTGTCCAGCGGCAAGCCAGGCTCGGCGAGCGAGCTCGCCCACGCGCTGACAGCGGTTCCGCCGGCACCGGCGTTGCTGCCTCGGCACCTCTCCGATGATGAAGCCGCGCTGTTCGCACGCGCGGGCGCGAGCCGATCGGTCGAACCCGGCGACATCATCTTCCGTCGCGGCGAACTCGGTCGCGCGATGTTCATCGTCGAATCGGGCGAGGTGCAGCTCGAGTTCGGCGACGGCCTGCCCGACAAGATCATCGGGCCGCGCGAATTCTTCGGCGAGCTCGTGCTGTTCATCGGCAGCCACACGCGCGTCGCCAACGCGGTCGCGTTCACGCCGGCACGGCTGCGCATCATCGACCAGGAAGTGTTCGAGGGACTGATCGCGAGCGAACCGCGCCTGCTCGCGCAGTTCATGCGCCGCTCGTTCTCCTATCTCGTCGCGAGCGAGCAGCAGCTGATCCAGAGCCTCAAGCGCCGCAACGAAGACCTGATGGTCACGCTCGACTCGCTGCGCCAGACCCGCACGCAGCTGTCGACCGCGCAGCGCCTCGTGCAGACCGACGAACTGTCGGGCCTGTGCAACCGGCGCGGGCTCTACATGTTCCTCGAGCGCCTGTCCGAACACCGCCTGCCCGGCACCGAACTCGCGCTGTTGCTGGTCGACCTCGACCGATTCAAGCAGATCAACGACCGTTGCGGCCACCTCGTCGGCGACCAGGTGTTGCGCGCGATCGCCGAGGAAGTGCAGAACGCGGCGTCCTCCTCCGACGTGCCCTGTCGCCTCGGCGGCGACGAATTCGCACTGCTGATGCAGGTCACGGGCGAAGAGGAGATGCGCGCGCGCGCGACCCAGGTCATCAGCGCGGTGCGCGCGTTGCGTTTCAGCGGCTGCAACGAGGGCTTGTCGGTGACGGTCAGCATCGGCGGCAGCCTGTGTTCGGAAACCGCCGACTGGGCGGTCTGGTACAGCGACGCCGACGCCGCGTTGTACGAAAGCAAGGGACGCGGCGGCGACGGCTACCACCTCGCGGCGCCGCAGGCGATGGCGCACGGTTCGTTGCACAGCGTGGCCTGAGGCACCGCCGGCGCGGTCGCCCCGTCCGCCGTTCCGACACGGCCAGGTTGCAGGGCCGGCACTGGGAGCGACCAGGGATGAATGCAATCGCACCATCGATTTCGACCAGCACGGCGAGCGCCAGCTCGGCCTTGCTGCGCACGCTCGTGCTGTGCGACCTCGTCGACTCGACCGCGCTGGTGCAGCGCCTCGGCGACCGTCGTGGCGCCGAATTGCTGCGCCGCCATGATCGCGTCGCGCGCGCGCTGCTGCCGCAGCACGGTGGCCGCGAGATCGACAAGACCGACGGCTTCCTGCTGATGTTCGATCGCCCGGTGCAGGCAGTCGGCTTCGCACTCGCCTACCTGCGCGCGCTGCGCGAGCTCAACCTGCAGGAGGGCTCTGCGCTCGCGGTGCGCGTCGGCATCCACGTCGGCGACATCGTGTCGTGGGACAACAGTCCCGAGGACATCTCCAAGGGCGCCAAGCCGGTCGAGGTCGAAGGCCTGGTCAAGCCGATCACGTCGCGCCTGATGCAGCTCGCGCTGCCGAACCAGATCCTGCTGTCCGGCGTCGCGCACGCGCTCGCGCACCGCGCCCAGGGTGAACTCGGCGCGCAGCTCGGGCAGGTGCGCTGGCGCACGCACGGCCGTTACCGATTCAAGGGCGTCCCGGATCCGATCGCGGTGTTCGAGGTCGGCGAGGACGGCATCGCGCCGCTGAAGGCGCCGCCGTGGTCGGGCAAGGCGCACCGCGAAGTGCCGTTCTGGCGGCGTCCGGTCACGCTCGCGGTCGAAGTCGCGGCGCTGTTCCTGCTGCTCGCGCTGCCGGCCTGGTACCTGCTCAAGCCGGAGCCGGCGATCGCGTTCGCGCAACGCGACTGGGTGGTGGTCGGCGACCTCGCGAACCTGACCGGCGAAACCGCGTTCGACGATTCGCTCGCGACCGCGTTTCGCATCGGCCTCGAGCAATCGCGCCATGTCAACGTGCTGTCCGCGCTCAAGACGCGCGAGACGGTCAAGCGCATGCAGCGCGACCCGGACTCGACCGCGATCGACCGCGCGATCGGTTCGGAAATCGCGATTCGCGACGGCGCGCGCGCGCTGATCCTGCCGACGGTCGCCGAGATCGGCGGCCGCGTGCGCATCACCGCCGAAGTCGTCGATCCGCGCACGCAGGCGACCGTGTACTCCGAATCCGCGGACGGCATCGGCGAGTCATCGGTGCTGCCGTCGCTGGACCAGGTCAACCAGAAGCTGCGCTTGCGGCTCGGCGAAGCGCTCGCGACGGTGTCGAAGGAGTCGCTGCCGCTGGAGAAGGTCACCACCGGCAACCTCGATGCCTTGCGCGCCTACACGCTGGCCGAGGATGCCTATGGCGTGCGCAAGTACCGCGATGCGCTCGCGCTGCACCGGCAGGCGCTCGAGATCGACGGCGACTTCGCGCTCGCGCGCATCGGCCTTGCGCGCACGCTGCTCGCGGTCGACGACCGTGCCGGCGCGCTGGCCCAGCTGCGAACCGCGGCGCGCCTGCGCGATCGCCTGACCTCGCGCGACCAGCTCTATGTCGACGCCTGGGAAGCGAGCCTCGGCCGCACGCCGCGCGCGGCTCTCGAAAAGTGGAAGCTGCTGTCGACGCTGTACCCGGATTTCCCGACCGGTGCGGCGCTGCATGCCTATTTCGGCTGGCTGTACGCGAACCGCTACGACGACGAGATCGTGCGCATCGCCGAGCATGCGGCGGCGCCGCCGAATGCGCGCGTGGCGGCCACCGAACTCCTGCTCGGCATGCTGCACCTCGGCAACGAGCGCTACGTCGAAGCCGAACGCCATTTCGCCGCGGCGCGCTCGGCCGGCTTCACCTGGCACCTCGACTACCTGCTGGTGGACGCCGCGCGGCGCGACTTCGCGAAGGTGGACGCGACGCTCGCGCAGGTGCAATCGACGGGCGCGCCGGGCGCGGACGCGGAGCGCGATTTCGCCGAAGCCTCGATCGCGTTCGATCGCGGCAACTGGGCGGCCGCGCGGCGCATGTTCGATCGCGCGCTGCGCACCGAGAGCGGCGCGGGCACGCCGCGCGCGCGCGAGTTCGCCGGCATGGTGTCGTCGCTGCGGACGCTGGTCGCCGCACCCGGCGAACCGGCGCCGGACCTGCGTGCGCAGGTGACGTCGCTCGCGAGCGAACTCGGCAGCGTGACCGAGGCCGACCGGCCGGCGGTCGCGGCGCAGCTGCTGTTCGCGGCGTGGCTC
>JAEYZH010000127.1 GCA_023430685.1 Pseudomonadota bacterium | reverse complement strand
GAACAGGACCTCGCCGGGTTGCGTCTTGCCGAATCCGGCACGAACGGCAGCGCGGACGCAGCGTCCGACGATGGCTGGGTCGAGATCGAGGAAGTCATCGAGGAAGAAGTCCCCGCCGACGATGTCGTCGTCGCGGGCTTCGAGGGTGCCGCCGGCGAGGAAATCGACGACGACATCCGCGAAGTATTCATCGAGGAAGTGCAGGAGGAGATCGCGAACCTGCGCCAGCAGCTGCCGCTGTGGACGCGCGCGACCGACAACCTCGACGAACTCAAGGCGATCCGCCGCTCGTTCCATACGCTCAAGGGTTCCGGCCGCCTCGTCGGCGCGCTCGCACTCGGCGAGTTCAGCTGGAAGGTCGAAAACACGCTCAATCGCGTACTTGATCGCTCGATCCAGCCGAGCCCGTCGGTGGTCGCGCTGGTGCAGCACGCGGTCGACGCGATCCCGGTGCTGCTCGGCGCGTTGCGCGGCGAGGACGGCGGGCGCGCGAACATCAGCGGGATTATGGAGACCGCCGATCGCATCGCGGCCGGCGAGGAAGCCAGCGTTCCCGCGTCGTCGGCCGGCACGCGCAAGGTGCGCCGCACCGTGCGCCGGCGCGTGCGCGTCGACCACGATGCGACGCCAGCACTGGATGCGTCCGTGCAACCGAGCGGCAGCCTCGCGGGCGAAGCCGACTTCAGCGGTGCCGCGTCCGAACTCGTCGCGGGCCCGTTGCCGAACATCGATCCCGTGCTGTTCGACATCCTGCAGAGCGAAGTCGCCGCCCACCTCGGGGTCATGGACGACTACCTCGCGCGCTGCGAGCCGACCATCGTGCCGGCGAGCGAACCGCTGCTGCGCGCCGCGCACACGCTCAATGGCGCGATCGCGATGGTGGAGATCCCGGCCATCGGCAACGTGCTCGCACCGCTCGAGCATTACATCAAGCGCCTGCGCGGCAGCGGCGTGCCACCTTCACCCGAAGGCATCGACGCGTTGCGCGACACCATTGCGCTCACGCGCGAGGCGATGGCGCGCCTCGAGGCGGGGCGCAGCGACCTGCCCGATTCGACCGCCCTCGTCGCCCGCATGGTCGCGTTGCGCGACGAACTGCCGGACGTGCACACGGCCGACGTCTGGGCCAGCGACGCCGTCGAAGCCGTCGGTGCCCCGCCCGCGAATGCCGCTGCCGAAGAGGAAGCGTTGTGGCAGGACATCATCGAGCTGACCTCGGAGCCGGTGCCGCCGGTGGACCCGTTCGTCGCCGACGTCAGTGCGGCGCTCGCCGGTTTCGAAGTCCCGCCGCCGCCCGAGATCAGCCAGCCGGAAACGCCTGCAGTCGCGCGTGACGACGTGTTCGAGGCGATGTTCGGCGAGCTGGCCGCGGCCGAGGCGCAGGCCGATGGCGACGCCGAAGAGGACGCCGACGCGGCGCCGCTGATGAGTTACGACGAGGCGCTGTCCGCGTTCGTCGAGGAAACCGCGGCCGACGACGCCGTGGTCGAAGCCAGCGACGCCACCACGTTCGACCTCGAGGAACTGGATACGCCGGCCGAAGCCGGGCTCGACGCGGCCGCGGAGTGGGCGGCGACCGAGACACCCGATCCGGTCGTGCCGGAGGTTCCCGAGCCCGTACGGTTCAACGAGGTCGAGATCGCGCCGCCGGAACCGGCCTTCGACGCCGCACCGACGGAAAGCCAGGTCGAGGCGCCGGCGCCAACCGCCGCCGCGAAGCACGTGCCGGCCTCGCTCGACGGGCCGCGCTCGCCGCCGCTCGCCGACGACCCGCAACCCGAAGGCGCGCTCGACGTCGCCGACGCCGACGACGACCTGCTCGACATCTTCGTGCAGGAGAGCGCTGACATCCTCGACCACGCCGACGCGCTGGTCGCGCGACTGCGCGAGGCGCCGTCCGATCGCGCGCCGATCACCGGACTGCAGCGCGACCTGCATACGCTCAAGGGCGGTGCGCGCATGGCGGGACTCGCCCCGATCGGTGACCTCAGCCACGCGATGGAGTCACTCGTCGACGCGGTCGGCGAAGGCCGGCTCGAGGTGAATCGCGCCGCGGTCGAGTCGCTCGAACGCGGTTTCGATCGCCTGCACGTGCTCGTGCAGCGCGTCGCGCAGCGACGTGCGATCGCGATGCCCGCGCATGCGATCGCGCGCTTCGAAAGCCTCGTCGGTGGAATCGAGCCGGGCGCCGCGGAGGTGTCGGAAGCACCCGCCGCCGAATCGGCACCGACGCCGGCGACCACCGCGGCTCCGGAAGCACCTGCTGCCGAACAGCCGCAGCGCCCCGCGCCCCGCCACCTGGCCACGGCGCTCGAGCAGGAAGAAGTCGCGCACGCGCCGCAGGAAATGATCCGAGTTCGCTCGGACCTGCTCGACTCGCTCGTGAACTACGCGGGCGAAGTCTCGATCTACCGGTCGCGCCTCGAACAGCAGATCTCGACGTTCCGCTTCAACCTGGTCGAACTCGACCAGACCGTCGCGCGCCTGCGCGAGCAGCTGCGCAAGCTCGAGATCGAAACCGAAGCGCAGATCATCGCGCGCTACCAGCGCGAGCAGCACGAGGAGGGCGTGTTCGATCCGCTCGAACTGGACCGCTTCTCGCAGCTGCAGCAGCTCTCGCGCGCACTCGGCGAGTCGGTGTCCGACCTGGTCTCGATCCAGAACCTGCTCGACGACCAGACGCGCCAGTCCGAAACACTGCTGCTGCAGCAGTCGCGCGTCAGTTCCGACCTGCAGGAAGGCCTCATGCGCACGCGCATGGTGCCGTTCGATTCGCTGGTTCCGAACCTGCGGCGCACGCTGCGGCAGGCCGCGCACGAAGTGAGCAAGCGCGCGCAGCTAAAGGTCGATGGTGCGCACGGCGAAATGGACCGCAACCTGCTCGAGCGCATGAAGGCGCCGTTCGAGCACATGCTGCGCAACGCGCTCGCACACGGCATCGAGTCGCCCGAGCAACGCGAGGCGGCCGGCAAGCCCGCCGAAGGCACGGTCAACATCGCGGTCAGCCGTGAATCGACGGAAGTCGTGCTGCGCGTGTCCGACGACGGGCGCGGCATGGATCGCGACGCGATTCGCCGCCAGGCGATCGAGCGCGGCTTGCTGAAGCCCGGCGTCGAACTGCCCGATCGCGACCTCTATGCGTTCGTGCTCGAGAGCGGCTTCTCGACCGCGCGCGAGCTGACCCAGCTCGCGGGTCGCGGCGTCGGCATGGACGTCGTGCACAACGAGATCAAGCAACTCGGCGGCTCCCTCGTCATCGATTCGACGCAGGGACGCGGCACCACGTTCACGATCCGGCTGCCGTTCACGCTCGCGGTCACGCAGGCGATCCTGGTCAAGCTCGGCGAGAGCGCCTACGCGATCCCGATGTCGTCGGTGCAGGGCGTCGCGCGCATCGCGCGCGAGGACCTCGAGCGGCGCATCGCCGCCGGCGACCCGCGCCACGCCTATGCGGGCGAGGAATACGCGATCTACGACCTCGCGCAACTGCTCGGCTTGCCGCGCAGCCGCGTCGCGAGCGACGAGACGCAGGTTCCGCTGTTGATGACGCGCACCGGCGAGCAACGCGCCGCGGTGCGCATCGACGGCGTGATCGGTTCGCGCGAAATCGTGGTCAAGTCGGTCGGCCCGCAGGTGAGTTCGATCCCGGGCATCTTCGGCGCGACGATCATGGGCGACGGCTCGGTCGTGATCATCCTCGACCTCGCGCCGCTCGTGAGGCGCCTCGCGGCGTTGCGCGAACGCATCGAGTCCGGCATGGAGGAAGCGCCGACGCACTTCGTCGGCGAGCCCGAACGCGCGACCGATGCACGCGAGAAGCCGCTGGTCATGGTCGTCGACGACTCGATCACGATGCGCAAGGTCACCACGCGCGTGCTCGAACGCGTCGACTACGAAGTGCTGACCGCGAAGGACGGCCTCGACGCCCTCGAGAAGCTGCAGGACAACGTGCCCGACCTGATGCTGCTCGACATCGAGATGCCGCGCATGGACGGTTACGAACTGGCGACCTACATGCGCAACGACGTGCGGCTGCGCCAGGTGCCGATCATCATGATCACCTCGCGCACCGGCGAGAAGCATCGCCAGCGCGCGCTCGAGATCGGCGTGGAAAGGTATCTGGGCAAGCCGTACCAGGAAGACGAGCTGTTGCGCAACGTCCAGGAAGTGTTGAGGCGCGAGCGTGTCTGAGCCAGGCCGACGCGTGCCGATCGCGCTCCTCTACGAAACGCGCGAAGGCGGGGAACACCTGCGCCTCGCGCTGGCCGACCTCGGCGCCAGCATCGTGTACGAGGCCAGTGCGGCCGACCTCGACCGCGAACGCCTCGACGGATCGAATGCGAGCGTGGTCGTCGTGAACCTCGACGAAGACGACGACCCCGCGCTCGACGCGGTGTACGGACTGCTCGACGACGCGCGTTATCGCGTGGTGTTCAACGACGGCCAGGTGTCCGGCGCGCTGAGCGGCTGGGACCAGGCGCGCTGGACGCGCCACCTCGCGGCGAAGATCTTCGGCGCCGACATCGATCCGCCGCGACCGGCCGATGCCGAACCGGTTCCGTCGCGCGCGCCGATCGCGGTTTCGGAGGCGGACGCTCGGCCGCTGCAGGCGGTCGAGCCGGCCACGCATGCATCCGTGCAGCCGGTGCAGGCCGCGAGCGCGGCGACCGAGTCCGCGCGTGCATTCGACGAACCGGTCGCGGATGCGGCCGCCGCGATGGAATTCACGCCGTCGGCGCAGCCGGACCCGGGCACGGCCGCGGACGCGCCACCCGTGCAGGCTGCAGGCATGGCCCTCGATCTCGATTGGGACCTCGCGCCCACGCCGGTTGGCGGCGCCGCGAGCGATGACGAGATGCCGGTCGCGATCGAATTCGAAAGCGAATCCGAACCCGACATCGTCGGCGATCTCGATGCGTTGCTCGTCGATCTCGACATCGCCGCGGAAGTGCCCATCGCACCGCAACGCGCGGACGAGATCGACGTCGAGCTGGCGTCGTTCGAACTGCCGGCGGACGAGGGCTTCCAGGTCCCCGGCGGGATCGGCGAAGAACCCGATTTCGGCGCCGAGTTCGCCGCCGACCTCGAGTCGGGGCAGGCACTCGATGCGCCCGCCGCGAGCGAGCGCGCCGCGCCGAAGGTGTCGGCACCGCTCGACTGGAGCCTCGAGGACGTCGTCGAAGGTGGCGTCGACGTGGCTCCCGTGCCTGCGAAACCCGCCGATTTCGGCATCGAGACGATGAGTCCCGCGGAGTATCTCGCGCCCGAGGACGCGCAGGATCCGCGCGCCGAGGAGTTCAACACGGGCGGACTCTCGCTTGAATTGATCCCGCTCGAGGAAGCCGTCGCGCCCACCGCGATCGAGCGCCCCGAGACCGAAACCTGGCTGGATCCGGACGCGGTGCCCACCGCGAAGGTGCGCACGGTCTGGGTGCTCGGCGCGTCGATCGGCGGACCGGAAGCGTTGCGCGAATTCCTCGCCGAATTCCCGCGCAACCACCCGGCGCTGTTCCTGATCGCGCAGCACCTCGGCGCCGAGTTCGTCGACATGATGGCGCGCCAGCTGTCCAAGTCCACGGTCCTGACCGTGCGTACGCCGACCCACGGCGAGCGCGTCGGCCACGGCGAAGTCGTGATCGTGCCGTTGACGCACCGGTTGCAGGTCGGCACCGATGGCGTGGTCGTGCTCGAGCGCCTTGCAGAAGAACTGCCGTACAGCCCGTCGATCGACCGCGTGATCGAGGACGTCGCCGAGCGCTACGGCGATGCCGCCGGCGCGATCATCTTCTCCGGCGTTTCAGACGATGCAGTGCGCGGATGCAGCGCACTCGCCGCGAAGGGCGGGCGTGTCTACACGCAGAGCCAGGAAAGCGCCGTGGTCAGCACGATGATCGATGCGGTCACCGAAACCGGCGTCGTGAGCTTCAGCGGTTCGCCGAAAGAGCTCGCCGCGAAACTGATCGCCGGCGGCACATGAACCCCTGCCTGCCTCGCCGGACGCCCCGACTGCGCGACGCGCGGCGGGCGCCGTCGCATCATCGCGATCGCACCGCGGTCGCCCATCGGGAAGTCGTGAGATGAACGAACTGCCGCGCGAAATCCGTGGGGTCATGGTCCCCGTCAGCAACGGCCGCGTGCTGTTGCCGAACGCGACCGTGGCCGAGGTCATCAGCTACACCAAGCCCGAGCAGGTCGCGAACGCGCCGGCCTGGCTGCTCGGTCGCCTGCCCTGGCGCGGCTGGCGCCTGCCGCTGTTCTCGTTCCCGATGCTGACCGGCCAGCTCGAGGACGAAAGCCGCTCCAACGCGCGCGTCGCGGTGCTGAAGGCGCTCGGTGGCCACGCCGGCATGCCGTTCCTCGCGCTGCTCGCGCAGGGTTTCCCGCGCCTGACCACGATCACGCAGGAACTGCTGATCCCGACCAGCGACGAACACCCGCACGCCCCGGGCGTGCGCGCCGAAGTGCTCGTGCGCGACGACCGCGCGGTGATCCCCGACCTCGACGCAATCGAAGCGATGGTCGCCAAGGCGCTCGCTGCCTAGCGCTCCGCGAGGTCTGAAGGCCTCGAACGCGAAGCGCACGAAGCACGCGACGAAAAGCCGAGGATCGCTGGATCCAGGCACGGCACCCACGCTGCGCGTTTCAAGCTGTCCGCTTCGATGTTCGCTTCATCCCGGAGTCTTGCCTTCGTCGGCTTCGCGATTCAGTCCTTCGCTTTCGCCGCTGCCGCTTTCGCCACCCTCACGTACGCGGAGCGGGCGACGAGGTCGTGCCACGCGCGGCGTTCGCCGTCGACGAGGCACCAGAGGAATCCGAGGCCGAACGCGGCGAGCGAGAGCAACGCGACGCCGAAGCGCAGGAGTGCGCGCGGCCAGGGCAGGGCGCCGCCGTCCGCCGCGACGATGCGGATGCGCCACGCGCGCATGCCGATCGTCTGGCCGCCGCGCGTCCAGGACAGCACGAAGTAGCCCGCGCTGACCGCGAGCAAGGCGAGCTGCAGCGTGAGCCGGTAGCCGGCCGGCGGATGCGCGACATCGACGTCGCCGTGGACCGCGAACAGCACCAGGCCCGCGGTCGCCATCCACAACGCGGCGAGCGGGAACAGGTCGTAGGCGAGCGCGGACAGGCGCAGGTGCAGCGGCGCCGGCGTGGCAGTGGGCATCGGGATCGGGCTTGGGGATGACGGCGCGCAGGTTCGCGGTTTAGGCTCGACCGCGCAAGCGCAGCCAGGCCTCGATGAACCCGAAATCCGTCCCAGCGCCGAACGCGGCGGCCGCCGCACCGCGACGTCGCGGCCGTCCGCTCGCGGCGCCGGTGGCCGCGCAAGATGCGGCTGCGATCGCCGCGTTCATCGAGCGCGCATGGTCCGAACTCGGCCTCGCCGACAACACGCTCGCGAGCTACCGACGCGATCTAGAGGGCTTCGCACGCTGGCTCGCGACGCGCGGCGGCTCGCTGTCGGGCGCCACGCGCGCGGACCTGCAGGCCTACCTCGGCCAGCGCAGCCGTGGGAAAGCCGACGGCGGCAGCGGGCACAAGGCACGTTCGAACGCGCGGCTGTTGTCGAGCCTGCGCCACTTCTATCGCACGCTCGTGCGCGATGGCCGCATCGAGGCGGACCCGACCCTGCTCGTCGATGCGCCGAAGCTGCCGCGCAGCCTGCCCAAGGCGCTGTCGGAACGCGAGATCGAAGCACTGCTGCAGGCGCCGACCGACAGCGCACTCGGCCTGCGCGACCGCGCGATGCTCGAGCTCATGTATGCGACGGGCCTTCGCGTCAGCGAACTCGTCGGCATCGCCGCGACCCAGGTCAACCTGCGCCAGGGCGTGCTGCGCGTGGTCGGCAAGGGGGGCAAGGAGCGGCTGGTGCCGCTCGGCGACGAGGCGGCGCACTGGCTCGCGCGCTACGTCGCGGACGCGCGGCCGCAGCTGCTCAAGGGCGGGCGCAGCGAGGCGCTGTTCGTCAGCAACCGGCGCGCGGCGATGACGCGGCAGATGTTCTGGACCCTGGTCAAGCGCCATGCGCTGGTCGCCGGGATCCCCGCGGCGCGCATCTCGCCGCACGTGCTGCGCCATTCGTTCGCGACCCACCTGCTCAACCACGGCGCGGACCTGCGCGCGCTGCAGCTGATGC
>JAEYZH010000093.1 GCA_023430685.1 Pseudomonadota bacterium | reverse complement strand
GGCCTCGCTCGCGCGCGCGGGCTCGCCCTGCGCGAGCAGGACCGGCACGCGCGCCTGCGCGACCGCGAGCACGTCCTCGGGCACGCCGAGCCGCGTTGCACGCGCCGCCGCGTCGGCAAACGCGACGAGCGCGTCGGCCTCGCGCTGTTCGGCCACGGCCTGGTTCGCGGACGCGAGCGCCAGCTGCAACCGGCTCCAGTCGCCCGGATGCCCCTCGACCCAGGCTTCCATTCGCGCGAGTTCGCTCGCCGCGCCCGCGACGTCGCCGAGCTGTTGCAGCGACTGCAGGCGAAGTTGCAGCAGTTCGAGCCAGGCATCGGCCGATGCGGCTTCGAGTGCCGGCGTCAACGCGGCCTCGGCGAGCACTGCGGCGCGTTCGGGAGCGCCGCGCGCATGCGCGATGCGCGCCTGCAGCGCGAGCCCGAGCGCGCGCACGTCGGCATCTTCGGTCGGCGACGACCGTGCCTCGATGCGCCCGAGCAAGGCCTCCGCGTCGTCGAGCCGGCCTTCGGCCGCCAACACGCCCGCACGCGAGAGCACGAGCTGCCAACGCACGCGTTCATTGCCCGAGTGCGCCTCGGGTGGCCACAGCAGGTCGCTCTGCACGCGCGCCGCGACCGCGTCCAGCATCAGCAGGTTTGCCGCGACGATCTCGATTCGCAGGAACGCGAGTTCCTCGCGCGCGCCGAGTTTCGCGAGGCGCTGTTCGGCGCGCCGCAGGATCGGCAGTGCGTCGGCAGGCTTCCGGCGCTGCATCGCGAGCAGCCCGAGGTTCATGTCCGCCTGTGCGAGCGTCAGTGCATCGCCGCCCGCTTCGAGTTCGACGCGCGCGCGCGCGATGTGCGCAGCCGCGGCTTCGACGTCGCCGCGCCACGATGCGACCGAACCAAGGCCCATCCAGGCGAGACCGCGACCGACCGGATCGCTGCCGTCGGCGAGCAATTCGGCCGCTTCAGCGTAGGTCGCATCGGCCTCGACGAGCAGCCCACGCCGCGCTTCCGCGCTCGCGAGCGTGTTGAGGATGCGCGCTCGCAGCGTGGCGTCCTCGTCCGCGGGCACCTTGTCGAGCAGCGGACCGAGCCGGCGCTGGACCGCCGCGTAGTCGCCGCGCCCCATGTCGATCTGCGCGAGCCGCAGCTCGACGACCGGTTGTTCGCGCAGCGCGGGCCCGGCGCGCAGGATCAGCTGCTGCGCGAGGTCGAATCGATCGGAAAGGATCGCCGCGCGCGTGCGCTGCATGAGTTCATCGAGCGCGAGCGCGCCGGCCTCGCGCCGGGGCGGCGGCGCATGGCCGAGGCGCACGAGCAACAGGTCGATGGCCGCATGCGTCGCAGCGAGCACGTCGCGATCCGCCGCCTCGACCGTGATCGCGCGCGGGCCGCTCGCCGCGAGCTGCACGGTCCAGCTGCCGTCGCGGAAGCGCGCCGACGGACGCACGCGCAACGCGTCGGCGGGTGCAAGTTCGGGATCGATCGCATCGCGCGGCGCATCAGCGGGCCGCCCGCGCAGCCATGCGAGCACGCTCTCGCTGGTCGGCGTCGTGATGCCGGCCTGGCGCAGGCGACCGGCGACCAGGTCCATGAGGCCGAGGCGCAGCCAGCTCCACTCCTCGAGGTCGTCGGTGTCGGCCGGGAACACCACCGCCTGCGCGGCGCCGGCGATCGGCGCACCGGCGACGGCGCTGTCGCCGACCGTACGCCCGCCCCAGCTCCAGATCGCGAAGGCCGCGAGCCCGAACGCGAGCAGCAGCGCCGCGAGCATCGCGGGGCGCAGCCGCGAACGCGACGAGGGATACGTCGGCGGCGGTGCGCGTTTGATCCGTGCCTCCACGTCGGGCTCGGGCGCCGCCACCGCGACAGGCGGCGCGGCCATCTCCGGCGCGTGGTCGTCGAGCCGCGTCGGCTCGACCCAGCGATAACCGAAGCGCGCGATCGTGCGGATCGCCGAGTCCTCGGCGCCTGCGTCGCCGAGCGTGCGACGAATCCGGAGGATGGTCTGCGCGAGCAACGCGTCGGCGACGTCGGCACGCCCCCAGACCGCCGCGATCAGCTCGTCCCGGCCAACGGCGCGGTCACGATGCGCGACGAGCCACGCGAGGCAGTCGAGCGCGCTGGTCGGCAACGCGACGAGCTCGCCCGCGCGGCGCAGCTCGCGCGCGGCGGGATCGAAGCTGAAGTCGCGGAACAGGTAGCGCGGTGTCGTCATCCGGGCAGGATAACAGCCGATCTTCGGCGATCCGACCCCGCCGCGACCCGGTTTCCCTTGCCCGCGCGCGCGCGAAGCCCGAAAATCCGCGTTTCGCGCGGCGCTGCCGCGCTCCCCTCGATGGTTCCGGAGATTCCCTTGAGCGACCTGGTGCTTTGGCTCGATTCGCTGCGCATGTCCGACCTCGGCAAGGTCGGCGGAAAGAACGCCTCCCTCGGCGAAATGATCGGCCACCTCGCCCAGCTCGGCGTCTCCGTGCCGGGCGGCTTCGCGACCACCGCGCAGGCCTTCCAGGACTATCTCGAGAAGAGCGGCCTCGCCCGGCGCATCCAGGACCGGCTCGCGACGCTCGATGTCGAGGACGTCGACGCGCTCACCCGCGCGGGCACCGAGATCCGCGGCTGGATCGTCGACACCGCGCTGCCGGCCGAGCTCGACCAGGCGATCCGCGACGCATACGTGAAACTTTGTGCCGATGCAGGATCGACCGACATCGCCGTGGCGGTGCGTTCTTCCGCGACCGCCGAAGACCTTCCCGACGCCTCGTTCGCCGGCCAGCAGGAAACGTTCCTCAACGTGGTCGGCATCGACGACGTGCTGCACAAGGTCAAGGAAGTGTTCGCCTCGCTCTACAACGACCGTGCGATCGCCTATCGCGTGCACCACGGCTTCAAGCATGAGGACGTGTTCCTCTCGGCCGGCGTGCAGCTCATGGTGCGCTCCGACGTCGGCGCGTCGGGCGTGCTGTTCACGCTCGACACCGAATCGGGTTTCCGCGACGCGGTGTTCGTGACCGGCAGTTACGGCCTCGGCGAGATGGTCGTGCAGGGCGCAGTCAACCCGGACGAGTTCTACGTCTACAAGCCGACGCTCAAGGCCGGGAAGCCCGCGATCCTGCGGCGCCAGATCGGCGCCAAGCAGCAGCGCATGGTGTATTCGGACAAGCCGGGCGAGCGCGTACGCGTCGAAGACACGCCCGCGGCCGATCGCGCGCGATTCTGTATCTCCGACGCGGACGTGCACGAGCTCGCGAAGCAATCGCTCGTGATCGAGCAGCACTACGGCCGCCCGATGGACATCGAGTGGGCGAAGGACGGCGTGACCGGCAAGCTCTACATCGTGCAGGCGCGCCCCGAGACGGTGAAGTCGCGCAGCCATGCGACGCAGATCGAGCGCTTCCAGCTCGGCCAGCGCGGCAAGGTGCTCGCCGAAGGCCGCTCGATTGGCCAGAAGATCGGCTCGGGCAAGGCACGCGTAATCCGCTCGATCAAGGACATGAGCCGCGTCGAGCCCGGCGACGTGCTCGTCGCGGACATGACCGATCCCGACTGGGAGCCCGTGATGAAGCGCGCCGCCGCGATCGTGACCAACCGCGGCGGGCGCACCTGCCACGCCGCGATCATCGCGCGCGAGCTCGGCGTGCCCGCGGTGGTCGGCACCGGCAATGCGCTCGATGCGATCCCCGACGGCGCCGAAGTCACGATCTCCTGCGCAGAGGGCGACACCGGATTCATCTACGAAGGCAAGCTGCCGTTCGAGCGCATCACCGCCGACCTCGGCGCGATGCCACCGGCACCATTGAAGATCATGATGAACGTGGCCAACCCCGAGCGCGCGTTCGATTTCGCGATGCTGCCGAACGCGGGCGTCGGCCTCGCGCGCCTCGAGATGATCATCGCGAGCCACATCGCGGTGCATCCGAAGGCGCTGCTCGAATACGACAAGCAGGACGCCGAGACCAAGCGCCTCATCGACGAGCGCATCGCGGGCTATGCGAGCCCGGTCGACTTCTACGTTGATCGCCTCGCCGAGGGCATCGCGACGATCACGGCCGCGTTCGCGCCGAACCCGGTGATCGTGCGGCTGTCGGACTTCAAGTCGAACGAATACGCGAACCTGATCGGCGGCAAGCGCTACGAGCCGCACGAGGAGAACCCGATGATCGGCTTCCGCGGCGCGAGCCGCTACGTCGACCCGAGTTTCGAGGACGCGTTCGCGCTCGAATGCCGCGCGGTCAAGAAGGTGCGCGAGACCATGGGCCTCGACAATGCCTGGGTCATGATCCCGTTCGTGCGCACGCTCGCCGAAGGCCGCAAGGTCATCGAGGTGCTCGCCAGGCACGGCCTCAAGCAGGGCGAGCATGGCCTCAAGGTCATCATGATGTGCGAAGTGCCCTCGAACGCCCTGCTCGCGGACGAGTTCCTCGATATCTTCGACGGTTACTCGATCGGTTCCAACGACCTGACCCAGCTCACGCTCGGCCTCGACCGCGACTCCGCGATCGTCGCGAGCCTGTTCGACGAACGCGACCCCGCGGTCAAGAAGCTGCTCGCGATGGCGATCTCGACCGCGAGGAAGAAGGGCAAGTACATCGGCATCTGCGGCCAGGGGCCGAGCGACCACCCCGACCTCGCGGAATGGCTGATGGACCAGGGCATCGAGTCCGTCTCGCTCAATCCCGATACCGTGGTCGACACCTGGCTCAAGCTGGCGAAGAAGAAGGCGGGCTGACGTCCCGGCGTCCTGCTTCACTCCGAACGCCGCGATAGCGAAAGCTGCCGCGGCGTTCTCGCCTTCTAGACTGACTGACCCTGCCTTTCCGGTACCCACCCCCCCGAAGAAGGTCAGACTATGCCGCCGCAGGGCCGAAGGTTCGGACCTGTCCGCGACGGGTATCATCGGATGCGACGTCGACGCGCCATACCTGCACCGACAAAATAAGACCCGTTGACCGCGCGCGGATCCTCGCGGCGGTCTTGTTTGCTTGTTACGGGCAAGGGGGCGGAATTGCGGTTTGACACGGATGGTTCCTCCGGACCCTAGCTTGACTCAACTCGGAATCTTGTCCAGTGCGTGAAATGGGCGTATTGCATTCGGTGTTTCGATCGCGTCACTTTTTTTTGACATGATCGCTACGCCAGCCTGCAGCTCCGGCGGACGTTCCGCCCATCATCAGGAGGATCCACATGAAGTTCAAAGGAATTGCCGCAGCCGTGCTCCTGTTGGCAGCGTCACCGGCAGCGGTGGCATACAAAGTCGAGGCAATAACCGCAAAAGACTGGCCCAGTGTCGCCGGGAAGATCGCCATCGCCCCCTCCGTTTGTCCGCCTGATTTTGATTGTGCATGGCTCAATGAGGTCGTCGCTGAATACTTCGCTGAGCACGAACCACCTGTCCTTTCAGTTGATTCGCAGACGGTATCGCAAGCCCTGTTGGAGTCAGGGACCGACCAACTAACGGACGCGAATCGGGCTCAGATCGCGGAAGCTTTGGGCGTGCAATCCTTCTTCGTGGTCGTCGTCGGAAACTCAGAGGTGAAGTCCACAGGTGCCATCGCGACCTCAATTGGACATTCGGTCATCATGACGCCCACTACCGTCGGAACGGGCAGCCTGGAAGTTCGTGTCGTCTCACCCGATGGAAAGCTGCTGGCAAAGGCAACGGGCTTCGGCGAGTCGGGATGGCGCAGCGGAAGGCGCCTGATCGGCGCGGTTTTCGAGGATGTTTTTTACCGATTGTTTCCTGAGGAGGAGGAATGACCGAAAAGGGCAACAAGGGGACGGAGGTTATTAACCTGTCAGCTAACAGGCCCTTGTGACTCCGCTGGATGGAGACAGATCAGGACCCAACGGAAGCGCTAGATGAGTTCACTGCCAGACATCTGAACGACTGGTTGACACCCTTCTGTCAAGCCAGGGGCTATTCGCACGATGGCTTTGATGGCAGGGCCATTCGCATGCTCAGCGCAGCCGACGCGTGTGACTTCATGCAAGCCATCGACCTGGGGTTGGTCACTCATCAGTGCGGATTCTTTTCCGCTGCCCGAAGCAAGGCCAAGGAGCAAATCTTCTGGCAAGGGCCGAGAGCCAGCATTCCGCGGAAGGTCAGCCTCTGGATCGAGCCGATCATCACGATCGGTGGGCTGCGTCGCCTTCACAGGGATTTTCAATGGCCGGCAGGCCAGCTGGGCCTCCAGTCCAAGACATGGGCCTTTGATCTCGTGGCCTACGACAGGACTCACAAGCTAGAAGCAGTCGTGTGCGAGGTCAAGAAAACGGAACGCGAGGTCGAAATGTTGTTGAAGTTCATGCAACAGCACCTCGACACTCCTGCGGACGTGGAGATGCGTATGAGAGGCCCTGAGCGTAATGCGTTCAAGAAGGTCCTTGCGTTACGGGAATCGGCCAGCACGGTATTCTGGGCTCTGGGGCCCGACCGATACGGTCACGTATTCAAGGTCGGGCGCAATGCGCGTGGCGCCATCACTCTTCACTGTGCGACGGAATCTGCCCTTGAGTTTCCCGGATGACTGCACCGTCGCAGTCGTCTGCTATTCCTTTCGCACCAGCTCGCTGACCCAGTTCGCCTCCCAAGTCGCTCCGCCGTCGGCCGAGGCCCACTGCTCCCAGCGCAGCGACTTCGCGGTGATGTGCGACCAGACCACGCGCGACTTCACCGGCCGACCGTCGAGCGTGTCGTCGCCGTAAAAGGTGCCGACGCCGCCGGCGAAGCCGCCCACTTCCGGCGGGCCGATCGTCGACGGCGAACGGCTGTCGATCCACCAGCCGTTCCATTGCCTGCTGTCGGCGTCGAACGAGCGGAACCCGACGCCGCGCACCGTTCCGCTCGGAAGGTTCATGACGTTGTCGCCGACGTTGCCTTTCCCGCCCAGCACCGGCCAGTTGACCAAGGTGCCATCGAAGCGGTCCCACTCGTCGCTGCCGGCCAGTCGATGCCGGAGACGGCGATGCTGCACCTGCCAGCTTCCGACGAGGAAATCGAAATCGCGCGGCTTGTCCGCCAGCATCGCGAGCGATGACGGCTCGGCGGACGTGCGCGTGAAGTAGTTTCGCCAGTTCACCTCCCAGGTCTCGCCTTCGTCGGTGGAAAACGCCTGTTCCCACCACGGACGCGCGCCGTGGATGTCGCGCCAGCGAAACCGCATCGTGATGGGCCGGCCCTTGTAGGTGTCGCGCCCGATGAACGTGCCGACGTCGCGATCGAACGTGCCGAGTACGGGCGGGTCCAGCCTCGCGGGCTTGCGCCCGTCGAGCCACCAGATCGCCCACTTGCCGCTTGCAGGATCAAATGCGCGAAGCGTGAGTCCGCGATAGGAGCCGCCCGGCAGGTCGAGGATGTTGTCGTCGACCGTTCCGAGTCCTCCCATCACAAGCCAGAGCGCGCTCTTTCCGGGAAACGCCTCCCAGCGGGTATCCCCAACCAACCGCTCCTTGAGGCGGCTGTGCCGGACATCCCAATTCCCGACCAGCCAGCTCCAGTCGCGCGAGTGCGGGTCGCTGCCGGCGGCCCCTGCGCCTGCGCCGTGCAAGGCCGTTCGGGCCGCTGCCCACGCGGGCAGGCCGAGCGCCGCCCCTCCGCCGGCCATCGTCAGCGCCTTGATGAACGTGCGGCGGGAAAATGGACCCATGGTCTGGCGAGTCATCGGAGAGATCCGTTCGGTGGCTGCGCGAAGATGCACGCGCATGATCGGCGGCGCCACGGGCATTGACCATTCGAATGTGGACCCTCAGGCTAAGCCGGACTTATGCTCGGACCGCCCCGGTTACCTTCGCTCGTCGCCATCCGGGCCTTCGAAGCCGCGGCGCGCCTCGGCAGTTTCGCGAAGGCCGCGCAGGAGCTCGATACCACGTCGGTCTCGGTGAGCTACCACGTGCGGCGCCTCGAACAACAGACCGGCCTGCGCCTGTTCGTGCGACATGCACAGCGCGTCGAGCTCACGGCGTCGGGCAAGCTCGTCGCGCAGGAGGCGACCAACGCGTTTGCAGCACTGCGCGCCAGCTTCATGCTGGCCGCCAGCGCGGACGAAGCACGGCTTTCCCTGACGACGTTGCCGACGCTCGGGACGAGCTGGCTCACGCCGAAGCTCGGGCGGTTCCGCAACAAGCACCCTGACATCGCGCTCGACATCGACCTGTCGCCCGAAGCGCAGGATCTCGGCGCGGGGCGCTTCGACGTCGCGATCCGCAACGGGCACGGTCGCTGGCCCGGACTGTGCGCGATCGAGTTGTTCCCGAGCCTCTTCATGCCGCTGTGCGCGCCGGAGCTCAAGGCCGCAGCCGGAGGCATCGCCGATCCCGATCGCCCGCTGCATGTGCCGCTGCTCGGCCGTAGCGACTGGTGGATGCTCTGGTACCGCGCGCTCGGTTTCAGCCATGTCGAACTGGCCGGACGTTTCGGCACCCATCTGTCGGCCGAGTACCTCGATATCGCGGCCGCCGTCGCCGGCCACGGCATCGCGATCGGATCACCGATCCTGTTCCACGACGAGATCAAGGCCGGACGGCTGGTACCCGCCCACGACCTCGTTGCCTCGGATGGCCGATCATTCTGGTTCGTCTTTCCCGTCGCGCGCCACGACAGCGCCAAGATCGCCAGGTTTGGCGACTGGGTGCGAGCGGAGGCGGAGCGCGACCGGATCGCCGCGGCTCGCTACATCGGCGGCGCCAAGCGCGTGGAACCCCCGGCGTGAAGTTCGCTGCACGCGCGCTGCTGCGCCCGCAACCGTTCCAGCGCGAGGTATGGCGGCATCGCCCACCGCGCCACCTGTTCGCGCACGGGCTCGCCTACCGCTTCGCGCTTGCGCAGGTCGTCCGACTCGAACGCTTCGCGCGGGCGCTTGGAGTGGCGCTGCAGACCGCTGCGCGCGCGTGCCGCATCGGAGGCATCGAGTCCGAGCACGCCGGCGAGACGGCCACCGATCGCTTCGGGCAGTTCGTCGTAGTTCGCGGCTATGCCGCCGTGCGTCGCGCACTGTTCAAGTCCGGTTGAGAGCAGGAGACCGGTCACGCGTGCGACGTACTCGGCGCGCGACACCATCGCGTGTTCGTCCATCGCCATCGCGAGCGGCGATGCGCCGATGAGACCCGGCACCATGTGTCGACCGGGTTCTTCGAGATGCGATGCGACGATCGCGAGCGGATCGCGGTAGAGGTAGATCCATGGCGTATCGGGGAATGCGCGGCGCAACAGCGACAGCTCGAAGATGTTCCAGGCATCGAGCTTGGCCACGAGCGCGCGTTCGGTTCCGCGCCGGCGCTGGCCCCAGGCGGAGAGCAGCGCCGCGATCCAGGCCGGCTGCGTATCGGCGACCGAGGAATCGCCGTGATGCGCGCGCAATACCGCGTCGAGCGGCGGGGGCTCGGACAACACGACGTGGCTCCCCAGTCCCGCGAGCACCTGCGCGAGCAGCGTGGAGCCGCAGCGTGATGCGTGCAGCACGAATGCAGTCGGCGCGAGCCCGGGGCTGCGTGCCTGCCACTCGAGCAGGGCATCGAAGCCGGTCCGCCTTCCGAATGCGAGGTTGAACGGACGACGCAGTGCGACCTCGACGCTGTCGCGGAAGAACGGCTCGCACAATGGTTGCTGGCCGAAGCGGCACCAGTCGATCGCCCATTCGCGATCCGACCGCGACACCCGGATCGGCAGCCAGTCGCTCCAGTCGTGCGTTGCCTGGTTCAGGCCCGCCATTGCCGGACCCAGTCGCGCCGCGCCTGCGCCATCGCGACGCGCACTTCTTCGCGCTCGAAGCCGAATCCCGCTTCACTCGCCGATGCAAGCACGGCGTCGAGGAATGCTTCGGTGTCGGTCAGCGTGGCGAGCTCATCCTCGAGTGCCGGATGCGCATGGACGTGTGCGCGAAACGCAGCGAATGCTTCGCTGCCGCGGCTCGGCTGGCTCGGCGGCGTGTCGGCGAGGCCTGCATCGATCTGCGCCTCGATCCACGGCGAGCGCGCGCAATCGACGACGAGATGGATGCGCGCGAGCCCGCCGTGGTTCTCGACGCGATGCGGCCTCGACAGGTCGAGGAACCAGCATTCGCCGGCCTGCATCGGCACCTTGCGGCCGTCGAGCAGGAAATCGACGCGCTCGTCGGTAACGATCGGAACGTGGATGCGCAGGTCGCCATCGTCGCCGCCGAGATCGTAGTCGCGATGCTCGCGGATGCGCCCGCCAGGGCCGAGGCGCAGCAGGCGCGCGCTGTGCAGCGCGGTGTCGAGGCGGGCCAGTTGCGCTTGCCAGAATGCGTCGCAATGCGCGGTCGGTCGCGCCTCGCCCTGGCCGGGCGCAAGCGGCGTGAATGCATCGTCGTGCGCACGCAACGCGATTCCGCTCCAGTCGCCTTCGTAGTAACCGGTGTTGAAATGCGGGCGCCAGGCGTCGCTCGGAAGCAGCGCGAGGGCACCACGCAACGCGTCGACATCGAAGCGCAGCGGCAGCCGCGAAAACGGCGGCGGGACCCAGGTTCGGGCTGGATTCACGAGGCGCGGGTTCCGGATGCAGGGAAAGGCGACATGGTCGATGCTCGAGCCATGCGGTGCAACCGCCTCGGCGCATCGGCACGCGATGGCGCGGATGCGGGATTCGATCGCGGGCTGCCGCAACGGATCGGCTACGCTCGCGGATTGCGTCCCCGACGCGCCGATCACGACCCCCGATGCCGCCGATGCGCACCGCTCTCTTTACCTGCCTGCTGATCGGGCTCACTGCCCTGCTCCCGCTCACCACCGCCTTGCCCGCGTCGCCTGATCCATCGGGCGTCGGCGCGGGCTTCGATGCGTCGTTCGATGCGATCCTCGACGACGCCGGCATTCCGGGTGGCGCCTGGGCGATCATCGCCGATGGCGAGGTCGCGCGCACCGGTGCGCATGGCGTGCGCGCGCTGGACGATCCGCAGCCGGTCGGTCCGGGCACGGTGTTCCGCATCGCGTCACTGTCCAAGACGTTCGCGGCGGGGCTCGCGGCGATCCTCGTCGACGAAGGGAAGCTTCGCTGGAACCAGCCGATCGCCGAGTTCGCGCCGGCGTTCAGGCTGCGCGGCGATGCGCAACGCGGCTTGCAGCTGCAGCACATCCTCGGCCAGTCGAGTGGTCTCGTGCCGAATGCGTTCGACAATCTCGTCGACGCCGGCCAGCCGCTCGATCGCATCCTGCCGCAATTTCGCACGCTGGCGCCCGGCTGCGCGCCCGGGCGCTGCTACGGCTACCAGAACATCCTTTACGCATTGTCGGCGCAGGCGATCGAGCAGGCCGGCGGCAAGGACTACGCGGCGCAGGTCGCCGAACGCATCTTCACGCCGCTCGCGATGCGCACGGCATCATTTGGTCGCGAGGCGTTGTTCGCGTCGCCCGACCATGCACTGCCGCACGCGCGCAAGGGCGAAACCTGGCGCCGCGTGGACGTCACCAACGATTACTACCAGCTCGCGGCCGCGGCCGGCATCAACGCGAGCGTGCTCGATCTTGCGCAGTGGACGCTCGCGCAGATGGGGCGCTATCCGCAGGTGATCGATCCCGCGCAGGTCGACGCGCTGACGACGCCGCGCGTGTCGACGCCCAAGGACATGGGCCACCGGTACTGGAAGGACGTGCTGGCCAGCGCGCACTACGGGCTCGGCTGGCGCATCTATCGCATCGGCGACGACACCCTCGTGCTGCACTCGGGCTGGGTCCGCGGCTACGTCGGCACCATCAGCTATTCGCCCAGGCTGCAACGCGGGCTCGTGGTGCTGTTGAACGGCGAGAGCAACCGGCTCAACGAGATCGTCAGCGGTTTCTGGGTGCGACAGTTCGAAGCTCAGCGCCCCGGCGCGCCGCAGGCAGCCACGGCAACCGGCGCTGCCGCCGAACCTCGCAGGCCCGGGGATGCCGCGAAGCGCTGAACCGGGGCGACGCGGACGCCGACGCCACCGTTCGCAGGCGGTTGCGCGCGTCAATCGCCACGTTGCGCGCGATGGTAGGCCACCAGCGCATTCGCATGCCCGTGGCCGAGCTTGTGCTCCGACTTCAGCGCGGCGACCATCTCCATGTGCTTGCGATCATCCATCGAGGCCAGCAGCGCCAGCCAGTGCTCGACGGGCTTGCCGTAGGTCTTCTCGATCGACGGGAAATACGAAGCGGGGCCTTTCGCCTTCGGTGCGGTGGACATGACGTTTCCTTTCGCGAGCGCAGGGCTCATTGGTTGCGGGAGGTGAACAGCGCAAGCTGGGCATCGAACGCGCGTCGCCACGCAGGGCGCGCTTCGCCACGCGCGACATAGGCCGCCAGGCTCGGGAACTGCGCGAGCATGTCCGCCTCGAGCCTGCGCAGCACGGTCACCATCATGAGGTCGCCGACGCTGAATGCGCCGTCCAGCCAGTCGGCGTCCTCGAGTCGCGTCTCGAGGTCGCGCAGGCGGGTGCGGATGCGGTCGTCGAGCATCGGCAGGCGTGCCTCGTACCACGGCTGGCCGCGGTCGACGAAGTCGCTCTGCTCGCGTTCGACGATCGGCGGCTCCACGGTGTCGAGTGCGGCGAACAGCCACGCGATCGCGCGCGCACGCGCGTGCGGGTTGCGCGGAAGCAGGCGCGCGTGCGCGTCCTGCTCGGCCACGTGCAGCACGATCGCACCCGATTCGAACAGCACGAGATCGCCCTGCTCGAACGTCGGGATCTGCCCGAACGGATGACGCGCCCTGTGCGGCGCCTGCTTCATCGCCTCGAAGGAAACGCATCGCACGTCGTAGGGTTGGCCGGCTTCCTCGAGTGCCCAGCGCACGCGCATGTCGCGCGCGAGTCCCCTGCCCTCGTCGGGCGAATGTTCGAAGACCGTGATGACGGGTTCCATCGGCGACTCCGGCTGGATCTGGCATGCATGCGACGAACCGGCGCGTCCGGAATCGACAACGCGCGCCGAGGCCCCTTCACCGGTCGCGGTTGCCCACGACGCTGGCTGTTCAGCCAACGCGCGCATCCGGCGCGTGCCGCGATGGCATAGTGGCACCAGAGGGGCGTGGGCCCCGTGCAGGCCTGCGATGACGGAAACCCTGTTCCTGCCGATCGATATCCCGACACTCGCGGCGAGTCGCGCGTTGATGCAGGTCATGCTCGCGGGCCTGCTCGCCTGGGTCGGCGCCGGACACGAGCAGGGCAAGGGCGCGCAGCTGTGGGCGGCGGGCTTCCTGCTCAACGGCATCTCGCTGTTCCTGTTCTCGATGCGCGTGCCTTCGGAGTGGGAATCGCTCGCGACCAGCGGCAACCATCTCGCGCTCGGCGCGGCGAGCGCCTGCTTCCTGCTGGGCTTTCGCGAATTCGGCCGGCAGAGTCGACAGACCTGGATCGCGCTGCTGATGGTCGCGATCCCCGCGGCCGGGCTGATCGCGTGGGAATTCGTTTGGCCGAATGCGCGCATGCGCGTGCTGACCACAGCGTTCGCCCAGTTCCTGTTCCTGCTCGCACTGCAGGCCAGCCTGCGCACGCCGCCGCGCCACGAGATCGAGCGCATCTACCGGCGGTTGCGCGTGCTCGTACTGGTCTATGCGGCTGTGTTCGCGTGGTCGTACGCGAACATCGCGGGCCTGCTGCCGACCTCCGCACGCCTCGACATCGGTTACCACCGCGTGCTGTTCAGCGTGGCCTCGCTGATGTTCATGCTCGCGCTCGCGGTCGCCTGCCTCGCCCTGCAGTTCGCGATGCTCGCGGCACGCAACGAGGATCTCGCGATGGTCGACTGGCTGACCGGCCTGCTCAACCGGCGCGGATTCTTCCGCGCGGCCGAGCACGCGCACGGCTGGCGCGGCGGCGATGGCGCCGCGAGCGTCATCATGCTCGACATCGACCACTTCAAGCGCATCAACGACCTGCACGGCCATGCCGCGGGCGACCGCGTGCTGCAGGCGCTAGGCGATCGACTGCGCGAACTCGCCGCGCCTTCCGACCTCGTCGCGCGGATGGGAGGAGAGGAGTTCTGCGTCGCGATGCCCGGCGCGCGGCGCGAGCAGGCGCTCGCACGCGCCGAAGCCGTGCTCGCGCATTGCCGCGCGACGACGGTCGCGACCGATGGCGCGCAGATCCGCTTCACGCTGAGTGCCGGCGTTTGCGAAGCCACGCAGACGCAATCCCTCGACGACGCGCTCGCAGAGGCCGATGCGGCGATGTATGCGGCCAAGCGCGAGGGTCGCGATCGCACCGTCGCGGCACGCTCGACACCGGTGATCGCATGAGCGGCGTGATCGGACTGCATCGATTCTCCGGCGGTTCACGTGCAGGCGGACCAGAATGCGCCCTGCCATTCCCGGACGGACGTGCGATGTCGATCTTCTCGAGGCGTGAACAGGCACTCGGCCTCGCGGCCTGGCTCTTGGTCGTGTTCGTCGCTGCGGCGGCCGGTGCGGTCGCGTCGGCGCAGTCGCAGTCGTTCTACGGCCAGCTCGTGCGCCCGGACTGGGCACCACCCGCGTCGGTGTTCGGGCCGGTATGGACGATCCTCTATGCATCGATGGGCATCGCCGCGTGGCTCGCATGGCGCGAACGCGGCTTCGGTGGCGCGCGCAACGCCTTGTCGCTGTTCCTCGTGCAACTCGTGCTCAACGCGCTGTGGAGCTGGCTGTTCTTCGCGTGGCGCCTCGGTGGCTGGGCGCTGGCCGACATCATCGTGCTGTGGCTGCTGATCGTCGCGACGCTGGTCGCGTTCTGGCGCATCAGGCCGCTCGCGGGCGCCCTGCTCGTTCCGTACCTCGCGTGGGTCAGCTTCGCGGCCTTCCTCAATCATGCGGTGTGGCGACTCAATCCGGCCCTGCTCGGGTCCTGATCGACGGTCGCAGGGCCGGCTGAAGTTCGATGCGCGCCCGGACCGATGGCCCGGTCACCCGATGCCAGGTGCGGGAACGCTTCATGTCGTCAGTCGAGCGACGACGCGCCGCACCCACGGCGCGACCAGGGTCACCGTCGGGAACGCGATCGGCCATGTCGTGATGCAGCTGCGCAGCCAGAGTGCAGGGAACCCGGCATCGATGCCGTGGTTGATCGCAAGCACGAAGGCCGAGACGAGGCCGACCATGATCGCCGAAAGCAGTGCGCCGAACAGGATCGGGGCATGACGGGCGGGAAATCGCATCGCGTGTTCTCCTTGGGAATTCGAATGGGTGTGGAAGGGGTCACGACAGCCGAAGCAGCTGGAGCAGCCAGCCGCTCGCGTAGAGTCCGACGCCGAACACCGCATGCGTGACGAGGCTCTGCACGCGCGCAGCCGCCGGCTTCGGCGTGCGGCTCGCGGCGAGCCCCGCGCCCATCGCGGGTTGCATCACGAGGAACGGCGCCGCGACGGTCGCGACGCCGATGAACAACGCCGGCGCGAGCGTCGGCTGTTGCAGCCACCCCGGGCCGACGATCGCGAGTAGCAAGGCCGCGAACAGCATCCCGATCAGGTAATGCGCGATCCAGCCGATCGTCCGCTCGCCACGCACGGGCGTTGCCGACTTGATCGACGCGTGCCGCAGCCGCCCGCGCGTCATCCAGGTCAACCAGCGGCCGACCAGGCCCCAGTCCGGCAGCGAAATGCGCGCGATGCGCCAGCGCACGAGCGCCCACAGGTCGGTCAATGCCGTGGCGCCTGCGCCGATCGCGACCACGTTCGCCAATTGTTCCATCGGGGTTCCTCGAGTTGCCGCGTCGACCGCGTGGCGCGTACGATGCCACTTCAAGTCGACTTCAAGTCAAGGGGCAGCGATGGACATCGTCGAAGTCGCGCGGCGCGCCGGCCTGCCCGCGTCGACGCTGCGCTACTACGAGCAGAAGGGATTGATCAGGTCGATCGGCCGGCACGGCCTGCGCCGCGTGTTCGACGCCGGCGTGATCGAGCGTCTCGCGCTGATCGCGCTCGGCCGTTCGGCGGGGTTCTCGCTCGACGAAATCGCGGCGATGTTCGCCCCCGATGGTCGCCCGCGCATCGACAGGCGCAAGCTCGCGACGCGTGCGAAGCAGCTCGACCTCACGATCCGCAGGCTGGCCGCGCTGCGCGACGGCCTCGCGCATGCAGCCGCGTGTCCCGCGCCTGACCACCTGCAATGCCCGACGTTCCGGCGCCTGCTGCAGCATGCGGCGTCCGGGAATCCGCACGCGCATTTGAAAACATCGCGCAAGCCACCTCCGCGCACGCGCCGAACACGCGCCGTGTAGGCTGGACGCGCGCAGCGCGGCCGGCTCCTGTTCGAGACGAAGCAAGAAGTGAAAAGCGAAAACGAAAGCGCGGCCGGCTCGCGGCGAAGCGAAAAGCGACAAGCGCCGGCCGGCCTGCGGCCGTCCAGCCTACGACAGCAGGCGCAGCAACGCGTTCGCGGCTTCGGTCGACGAGGCCGGATTCTGCCCCGTCACGAGCAGTCCGTCGGTGACGACGTGCGGCTCGAAGTCCGGCTTGCTCGAATACAGGCCACCGTGTTCCTTCAGCATCTGCTCGATACTGAACGGCACGTCGTCGACGAGCCCCACGGCGGCTTCCTCGCTGTCGGAAAATCCGGTCACGTGCTTGCCGCGCACGAGCGGCAAACCGAACGGACCGCGCGCGTCGCGCAACGCGGCGAGGCCGTGGCAGACCGCGCCGACCGGCTTGCCCGCGGCGTACGCATGCTCGACCAGGTGCTGCGAAATCGTGTCGCCGGCGAGGTCCCAGAGCGGCCCGTGCCCGCCCGGATAGAACACCGCATCGAAGGCGTGGCCCGCGATCTCGGCGAGCCGGTGCGTGTGCGCGAGCGCGGCTTGCGCCTGCGCATCCGCCGCGAACCGCCGCGTCGCCGCGGTCTGCGCGGCGGCGTCACTGCTGCGCGGATCGATCGGCGGTTGCCCGCCCTTCGGCGATGCGAGCACGACCTCGGCGCCGGCGTCCTTGAACGCGAAATACGGGGCCGCAAATTCCTCGAGCCACATTCCGGTCTTGTGGCCCGTATCCCCGAGCTCGCCATGCGAAGTCAGCACCATCAGGATCCTCATCGCAACCTCCCCGTTCGTCGGCCTGCATCCCTCCCGATATGCAGCCGCCGCGCGCCATGACAAGGTGCAATCAGCCGCCGGCGCGTTCCGGGCGCAGCCCGAGCTGGCGGTCGTGCAGGCGCGCCAGCGCGAGCTGCGCGAGGATCGAGCCGCACAGCGCGAGGAACATGTCCCACTGCGTGTCCCAGACGTCGCCCTGGGTCGCGAGGTAGGCGTCCGCGTCGCCGCCCATGATCAGCGCGGCCCACCATTCGATGAACTCGAAGAATGCGCTGAAGCTCAGGCACGCGGCGCAGACGAGGTAGAACAGCCAGCCGCCCGGGCGCAGCGGAGTAAGGCGCAGCAGCAGTTCGCGCGCGAGGATCGCCGGCACGAAGCCCTGCGCGAAGTGGCCGAGGCGGTCGTAGTGGTTGCGCGCGAAGCCGAATGCGTCGCGAGCCCAGTCGCCGAGTGGCGTCTCGGCGTAGGTGTACTGCCCGCCGTAGACGAGGATCACCGCGTGAACGGCGAGCAGCCAGTACAGCAGGCGCGTCAGCGGGAAGCGCCGTCGCGTCGCGACCAGCAGCGGGATCCCCGCCAGCACCCAGACGATTTCCATGAGCCAGGTCATGCGATCGTTCGGTGCGATCGCCGACCACGCGAGCACGCCGCCGACGAGCGCGAGCAGCCCCGTCGCCTCCGCGCGCCCGATGCCGACCGCAGGTGCGCGGCCTTGCCATCCCTCCATCGCAATCCCCTTCGTGCACTGCGTCATCCGCGCCGAACATAGCGCAAACCCGGCCCCTGCGGCCGCGAAACTCCGGGCACATGCGCGGCTCATGGAAATCGAATGCGGTGGCCGGTGGCCGCGCGCATTCTTGCGACGAGCCGTCGCGCGCCGCGCGCGCGGCCAGCAACGGAGAACGACATGAACAACATCCTGCGCATGATCGCGATCGGCGCCTGCCTGCAGGCCAGCCTTGCCCACGGCGGCGGCGTGTTCGAGGCGACCGGCGACATGAACGTGCCGCGCTCGCACCAGGGGGCCGCGCTGCTGCCCAACGGCCAGGTGCTGCAGGTCGGCGGCATCGCGGGCACCGGCAACGTGGTCGGGACGGCAGAAACCTACGACCCGGCGACCGGCGCGTTCACGCCCACCGGCAGCCTCGCCGATGCACGCATGCGCCCGACCACGGTGGCGCTCATGGATGGACGCGTGCTCGTGGCCGGCGGCCGCGGCGGCAACCAGGGCGACACGATCTTCGCGAGCGCCGAAATCTACGATCCGGCGACCGGCCAGTTCACGCCGACGGGCAGCATGACCGAACCGCGCTACGTGACCGCGGTCGCGCGGCTCGACGATGGCCGCGTGCTGTTCGCGGGCGGCTTCAACTTCACCACCGACACGCTCGCGAGCGCCGAACTCTACGATCCACTCACGGGCACCTTCAGCCCCACCGGCCCGCTTTCCGCACCGCGCGATCCCGGCGGGCGCGCGGCGAAACTCGCCGACGGCCGCGTGCTCGTCGCAGGAGGCTACGACGATTCGGGCGCGCTCGGCACGGCCGAGGTCTACGATCCGACCACGGGCCAGTTCACGATGACCGGCAGCCTGGCCGAACCGCGTGGCGACCACGCGATCGCGACGCTCGCCGATGGCCGCGTGCTGGTCGTCGGCGGACTCGGCAACACGAGCTATCTCGCGCAGGCCGAACTCTACGATCCCGCGACCGGCACCTTCTCGCCGACCGGCAGCCTCGCGCACGTACGCGCGAATCCGACCGCGACCCTGCTCGCCGACGGCCGCGTGCTCGTCGCCGGCGGCAACGGCAACGTGACGGGCGATCCGAACATCGCGCCCGCCGAGGTCTACGACCCTGCGAGCGGAACCTTCAGCGACGTCGGCGACCTCATCACGCCGAGCATGGGTGGCACCGCGGTGCGCCTCACCGATGGCCGCGTGCTGCTCGCGGGAGGCTGGGCCGGCGTCGAGGACATGCCGACCGCGCACGCGGAACTGTTCGTCGCCGGAGCCGGCGACGACCGCATCTTCGGCGACGGCTTCGAGCTGCCGCAGGTCGATCCCGTGCTCGTGACCTACGACGACCTCGCCGAAAGTTTCCTCGGCACGTCGTTCACGCACGAAGGCATCACCTACCGCGACTGCAACGGCATCGGCGGCGTGTTCCCCGACGGCAGCACGTTCGAGCCGGCCGACGTCGGCGACCAGTTCATCATCGAGAACGCGACGATGTTCTGGAACGATTTCCCCGACTTCGGCAGCGCGCCGAACACCCTGACCTTCGGCACCAGCTACGTGGTCGGCGACAACCTCTCGATCGGCGCGCTGGTGCGCGCGACGATGGAACTCGATGCGCCTGCGCGCGCGGCCAGCGTCCAGCTCGCCTATTACGAGAACGGCCCCTGGGGCGGCATCGAGATCCATCTCGATGCGCTGTCGGGCGACACCGTCGTCGGCAGCGACGTGCTCACGATCGCGGGCGGCGGGGACCGCGACAACCCGGCGGTCGCGACGCTCGCGATCGACGGCGTGGTATTCGACACCCTGCGCCTCCACGCGACCTGGCAAGGCCAGCCGACCGCGCCGCGCGTGATGATCGACAACCTGCAACTGACGCCGCTGCGTTGAGGGCGTTGCGCTGTCCCTTCTCCCGCTTGCGGGAGAAGGTGCCCCGAAGGGGTGGATGAGGGAAGCTCTTGATCTTCGATCACGCCTCGAAGATCAGGATCAAGATCAAGAGCGGCCCCCTTCTGCCGCTGCGCGGCATCTTCCCCCGCAAGCGGGGGAAGCAGGAGCGCGGGGTCCTGCCTTTCCCTTCTCCCGCTCGCGGGAGAAGGTGCCCCGAAGGGGTGGATGAGGAAGCTTTCGACTTTCGCGCGGGCACTTGCGGATACGTACGTATGTACGTACATTCGCGCCATGGACGACGTCCGCCTCACCGCCAACCAGCAACGCGTGCTCGACTGCATCCGGCGCCATCTGGATCTGCACGGTGCCGCTCCGACCCTGCGTGAAATCTCGGAAAATCTTGGGCTTGCAAGTCATAGCTCAGCGCAGGATTATGTAGAGGCGCTGGTCCGCAAGGGCGTGCTCGAACGCCTCCCGCATCACCGTGGCCTGCGCCTCCCGCTTCGCTCGCGGGCGCCGGCGGCAACCTGGCTTCCCCTCGTCGGCCGGGTTGCCGCCGGCAGCCCCCTTCTCGCCACGGAAAACATCGAAGGCCACCATGGCGTCGACCCGGAGCTGTTCCGTCCGCGCGCCGATTACCTGCTGCGCGTGGTGGGCTGGAGCATGCGCGATGCGGGCATCCTCGACGGCGACCTGATCGCCGTGCATCGCACCGAAGTGGCCGACGACGGCCGCATCGTGGTCGCGCGAGTCGACGACGAAGTCACGGTCAAGCGCCTCGAACGACGCGCCGGACGCGTGCGCCTGCTGCCCGCCAATCCCGAATTCGCGCCGATCGAGGTGGATCCCGATCGACAGGCGCTCGCGATCGAGGGCCTCTACGTCGGATTGATCCGACCCGCCGGCCTTTCCCCGCAACATCGATGACAAGGATGCACTGCGATGTTCACGCTCGTTGCGCCTGAAGGCGACCAGGGTTTTTCCACCGTCGAACTTGCGCCGGTCGCGTTGGCCGAGCTCGCGCCACCCGCACGCACGCAGGCGGACCTGCCTGCGGCGACCGCGCCGGCGGCCACTCCTTCCCACGCGCTCGCCGAGGTGCTGCGC
>JAEYZH010000040.1 GCA_023430685.1 Pseudomonadota bacterium | reverse complement strand
GACGAATCTCCAGCCCGCGCCGCGACCTCCCCACACCACGCCGGTGGGGCTCGCCGCTGCGCGGCTGCGTCCCACCCTACGGGTTGCGTCGTGCGCTACGGTCGCGAGTTCGATCGCGAATGCGTAGGGTGGGTCGCAGCGCCGCAGGCGCGAGACCCACCACGACGAATCTCCAGCCCGCGCCGCGATCTCCCCACACCACGCCGGTGGGGCTCGCCGCTGGTCGCGCTCGCGCGCATGCTGCGCGCGGCCGGCCTCGCGCTGCCCTGAACGTTCCCGCCGGCTTCAGCGCGCGGTTTCGATGCGCTCGGCGCCCGCGTGGCGTCGAGCGAGCACCAGGATCATGCGCCGCCGCGTTTCGGCATCGGCATTGTCGGGCGCGAGCAGCGCGTGCCAGCGGCGCCCCGTCGCAAGTCGCCACGTCAGCGCCGTGAACGGGCCGATGCGCGCGTGCGTGACCAGCACCGCGTCGTGTTCGCGCTCGCGATCGCGCAACCGCCAACCGTCCGCGCCGTACGCGATCCGACGCAGCGGCGGCCGCGCGAAGCGCGCCACGGACACCATGCCCGCCACGAGCGCGCACAGCGATACGACGAGCTTCGGCGCGATCGGCCACCCGGTCAGCAGCGGCGCGACCGCGGCGAGCAGGACGATCGCGCCCCCCGCGAGCGCGATCATGCGCGACGGACGGTAGTCAACCGCGATGGTGGGCGCGGATTTCATCGACGAGTGCCGCGAAGCGCGGTTCCGATGGGACGGACTGGCCGGTCAGCCAGTCCCAGAGATCGGGATCGGACTGCTCGAGCAGGTCCGCGAAGTCCGCGCGTGCCGTCGCATCGGCGCCCGCATGGCGATCGTCGAGCCACCAGCCGAGCAGGCGATCGAGTTCGCGCGTGCCGCGCCGCGCGCGCCAGCGCAGGCGCGACAGCCCGCTCATGCGAGCACGAGCCAGGCCAGTCGCACCCACAACAGCATCAGCGCGACGGAACCCGCGACATAGGCGGTGAAACGGTGCATGACCTTGTTGTAGCTGCAATGGATCGCGCTGTGGATCGCGCGCAGCGCGACGAACAGCCACGCCAGGGCGAGCAGCGCGCCGTCCTCGGTGCGGAACGCGAACGCGACGCCGAGCGCAAGGTAGAACAGCACCGGCAGTTCGAACAGGTTGCGGAAGTTGTCCGCCGCACGCGTGTCGACGAAGCGCTGCGCGGCCTGCGCCGAAGTCGCCACGGCCTGCGGGTGGATGCGCAGGCGGCGCATCTCGGCGATGCGCAACGCGTACATGCGCAGCTGCACCGCGAACGTCAGCATGACCATCGCGAATGCCGGCCAGGCGAGCACGCGCAGGTCGGCGTCCATCGGTCAGCCCGCGCGTTCGACGATGAGCTTCTTGATCTCCGCGATCGCCTTGGCCGGGTTCAGTCCCTTCGGGCAGGTGCGCGCGCAGTTCATGATCGTGTGGCAGCGGTAGAGCTTGAACGGGTCCTCGAGCTCGTCGAGGCGAGCGCCGGTGTCCTCGTCGCGCGAATCCACGATCCAGCGGTAGGCCTGCAGCAGCACGGCCGGACCGAGATAACGCTCGCTGTTCCACCAGTAGCTCGGGCACGAGGTCGTGCAGCACGCGCACAGGATGCACTCGTAGAGCCCGTCGAGTTTCGCGCGATCGTCCTTGGACTGCAGCCGCTCGCGATCGGGCGGCGGTGGCGTGTCGGTGCGCAGCCACGGCTTGACCGATGCGAGCTGCGCATAGAAATGCGTGAGGTCGGGCACCAGGTCCTTGACCACCGGCATGTGCGGCAGCGGATGGATCCTGACGTCGCCCGAACCGCAATCCTCGACCGCCTTGGTGCAGGCCAGCGTATTGGTGCCGTCGATGTTCATCGCGCACGAACCGCAGATGCCCTCGCGGCACGAACGCCGGAACGTCAGCGTCGGATCGATCTCGTTCTTGATCTTGATCAGCGCGTCCAGGACCATCGGCCCGCAACTGGCCATGTCGACGTCGTAGGTGTCGACGCGCGGGTTCTGGCCGTCGTCCGGGTTCCAGCGATAGACGCGGAACGTGCGGATCTCCTTCGTCCCCGCTGCCGCCGGATGATGCCTGCCGGCCTTGATCTTCGAGTTCTGCGGTAGCGTGAATTCGGCCATCTTGGCTCCGTGATTCGTCATGGGTGATTCGTGATTCGGGAAAGCTGGGTTCGCATCGCAGATTGCATACGCGAATCACCAATCACCCATCACGAACCACGTATCAATACACACGCTTCTTCGGCGGCACCGGCTCGACGTCGCAGGTGAGCGTGTTCATGTGCACCGGGCGGAAGTCGAAGCCGCACTTGCCGTTCGCGTCGACGCTGACCAGCGTGTGCTTCATCCAGTTGTCGTCGTCGCGCTCGGGATAGTCCTCGCGCGCATGCGCGCCGCGGCTTTCGTGGCGCTGCTCGGCCGAATTGATCGTCGCGACCGCGTTGTAGAGCAGGTTCTGGAGTTCCAGCGTCTCGATGAGGTCGGAATTCCACACCAGCGAGCGGTCCGTCACGCGCACGTCCTGGAACGAGGCGAACACCTTGTCCATCTTCGCGCAGCCTTCCTGCAGCGTCTTCGCGGTGCGGAACACCGCGGCGTCGGCCTGCATCGTCTTCTGCATCGTCAGGCGGATCTCGGCGGTCGGCGTGGAACCGTTCGCATGGCGGATGCGGTCGAGGTTCGAGAGCGCCGCGTCGCAGGCCGACGCCGGCAGGTCCTTGTGCGGTTGTCCGGGACGGATCGTCGCGGCGCAACGCTGCGCGACCGCGCGACCGAACACCACGAGGTCGAGCAGCGAATTGGAGCCGAGGCGGTTGGCGCCGTGCACCGAGACGCACGCCGCCTCGCCGATCGCGTACAGGCCCGGCACCACCGCGTCCGGATCGCCACCGACCTTGCGCACGACTTCGCCGTGGTAGTTGGTCGGGATGCCGCCCATGTTGTAGTGAACGGTCGGCAGCACCGGGATCGGCTGCTTGGTCACGTCGACGCCCGCGAAGATGCGCGCGCTCTCGGCGATGCCCGGCAGCTTCTCGTGGATCACCTCGGGGCCGAGGTGCATGAGGTTCAGGTGGATATGGTCCTTGTGTGCACCGACGCCGCGGCCTTCGCGGATCTCGATCGTCATCGAGCGGCTGACGACGTCGCGCGAGGCGAGGTCCTTCGCGTTCGGCGCATAGCGCTCCATGAAACGCTCGCCGGCCGAGTTGGTGAGATAGCCACCCTCGCCGCGCACGCCTTCGGTGATCAGGCAGCCCGCGCCGTAGATGCCGGTCGGATGGAACTGCACGAATTCCATGTCCTGCAGCGGCACGCCCGCGCGCAGCGCGAGGCCGCCGCCGTCGCCGGTGCAGGTGTGCGCCGAGGTCGCGCTGAAGTAGGCGCGCCCGTAGCCGCCGGTGGCGAGCACCACGCCGTGCGCGCGGAACAGGTGCAGCGTGCCTTCCGACATGTCGAGCGCGAGCACGCCGCGGCACGCGCCATCGGAATCGAACACGAGGTCGAGCGCGAAGTACTCGACGAAGAAGCGCGCGTCGTGCTTGAGCGACTGCTGGTACAGCGTGTGCAGCATCGCGTGGCCGGTGCGGTCGGCCGCGGCACAGGTGCGCTGCGCGGTGCCCTTGCCGTAGTGCGTGGTCATGCCGCCGAACGGGCGCTGGTAGATCTTGCCCTCGTCGGTGCGCGAGAACGGCACGCCGTAGTGCTCGAGTTCGATCACCGCGGCCGGCGCTTCCTTGCACATGTACTCGATCGCGTCCTGGTCGCCGAGCCAGTCCGACCCCTTGATCGTGTCGTAGAAGTGGAAGCGCCAGTCGTCCTCGCCCATGTTGCCGAGCGCGGCCGAAATGCCGCCCTGCGCCGCGACGGTGTGCGAACGCGTCGGGAACACCTTGGTCAGGCAGGCGGTCTGCAGGCCGGTCGCCGCGAGGCCGAACGTCGCGCGCAGGCCCGCGCCGCCGGCGCCGACCACGATGATGTCGTACTTGTGTTCCTGGACCTTGTAGCTTTCCATCGATCAGTGCCCCAGCGCGATGCGGATGACGGCCAGCACGCCGGCGGCGGCGCCGAGGAAGCAGAGGAAGCGGATCGCGACCTGCAGCACCAGTTGCATGCCGTGCCCGTGCACGTAGTCCTCGACCACGACCTGCAAACCGAGCTGCGCATGCCAGAACGTCGCGATCACGAACGCGAGCATCAGCAGCGCATTGCAAGGTTGCGCGACCAGCGCGTGCGCGCCGGCGTGGTCGAGTTGCAGCAGGCGCAGCACGGTCCACGCGAACCACGCGCCGAGCAGCACCAGCGCGATCGCGGTCACGCGCTGCACGACGAAATGGTGGCGGCCCGAACGCGCCGAGCCGAGTCCGTAGGCCCTCTTCAGCGGCGTGCGCATCAGGCGGCTCCGGTGCGCATCAGCACGCAGGCCCAGACCAGCGCCGTCAGCACGAGGCTGCCGATCACCGCGAGCCAGCCGTTGCGCACGAACTGCGGGATCGAATAGCCCCAGCCGACGTCCTGCAACAGGTGCTTGATCCCGTTCAGCAGGTGGAAGGCGAACGACCAGGTCCAGCCGAGCAGCAGCACGCGACCGATCCAGCCGTCGCAGAACGCGACGATGCGCGCCCAGGGCTCCGGACCCGCGGCGAGCGCCAGCAGCGCGGCCAGCAGCAGGATCGTCCCCGCAGAGAGGGCGATGCCGCTCGCGCGATGGAGGATCGAGGTGGTCATCTGCACCTGCCAGCGATAGATCGACAGGTGCGGTGAGAGGGGTCGCGCGGTAGCGGGCATGGCTGGCTCGTGCTGGCGTTGTCGTGTCGACCGGACCGCGCGCGGGCGCGGCGCGCATCAGAAGTCGATGCAGCGGCCGTTCTTTTCCCAATCCCCGTAGCGGGTCGGCTCGAGGCCGTCCTCGCGCCCGCCGCTCTCCCGAGGCTGCGCCGGCGGTTTCGCGGCCACATCGCCGGCTCCGGTGGACGGCGGTGGGGGCGGCTGCGTGTTCGGCTCGGGCTTCGTGTCGGACATGATGCGGTGCGTCGTAAAGGTTAAACCCCTGCGATCATCGTGACAACCTCGCGCCGCGGCGGCCGCACGCCTGCGCGCATTCCGGGTAGAGTCCGTGGCCTTCGCAATCGGGAGACTTTCGATGCCGATCCTGCTGCAGCCGGCTGCGATCGTGACGCTGCGCGGCAGGGACGCGCTCGCGTTTGCGCAGGCGCAGTTCACCAGCGATGTCGCCGGCCTCGCGAGCGGCCACTGGCAATGGAGCGCCTGGCTCGATGCGCAAGGTCGCGCGCGCGCGTTCTTTCTTCTTGCGCGCCCCGAATCCGAGCTGCTGCTCGCATGGCTGCCGCTCGGCGATGCCGCCGAGTTGCACGCCGCGCTGTCGCGCTACGTGTTCCGCGCGGCGGTGCGGATCGAAACGCTCGCGGGCTGGGCCTTGCACCACGTCGACGACGTCGCGGCGCCGGCCGCGCGGACCCTCGTCGGCGACCGCGACGGCTGGCGCATCCGCCTGCCCGGGCGCCAGCCCCGCATCGCGCTGCTCGCGCCCGCGGAGTCGGAGCCCGCCGACGGCGCCGTGCTCGAGGACTGGCGCCACGACGACGCCCTCGCGGGCCTGCCGCTGCTCGCCCCTGCGCTATACGGCGAGTTCGTGCCGCAGGCGCTCGACCTCGAAAGGCTCGATGCGATCCGGTTCGACAAGGGCTGTTATCCGGGGCAGGAGATCGCCGCGCGCCTGCACTTTCGCGGCGGCAACAAGCGCCACCTGCGCCTGCTCGGCCTCGAGGGCTCCCCGGTGGCGCCGGGAACGGCGCTGATCGAGGCCGGGCGGACGGTCGGACGCGTGCTGTATGCGGCAAGACCGCGCAGTGGCGGCGCCGCGATCGCGCTCGGCGTGGTCGAGGCGTCCGCCACGCAGGCCGCGCTGCAGCTCGCCGGGGGCGGACTGGCGCGCCCGGATCCCGGCGGGAACTTCCTTAGCTGAACCTGAACGTGAATCGCCCGTTCAGGGACAAGCCCAACCCCGTTCCCGTAGGCTTCGCCGATCGCCCTGCTCAGTCAGGGCGTTTTCTTGACCATCGGACACCGCCGCGGCCGACGTAGCCTGCGGTCCACTGCCGGAGGCGAATGCCCCGGCGCGAGTAACCGAGGTCGGAGCGACTGCCGGGGTGGCAGACGCGACCGACAGGCGCTGAATCGCGTGGCCATGGCCGCGCACGCGCTGGTAGACAACCACCACGAAGGGCGGGAAAGGCTCGCGGGTGACCGCGAGGCACGAGGCCAGGCGGCATTGCCGCGCCTCACGGATCCCGCCGTTCGCGTACGGAGAGGTAACGAATGAAACTGTCTTTCCTGCTGTGGCTCGCATCGGTCCTGCCGCAGCCCGCGGCCGACCAGCTCTGCCTGGCGACCACGGTCTATCTGGAAGCCCGCAGCGAGTCGCAGATCGGCCAGATGGCGGTCGCGGAGGTCGCGATGCGCCGGCGCGAGAACGGTCGTTGGGGCGACACCGTCTGCGCGGTCGTGCGTTCCCCAGGCCAGTTCGCGCTGAGCACCACGCGTGCGACCTACGTGATCGCGAATCCGAAGGCATGGCAGAAGGCCTGGCAGGTCGCCGGACGCGCGATCTCGATGTGGTCGCTGCCGGCGTCGCGGCGCCAGTTCGTGGTTCCCGACGCGGACCACTTCATCCTCGCCGACGCCACGTCCCACTGGGCCAAGGGCGAGCCGGTCGCCACGATCGGCGCCCACAATTTCTACCGGATCAACTAGTCGCGCCGCGCCTGCCCGCGCTTCTGGCGGAGGATCCGAACGCGAAGGACGCGAAGTACACGTGTCCCTGAAGAATGGACCTCTCGCGCTCGTCAGCCCCGATCCCGTGCGAGTGCGGCGCCCCGGGCGCCGCACTCGCATCGCGCGCCCACTCAGCGCAGGCGCATCAGGCGGTTGTCGCGGATCATCACGCGGTCGCCCGGGCGCAGGTCATAGGCATCCCATTGCGTCACCCGTGCCCAGCGGCCGTTGTCGAGGCGCACCGTGAACTGCCATGCCTCTCGCCCGCCGTAACCGCGGTTCTGGTTGCGTTCGATCGCATTGCCGGCGAATCCACCGGCGACCGCGCCGCCTACGGTCGCCGCGGTACGACCGTCGCCCTTGCCGATCGTGCTGCCGAGCACGCCGCCGATGATCGCTCCGATCACCGCACCGCCGCCGCTGGTGCCGCCTTCATCGACGTAGACGCGCTCGACTTCGCGGATCACGCCGCAGGTGGAGCAGTCGTAGACTGCGCGCCGCTGATAGTAATCGTCGTCGTAGTAGCGCGTACGCGGCGGACCCGCCACGCAACCTGCGAGCGCGACCAGCGCCACGACGAGCACGGTGTTCGAAGTCACGGAGTTCTTCATGGCGCCTGCCTCATCGGTGGATTGCAGCCATCGTCGCGCGCGCCCCCTAAAGACCGGATGAACGCGCGGCCGTGCCTTCACGCCAGGCTGTCGTGGGAGACTTCAGCCCCGAGCCCTTCGCGCGAGCCATCCGTACCGACGTCGCTTCGCCGACGACACCCTCTGCCAGACTCGAATGCACCAACCATGCGGGTGTCGCGGTGCGTGCGTGCCCGCCGGCCATGGCTGGCGCACCGCCGCATGGGCTAGCATCCCGCGGCCAGCCGGGGGAATCCTGCAATGTCCGAACGTTCCGTGTCGCCCGAGGACCTGCGCGAGCTCGACGCCGTCGCGGCGGTCGAGCGGCTCGCCGCGCTGCCCGACACAAAGATCGCGGAGTTGCTGCGCGCGGTGGGTCCGGGGCGCGCGGTCGCGATCCTCGACCGCTTCGGTGTCGAGCGCCGGCGCCAGATCGCATTCGCCGCGGGCCAGGGCGAGGACGGCCCGTGGCTGATCGGCCAGCAATGCGCCGAAGGCACGGTCGGGCGGCTGATGGAACCCGCGCCGGCGGTGTTCCGCGCCGACACGCGCATCGGCGACGTGCTCGAGCGCCTGCGCCCGATCGTTTCGCATACGCTCGTCACCTATGTGTTCGTCGTCGACGCGCAAGGCCGCCTCGAGGGCGTCGTCGCGTTCCGCGAACTCGCGCTCGCGGGCCCGGACCAGCGCCTCGGCGACGTGATGGTCGCGCGCCCGTTCGCGCTCCACCCGGAAACGGACGTCATCGACGCGATGCGCGAAGTCGTGCGGCGGCACTACCCGGTCTATCCGGTCGTCGATTCCGACGGCAGGCTCGCCGGTGTCGTGCGCGGATCGGTGCTGTTCGAGGAGCAGGCATTCGAAATCAGCGCGCAGGCCGGCGCGATGGTCGGCGTGGAAAAGGAAGAACGCCTCGCGACGCCGTGGCAGCGCGCGCTGCGCTTCCGCCATCCGTGGCTGCAGCTCAACCTCGTCACCGCGTTCATCGCGGCCGGCGTGGTCGGCTACTTCCAGGGCACGATCGACCGCATCGTGCTGCTCGCGGTGTTCATCCCGGTGCTGTCGGGCCAATGCAGCAACACCGGTTGCCAGGCACTCGCGGTGACCCTGCGCGGGATGACGCTCGGCGAGGTCAAGGCCTCGCGCACCTCGGCCCTGCTGTGGAAGGAAAGCTGGCTCGGCTTCGTCAATGGCGCGTTGACCGGCCTCGTCGCGGCGGCCGGCATGTACTGGCTCGCGCACCACCAGCAGCATCCGCAGGCGCTGATGCTTGCACTGATCACCTTCATCGCGATGGTCGGCAGTTGCGCGATGTCGGGATTCGCGGGCGCGGCCGTGCCGCTGTTCCTCAAGCGCCTCGGCGCCGATCCCGCGACCGCATCGAGCATCTTCCTGACGACTGCCACCGACGTCGTCAGCATGGGCATCTTCCTCGGCCTCGCGGCATGGCTCGTCACGTCCTGAATCCGCGCCGCGCGATGGCGCGCATCGAGGTCGGGCGACGATGACCCGCGCGGTCTACCGCTTCGGCGACTTCCGGCTCGATCCGTCCGCGCGCGAGCTGTCGTGCGCGGGCGCGATCGCGACGCTGTCGCCGAAGGTCTTCGACGTGCTCGCCTACCTCGTCGAGCACCGCGACCGGGCAATCGGCCGCGACGAACTCATCGCCGCCGTATGGGGGCGCGCCGACGTCAGCGACACGCTGCTCGGGCAGACCGTGCTGAAGGCGCGGCGCGCGATCGGCGACACCGGCAACGAACAGACGATGATCCGCACGGTCCCGCGGTTCGGTTACCGCTGGATCGCCGAGCTGTCGATCGAGGCGCCGCTATCGCCCGTTTCCGGATCGGCGCCGGCGCCACCTGCAGCGCACATCGACGAATCCGCGGCGTCCGGCGCTTCGCGCGCGCCCGGCACGCGCGTGCCGCGGCGACGCTGGCGCATCGCAGGGGTGGTTGCCGGCGCGCTTGCCCTGCTCGGGTTGATCGGCCATGCGCTGAAACAGTCGGACGAGGCCACGATCGTCGAGGCAGCCGGCGCGCCGTCACACGCGACGATCGCGGTGCTGCCCGTCGTCGTCGACGGCGGATCCGAATGGGGCTGGCTGCGCCTCGGCCTGATGGATCTCGTGGCGACGCGGCTGCGCCACGGCGGCCAGTCGGTGGTCGCGAGCGACAACGTGGTCGCCCTGCTGCGCGATAACCCGCCCGCAGCCGCGGACGCGCGCACCTTGCGAGAGGTCACGGGTGCGCGCTACGTCGCGGCGGGCACGGCCGAACATGGCGCCGCCGGCTGGAAGGTGCACATCGAGCTGCGTGGTGCCGACGGCAGCAGGCGCGAGGTGATGGCGCAGGGGCCGGAGCCGATCGGCACCGCGCGCGAAGCCGGCGACCGGCTGCTGGTGCTGCTCGGCCACGCACCGCCCGGCCCGGGGGACGCAGCCGCGCCGCTGTCGCTCGCGGAATTGCAGCAACGCGTCGAAGCCGCGCTGCTCGCGGACGACTTCGTGGCCGCGCGGCGCCTGCTCGAAGTGGCGCCCGAAGCCTTGCGCGATGCGCCGGCGTTGCGCCTTCGGCTGGCGCAGGTCGAGTTCCGCAGCGGCCGCCTGGCGCGGGCCCGCGCGGTCCTCGAACCACTGCTGGCCGCGACCAGCGGCGCCGACGACGCCAACCTGCGCGCGAGCGCGCTGTACCTGCTCGGCGCCGTCGCCGTGCGCGAGGACCGCAGCGTCGACGCGCTGCGCGCGTTCGACGAGGCGATCTCGCTGACCGAAGCCGGGCGCGAGCCTGGCGTGCTGGGGCAGGCCCATACCGGCCGCGCGGCGGCACTGGTCAATCTCGGCCGCTACGACGAGGCCGCGGTCGATCTCGCGCGCGCGCGCATCGCGCTCGAACTCGCGGGCGACGCGCTCGCGCTCGCTCGCGTCGATGCCAACGAGGGCGTGCTCGACAACGCACGTGGCCGGCATGCCGAAGCGCTGCAGATCCTGCAGCGTGCGGCGGACCGCTTCGCGCGCTTCGGATCGATCAACGACCTGTCGCTGACGGTGGCCGCACAGGTCAAGGCACGGCTCGCCCTGCTCGATGCGAAGGGGGCCCTCGCCGCGAGCGAGGTGCTGTGGACGCGGCGCGAGCAGATCGCGAACCCGCGCAGCCGAGGGGGCTTCGAATTGCAGCGCGCACGCGCGCTCGCCGCAAATGGTCGCATCGGCGAGGCGCGCGCGCTGCTCGACGACATCGAACGCCGCATCGACCCGACCGATCCGGGCGGCCTGCCGGGCGATGTCGCGTCCGAGCGCGCGCGGCTCGAGCTCGAGGCAGGCCACTTCGTCGCCGCCGCCGATGCAGCCCGCATCGCGGTGCAGCGCTTGCCGACGCTCGACGAGGCGCCCGAACGCGCGCGCGCGTGGCTTGGCCTCGCACGCGCGCTGCGCGCCTCGGGCGACGCATCCGGCGCGCGTACCGAATCCGCCCGGTTCGCGCAGTGGGCGGCCGCACACGCGGGCCTGCCGAGCGTCAGCCTGCTGTCGGCGCTCGCCGAGGCCGAGCTCGCGTGGTCCGAACGGCGCATCGATGATGCCGACCGCAGCTTCGCAGCCGCGCTCGCCGAAGCCGAAAGGAGGACCGTGCCACGCGACCTCGTGGTGGTCGCGCAATCCTACGGCAGCCGCCTGCTCGAAGCCGGCGAACACGCACGCGCGAGTGCGGTGATCGGGCGCGTCGCGCGCTGGAGCGAGCAGGATTTCGACTGCGCGGTGCTGCAGGCACGCCTGTACCGGGCGCTCGGCCAGGTCGAAGC